>QHBP01000153.1 GCA_003244175.1 Chloroflexota bacterium | reverse complement strand
ACGGACGGCCACAGAGGGCCGAGCTACGGCGCCTTCCTCCTTGACGGTGTCACGCTTTAATAGGAGAGGACACGGCGTGCCGGGCGGGAGTGTTGTAAGCCTCGGTTTGCAGCGGGAGATCGCGAACATCCAGGAGAACCGCGAGCGGGTTTATCATCCCGAACAGGTCCAAATGGTTCGCGTGGAGGTTGTGTCCACGCGGGACGTCGTCTCCTTTATCCGCGGAATTGGAGGACGCATCCGCGCGGATATCGGCGGCGAGGTGACGGCCGCGGAGGTGCCCGTGAATCAGGTCGCGGCGCTTGCGCGGCACGCGGGCGTACAGGGTCTGTTCCCCTCACGCCGATTACGATCGGAGGCGGACATCAGTGTGGCCGACATCAGGGCCAATCAGGTCTGGGCGCTGCACGACACGAGCGGGCTGCCGGTCCAGGGCCAGCACGTGTTGATCGGCGTCGTCGACGCCGGCGTCGACTATCACAGTGCCGACTTCACCAATCCGGACGGAACGACACGCATCCGCGCCATTTGGGACCAAACTCTCAGCGGTCATGCACCACAAGGCTTCAATTACGGGTACGAGTGCGATAGCGCGTCGATCGAGAATGGGTCATGCCCGGAACGTGACGATCTCGACGGACATGGCACCCACGTCCTCGGGATCGCGGCGGGGAACGGGCGGTCGAGCACGCCGTCGAAGGAATTTGGGGTTGCACCGCAAGCGGACATTCTTGTCGTCAAGAGCGACCTGACCACCGACAACATGATCGCCGGATGGAAGTATCTGGTCGATAAGGCCGCCCAGCTGCACGAACCGATCGTGATCAACAACAGCTTCGGCGATCAAGACGGGCCCCACAATGGGAGCGAGCCGGAGGCACGCGCCCTCGATCGCCTTTCGGGCCCCGGACGCATCTTTGTGAAGTCGGCCGGCAACGCCGGGCACGAGGGGGCTCACGCCGGCGGCTCCGTGCGCCAGAATCAGACGCGCGTGCTGCAGTTTGCGCCCACCGGATACAGTACGGGCTTCGACCTCGAGGTGTTTTACAGTGCCCACGCGTCTTTGTCCATCAGCTTGCGGAATGTGGTCACGGGAGAGAGGATTGGCCCGGTGGAGAACAATGCGAGTCTGCAACGAAAGCGGAGCCGCGACCGTGACACCCTGGTCACTCTGGAGTCGGGCCGCTATAGCGCCGGCTACCACGAGATTTACCTTCTCGTGGAATCGGCGAGCCACCGCGCCCTTCACGGACGCTGGCGATTGGTTGTTCGCGGGAAGCGAGTGTCGGGCGCCGCGCGCTACGACGCGTGGATGCAAGGCTCCGACGACGCGGAGTTCCGCTACCCAAACGAGTCCGACACAATGTCCATCCCAGGAGATGCGCACAGGGTGATCACGGTGGCGAACTATGCCACGAGTACCAGCTGGCGAGATATCCATAACACCGACCATCAGGTATGCGACAACTATGTCTGCATCGACGGCGTGCTGAGCGTCGGGGATATTGCCGCGAGCAGCTCCGAGGGACCCACCGCGGACGGACGTCACAAGCCGGACATCGCCGCGCCAGGGACCATGATCACCTCTACATTGAGTCACGACGAACCCGTATGCTCGGGCGGCTCATACAGTAACTGTATCGATCCCGCGCAGATCAGTCCGGACGGCAACCACCTCACCTATACGGGGACAAGCATGTCGGCGCCTCATGTCACCGGCACGATCGCACTCATGCTGCAGATCGATCCAACTCTGAGCCCTGCGGCCGCCGACTCCATCCTCACATCCACGACACGGCGCGACCTGTACACGGGGCTCTCCGGCTGGAGTCCGCAATTCGGCGCGGGCAAGCTGGATGCGTTGGCGGCGGTGCAGAAGACGATGGGTCTTTTATCGGCGCAACGCCATTGACACCGACACGTGGACAGGCACTGAACGTCCGCCTCGGACGCGTTACCAAAGCGCCTTGATGGACCTCAAATAGCTCCGTTAACCATAGGAGAGCGTGCAATCGTTCCGAAGTATGATGATCTGTTCAATCCACTGCTTGCCGCAATACGTACGCTTGGCGGGTCGGCATCCATTGCGGAGCTTGAAGAGCAGGTCATCGCCGATCTTGGCCTTGGAGAAGAGGACAGATCGCAACCCCACGATGAGCGACAGACCGAGACGCAGTACCGGCTCGCATGGGCTCGAACGTACCTGAAAGGGTACGGACTTCTCGACAACACCCAGCGGGGAGTGTGGGTTCTGACTGGAAAGGTGGGCGAAGGCAAATCAGTCGACCAGCGTGAAGTCGTGCGCACCATGCAAATGCGTCACAAGACGAGGGAAAAGACGTCGGTCGTAGAGGAGACGCTAGACGCCCCGACTGAGGAGTTTACTTGGCGCCAAGAACTCCTGAGTGAACTGCTCAAGCTGCCCCCAGCTGGATTTGAGCGTCTTTGCCAGAGGGTTCTCCGTGAATCCGGATTCATCACCGTGCACGTGACGGGCAGATCGGGCGACGGCGGGATCGACGGTACCGGCATCGTCAGACTCGGTGGGCTCCTGAGCTTCCCAGTATTGTTCCAATGCAAGAGATATCAGGGAAGCGTCGGTCCTTCCGCCGTTAGAGATTTCCGAGGCGCGATGGTAGGCCGAGCCGAGCGCGGGCTCTTTCTGACGACTGGCACGTTCACGCGTGAGGCAAAAACGGAAGCGATGCGCGACGGTGCGCCGCTTATCGACCTTGTAGACGGCGAGCAGCTGCTCGATAAATTGAAAGAACTTGGCCTAGGTGTCCACGTGACGGCTAGGACGGTCGAAGACGTGGCCGTTACCGGGGAATTCTTCGCTAATCTTTAGCCAACCTGGACAATGGGCCCCGAAGGCAGACTCTCTTAGACCGGCTGCAGCTCCGCAACTGTGCCGTCCGATCGCATCATCGCCACGAGCCCGCGCACCAGGAGACGCCGGGCTTCAATCGAGAGTACAACCAGAGCGTCATCGCGGCGTTCCCGCAGCATGCCTTCGAACTGGTCCAGCAAATCGACGGTCTTGTTCAGCAGGCTGACGATATCGCCCTCGCCAAACTCGATATGCGAGCTGATCTCGCCTATGGATTCGCCCCGGCACCAGGCGAGCGCAACACTGTGGAACCACGCGCTGGGACCGAGGGTCAGCTCGATACCCTCGCCCTCCTCGAGCTCCGCGATGCAGCGATAACAGGAGGCGGCGCGCCCACGCAATCGCTCGAGATTGCGCGGCAGCCGGAAATGATTCTGCCGGCGCCGGTTGGCGTCGCACGCGAACCAGCTAATGACCTCGGCGAGCTCGGCCGCGTCGAGACGCTCGAAGGCTCCGGCGTCGTACAGCTCGCACAAGACGATGCCGGAAGCGGCGACGATCTCGCGGAGACCCCGTGCTTTTGACCTGAGACCTTCCGGACCTACATACCCGAGCTCCCACAGGACCGCCCGCACGGCTTCCGCCGTCTCGCTGGCCTCTTGCTCGCACTCCTGACGCGCCTGCCGCATCGAGGCCTGCAGCTTGTTGGCGCGCCGCAGCAGGGATAAGCGGTCCGGGTCTATGCGCTCCAGCTCCACTGCTTGGCTGTGTGCGGGATGGGCGCGCACGAGCTCCGAGAGCCTCTCGCGTTCTTCCCGGGCCTTCGTATAACGCCGGTTGGCGCCGGCGGTCTTGGATCCCCGGCTGCGGGCGCCGCGAGCTCGCTTCTGTTCTTTCTCGGCAAGCGACAACTCGCTCTGCAAGAGAAGATAGGCGGTCATGCCTCCACCGGTCATGTCCTCGTCGTCCTCGCCTGAGTTACCGCCCATCTGCTCGCGGATCTCCTCGAGCTGAACCTCGGCGTCACGAATTTGCTCGCGCATCTGATACTGCCGAAGGCTAGATCGTACCAGGTGATCCAGGCGATCGTCGTCGCCCTGCATGGCGGAGAGCAAGGTGCTGTACCGCAGTCGGAACGTACTGGCGATGGGCTGCAAGGGCGAGCACACGTCGCGATAAGCGTCTTCAAAGGTGTGAAACGGAGACGGCAGCATCACGACGGCGCCGAGCTCGTCGATACCGCGCCGGCCCGCGCGTCCCGTGAGCTGACTAAAATCGTTGGGAGTGAGGATGCCGCCAAAGGGACGGGACAGCACGCTGATAACAACGGTGCGCGCCGGCATATTGATACCGACGGCCAGCGTGTCGGTTGCGCACACGACTGAGAGATGGCCGTCGATGAACAGCCTCTCCACCAGCTCCTTGAAAGGCGGTAGGAGACCAGCATGGTGGAAACCGACTCCGCGCCGCAATAAGCCGACCAGGAGAGACAGCTGCGGGAGCTTCTGGTCTTCGGCCGGCAGCGTCGAAAGAGTCCAGCCAATCGCGTTCTCTATGGCAAGGGCGCGTTCGCGTTGCGGACGCGACGCGGCACGGGCGCAGCTTTCGGCCGCCTCTTCGACCGCTCGTCGCGAAAAAGCGAACCAGATGGCGGGAAGCAGCCGGGCCTGCTCAAGTGCTCGAACCACCTCAGCCGGGGGCGGCATCGGACCCTTGCGTTCTCGGAGAAACATGGCTCGACGTTGACCGGCCACGTCTCGCGCCAGATGGAGCCGGTGTTGTGTGTAGTAATAGTGCTCGAGTGGGACCGGCCGCTCGTCCTGTCGTACGAGGGCGATGTCGCGGTGTGTCTCCCCGATCCAGGCCGCAATCTCCTGCGCGTTGGCGATGGTGGCCGAGAGACAGACCAGCTGCACGTGGCGGGGGCAGGTGATGATTGCCTCCTCCCACACCGTTCCGCGGCCGGGATCCGCCAGGTAGTGAACCTCGTCGAAGACCACACTGGTGACTCGCTGTAGCGTGACGGAATCCTCGACCAGCATGTTGCGGAGGACCTCGGTCGTCATGACGACAATGGGCGCATCCGCGTTCTCACTGCGATCCCCGGTTAGCAGCCCGACCTGGCCGGGAAACATGACTTCCAGGTCCCGTCGTTTCTGATTGGAGAGCGCCTTGATGGGCGTCGTGTAAATCGCACGCGACCCCGTCTGGAGGGCGCGCCAGAGGGCGTATTCGGCCACCAGGGTCTTGCCTGAGCTCGTCGGCGCCGCCACCATGACGGACCTGCCGTTACGAATATGCGCGATGGCTTCGACCTGAAACGGGTCGAAGGGAAAGTCGAATAAATGGGAAAACGCCGGTTCGACCGGCGTTTCGGATTGTTGCGGTTCGATCACAATTCAAGTGTAGCACGACCGATGAAGTTATTGTCAAGTAGAGCTGAGAACCCCCTTTACTGCAAACAAAACTCATTGCCCTCCGGATCTTGCATGACCACCCAATACTCGCCGTGCTCCTCCTTCGCGGCGAGGCGCCGCGCGCCCGCCGTGATCAGCAGTTCCGCGTGGGCATCCGAGCGACGCCGGCGCTCGTCGACAGGCGTGTCATCGGGGCCACCAATGTTGACGTCGAGATGGACGCGATTCTTCGCGCTCTTCGATTCCGGCACGCGCTGAAAGAAAATGCGTGGTCCGCTGCCATCCGGGTCGACGATCGCGCTTGCATCGTCCATCTCGTCTTCCGAGAAACCTTGTGTTCGCAAGAACTCGGGCCAGGTGGCGAAACCGAGGGGCGGATCCTGCTTCTTGTAGCCGAGCGCGGTTGCCCAGAAAGTCGCGAGACCGTCGGGATCGGCCGCGTCGAACGTTACTTGAATCGGTATTGCCATCGTGTCTATATCCTCCCAAATGCTCGAAGTGTCAATAAATTCTGCACGGTCGTCCGTCCGCGCCAGTTTGTCGTTGTACGCCTAAAGGCGTTTGGCCTTCTTAGGATAACCGTTCTAAGCTGCGGTGCCACCGATTCGGCGTCGACGGCTGGTAGGATGATCGCAGCGTCACGGAGTGACCTATGGGATGGATGTCGGGCAAAAAGGACGGACGTGTGGAAATCGATGCCTATCTCGATCAGCTGAGCCGAGACGGGCGTTTCAACGGTTCCGTCCTCGTTCGCCAGCACGGGACAACTCTCGTCGACCGAGGATTCGGAATGGCGAATCGCGACGATGCGAGATCCAACGGCTCGGAAACCGCGTTTCTAGATCGCGTCCATCAGCAAGCAGTTCACGGCGGTGGCGATCCTGCTATTGCAGGAGCAAAGAGCGCATTCCGTGCATGATCAGATCTGTGCCTGGGTGCCTAACTGTCCTCCGGCCTGGGAGCCCCTGCGGGTGCATCAGACGCTTGATGCCGGCGAGCAGATCGCATCGCGGCGCGCGTTCGTCGCCACCGTGACCACCCGGCTGGCGATCAACGAGCTGCGCTCCGCGCGCGTCCGCCGCGAACGCTACGTCGGCGAGTGGCTGCCAGAGCCGATCA
>QHBP01000105.1 GCA_003244175.1 Chloroflexota bacterium | reverse complement strand
GGGATGGGTGGCCGCATGAGCGCACCGCCAAACAGGGCGCCGGCGCACGCGGCGGAAAGCGCGAAGCGGAAGTCTCATCAAAGGTAATCTCCTCTCGGTATTTCAGTTTCTAGGCGAACCATACCAGGACGGAGATTAAGTCGGTCTTAAGTTTTGCATCTCTAGGTCGCAGGACTAGCGCGGCCGGATGTCGACAGCGATGGGTGGGTTGAGCGCCGCTATGCGCCGTTTGCTGGAACAGAGAGGAGGACGCAATGACGTCTAGGCGAAAGAGTACTCGGGCAACCGCGCGCTGCGCAGAGAAACAAACTCTCGATCGGGAGTCGTACGAACAGAAACCGAATCTGATCCCGGTTCTCCGGTCTTGATCTCGATTCCTGCTTCGGCAAAGACTCGTTCCCTTTCTCCCACCTCGTCCAGCGTGCTGAGATAAAGAGTAGTTGCCTCCTCAACGCGGTCGAAAGCCTTCTCGATCCCCTTGGCGCAGCTCGATATGCCTAATTCTTCGCAGCGCGCGACATACTGCCCGTCTTCCTCATGGATCCTAAATGTCAACACGATGTAACCAGACATGGGTGCCGTGATCTGCTTTTCCTCATTAGGCTGGTCGCGGCCCAAAACTCGTGGTAGCCTGCCTGCCCCGTCGCACATAGCATACTGGGCCATCAAAGGACTTGGTTGCGATCCAACGGTTCTCGCTGACCTTGGGCTGGTCGTTTGGGGACCGATCGAATGGGGGGAGGACGGTAGCTCGCCCATGAGGGCCGCTCACGAGCGACGACGAGGGACGTGATGGCGTTTGCCTGTGAATCAACCGCATCAAAGCCTGAAGCCCAACCATCACCCGTGGACCGGGACGGCTGAGCAGGTCGGGATTGATAGGATATATCTTCCCCCCGCGCACCGCCGCCATTGTGTTCCACCCGGAACGCGCTTCGACGCTCGCCGTGGTCGTCCCATATGGGGCGTCAGCGAGGACGATGACCTGCGGGTCGAATCGCACCAGCGATTCCAGGGTGAGCTGCGGGTAGCAGCCGGTGCCGGAACACGTGCGGACGGCATCGGCCACATTTCTGCCACCGGCCAGGTGGATGGCGTCGTCCACGAACGTTCCCGGTCCCGCTGTAAACGGCTCCAGAGGGTTTGTGGCGTCTATTTCGTAGTAGACGCGCGGCCGAGCCCGTAAGCGAGCTACTCGTGACCGCACGGCTGCAAGCTGCCGGTTCATGGTCGCCAGCACGACGGATGCTCGTTGTGCGGTTCCGGTCGCGCGGCCGGCCAGCGCGACATCCTTGAGCACCCCATGCAGATTGCCGGGATTGTTGACGATGACCTTGAGACCCAGATCGCGCATTTTTTGCAGGGCCGGGTGATCGCTGTTCAGCGAAAAAATGACGTCCGGCTGCAGTTTCTCGATGGTCTCCAGGTCAAAGGGAATCGTGCCGTATCCGCCTTCAATATGAGTGAGCCTCTTGGCGCGAATCGGGTAGTCTCGCCCGGCCGTCGATGGCCACTCCGACGGATAGCGGAAGTCCCGCGAGATCCCGGTCGCCCCCTCGGAGTACTTGCTCCCATCGCCGACCAGGCGCTTTTCCAAACCCAGGGCAAAGAGCGTTTCGGTGTCGCTGGCGTCGAGCGTCAGGATTCTCTTGGGAGCGCGTTCCAGGCGGACGTGATCGCCAAGGTCGTCGATAATCGTGATCGGGAAAGCGGTGACGGTGACGCGATGGGACGCGCGCGCTGAAGTGGAGACCGGCATGAGAAGCATGGCAGCGGCCAGCAGAAACATTTTCATGGTAACCCTCGCATGGTGGAAGATGGCGGCACGTCGTCACGCCACCTCGAAAGGAATGAGAAAGACCCTTGTTCCTATAAAGGACAAGGGTCAAGGCGAGAGCTGAAAAACCATGCCGACCTCCCTTTGCCAACGAAGGTGTACGGGCACCGGCGGGAGAGGTTTTCTGGCTCGGCCATCTCGAGTCTCAAGAAAAGGGACCTGGATGGCCATACAGTAGCGTGGACTGCGCCGACATCACATCGGACTTGCCCTGATTCCCGCCATATGCGATTGCGCCTCAGCCTACCACAGGCGAGCCGGCGTCAGGTTGCCTTGATGACCCGATCGATCGTGCCGCCGCCCACGACCCGATCGCCATCGTACATGACCGCGAGCTGCCCGGGCGCGATTCCCCACACGGGCCTGTCGAAGTCGATTCGCGCCGTATCGTCCGGTCCGACATGTACGGTCGCCGGCCGTTCCGGTGTGCGATAGCGTATCTTGACACCGGCATTGAACGAGTCCGCGGGCGGAGCGCCGGTGAAGGAGAGGCGCGAGCACACGAGGCCAATTCCCGCGGCGTCATCTCGTTCACCGATCACAACCTGGTTGTCGTGCGGGCGCAGCTCCACAACGTACTTGGGCCGTGCGCTCGCGATTCCGAGACCGCGCCGCTGGCCGACCGTGTAGTTGTGCACGCCCTGGTGCCGGCCGATGGCTTCACCGCGATCGTCGACAATGTCCCCCGGCCGGTCGATGTCCCCCACGTAGCGGCGCAGAAACTCCTGGTAATTCTTGCCCGCGACAAAGCAGATTTCCTGGCTGTCCGGCTTGTCCGCGACCGGCAGGTCGAAGTCGCGCGCCAGCTGTCGCGTGTGCGACTTCGACATGCCTCCAAGAGGCAGGAGGACGCGCCGAAGGTGATGTTGCCGAAGGGTATGCAGAACGTAGGACTGGTCCTTGGTCGGGTCCGCGGCCTTCCGCAGCACGAACTCGCCGCGAGTCTCGTCATGTTCCACGCGGGCGTAATGACCGGTTGCCACGTAGTCGACTCCAAGCTCATCCGCCCTCTGAATCAGCCCATCAAAGCGCACCCACTGATTGCAGCGAACGCAGGGGTTGGGAGTGCGTCCCTCCTGATACTCGCGCGCGAAGTCGTCGATGACGGTGGCGCTGAACTCCTCCCGAAAGTTCGGAACGTAGTACGGGATGTCCAGCCGCGCTGCGACGCGCCTGGCGTCGTCAACGGCGTCGATGGTGCAGCATCCTTGCATGGCCCCGGCGTCCTCGAACGCGGACGAGCGATGCCAGATTTGCATCGTCATGCCGATCACGTCGTAGCCCTGCCGCTTGAGCAAGGCGGCGGTGACCGAGCTATCCACCCCGCCGCTCATGCCCACGAGCACCGTCCCCTTTGTCGTCATCCGGTCCTCTTGAGCCGTCCGGTCCGCTTGGCGAACTGCTCCGCCCAGGCGAACAGCCAGAGGCCCAGCGGCACGCTGATCAGCCCGATGAATGCCAGGGGCAGAAGCGTCGGCGCGAGCGCCACGTGTGACGCGTGACCGACCAGCTGGTCGCGGATGCCGCTCAGGATGTACGTGGCGGGAGAAATGTGCGAGAAGGGTTGCAGCCACGCGGGCAGCACGCTCACCGGGTAGTACACCCCCGAGACCAGCAGCAGGCAGGCCTCGATCACGTAGGTCATCTGCGCTCCCTTCTCCGTAAAGAGTAGAGGAAGTGTGGCGGCCATGATGCCGATGCCGATGAATGACACGCTTCCCACGGCGATGATGGCCAGTGCCGGCAGCATCCCGGCGCTGTTGGCGTTGAGGTGGAACATGAAAATGAGGGCGGCCACGACGAACGCGGTGCGGGCGAGACCGTACACCACGCCAAAGAGGCAGGACCCGAGCACGTACGTCATCCGTGAGATCGGCGCCATCATGGTGTACTCGATCGTTCCTTCCCAGCGCTCCCACTGGACGCTCTCCGCGATCGCGTTGAACAGCGAAGCCATGTACGACCAGGTCAATGTGCCGACTGCCAGGTACAGCACAAACATGCTGGTATCGAAGCCCTTGCCGCCGGACATGCTGGGCACCGCCTTGGCGGTGTACACGACCGCCAGCGACTGAGCGACGGTATAGACAATGAACGCCATCTCCCATCCCCAGTACCGCTTCGAAAGATTGACGTTTCGCTCGACCAGCGCGTAGGACGCCCTGACCTGGCGTAGCGCGGGGGCCATGGACTGAACGGCCATTACTCACTCACTCCTTCATCATCTTCATCGTCTTCGTCGTCCAGGCTTCGGCCCGTCACTTCCATGAACACCTCTTCCAGGGACGGAAGCTTTACCGTTCCGTGCCTCCGCGCATGCTCCTCCTTCAGCTCCATGGGCGTTCCTTCGACAATGACCTTGCCCTTGTTCAAGATCGCCAGGCGATCGCACAGGCTATCCGCCTCATCCATGTCGTGGCTCGTGAGCAGGACGGTGGCGTCGTGCACGTCGCGGAGGTCCAGCACAAATCGCTGCACGTCCTTCTTCGAACGGGGATCGAGACCGGTGGTGGGCTCGTCCAGCAGAAGGAGAATTGGGGACGTCAGCAGAGCGCGCGCGATCGCGACTTTTTGCTGCATTCCTCGCGACATCTTTTCCACCGGCTGTCCGATGCGCGCTCTCGGGATGCCAAGCCCCTCGAGAATGCGGACAATCTCGATTCGCGCCGATCGCACATCCACGCTGTACAGACGCGCGGCGTAGATCAGATTCTCCATTGCCGACAGCTTTTTGAATAGCGATGCCTCGACCGACACGCGATTCAACATGCGTTGGACGGCGGGCGCTTCACGGACCACGTCGTGGCCGAAGACCTTGACCGTTCCCGCATCGGGGAGGAGCAGCGTCGCTATCAGGCGGATCAGCGTGGATTTCCCCGAGCCGTTGGCTCCCAGCACGCCGTAAATTTCTCCACGGTGCACCTGCATCGAGACGTCGTCGATGGCGCAGACTCGCTTTTTGGGCTTCTTGCCCGGACGCGTGTACCGAGACGGACCTCCAAAGTGTTTGGCCACGTTTTCGACCTGCAGCGCCTGCTCGGCGGCAGGCCGGTTCTTGAGCGCTTCCTTCGCCAGATTCAGCTCCAGGATGTTGTTCATCTCTTCCTCCGCTACAACACAAAAAACCGTGGGCCACATTCCCGGCCCACGGTTGATACCTTGCTGGATGAGTCTGAGCTCAGGTCTGCAGGATCATGGGCCACAGGAACGGTGGACTAGTGGTGACAGGCACACCTCTCCCGTTGAGCACAAAGCTGTCGCTTTCGTTGCCGCGCGGGACGGGCTTGTAGCTAACCAACGTGCCGTTCCTTTCGTCAAGAGTTGAACCTATCTTACAAGAGGAAGCAGAAGAACGCAACCGAAGATCCGGACGTTGCAGAGCGCTTGACACCCGGGAGTCAGATGTTTTAAATTAGAACGTATGTTCGATACGTGGCAGACGCAAAGGAAACGGGAATGAAACGCGAGTACATCATCGAGCGACAGGGCAAGCAATTCGTTCTGTACGAGGGACTCCTCGACGAGGCGCATCAGCAAGGCCTACAGCGCATCTCAACCACCTTGATTCAGACACCACACCAGGACAACGGAAATGTTGCCATCGTCGCGGCCGAGGTAGAGACGGGCAAAGGAATATTCTCCGGCATTGGAGACGCGTCGCCCGGAAACGTTAATCGCATGATCGTGCCGCATCTCGTCCGGATGGCGGAGACGCGCGCCAAGGCTCGAGCCATGCGGGATGCCGTCAACGTGGGCGTCACCTCGGTGGAAGAGATGGGGGAGCTCGATGAGCCGCAGCAGCTCGACGTACGCCCTCACGTGCGTTCCCTCTCCGCAGCCCACGAGGATGGCGACCTTTACACGACGGAAGCACCCAAGCCGTCACCGCACAAGCCGGCAAGCGCCAATCAGCTGGCGACGATTGCCAAGCTGTCGCGCCTGCTCGGCGAATCTGAGTCGACGGAGAGTATGACGTCCCCGGAGGCGTCTGACAGAATCACCGAACTATCGCGCGTGTACAACGAGCGTAAGGGCAGCGGAGCTGCGCGCCGCTCCGCCTGATTATTCAATCTCTCGTTACCCCCTTCCCCGGCCCGTCGCTGCCTATGAGTAGTGGCGGGCCTCTCCCTTTTTAGAGACCCGCCAGCTTTATTTACCCGCGGTTAACCGTGGCGTAAAGGGGGGTTAAGAAGTCGCTGCTAGCATCAGGACTAAGAACGGTGTCGAGGAGAGATATGGTAGCCACTGAGCAGCGGTCCTCGAAGAAGCACGGTCACCGAAAAAGCTCGGCGTACCAGACCCAGACCGACATCGGGCACCTCATGCGCCGCGCCGGATTCGGTGAAGCGCCGGCCGTACTACGGCGGGCCGCTTCAGCGGGGTTGCCGGCGACCATCAATGCGCTCGTCGACTTCGATCAAACACCGGACACGCTCACGCCCGCCCCCAACACTCTCCTTGATACCCGAGCGTACCGGAGCGACACGTTGGCGCAATGGTGGGCACAGCAGATGGTCATTACGTCGCGCCCGCTGCAGGAGAAGATGACCGTGTTTTGGCACGGTCACTTCGCCACCGGCATACAGAAGGTGGGCAGCGAGGTCAAGATGTATCGGCAGAACCAGCTTTTTCGCACGCTGGGAATGGGGCGCTTCGACGATCTCCTGTCCGCCGTGTACAAAGATCCGGCCATGCTTCGCTGGCTGGACGGGGAACGCAACACGAAATTCGCGCCCAACGAGAATTGGGGGCGGGAAGTACTCGAGCTCTTCACTCTGGGACACGGCAACTACACCGAGGACGACGTTCATGCCTCCTCGCGGGCTTTCACGGGCTGGCGGGTTGCGCCCGACGGTCAGGCCGTTTTCGTCCCTCGTCTTCACGACGTGGCCGAAAAGACGTTGCTGGGCCAGACCGGGAACTGGGACTCCGAAGATGCCGTGCGGATTCTGGCCGCGCATCCCGACACCGGCCGGTTTCTGGCGACCAGGATGTGGAAGTTCTTTGCTTCGGAGAAGCCCCCGACTTTCGTCGTCGACAAGCTGGCACGCGTGTACGACCAAAGCAACCACTCGATCCGGGAGATTTTGCGCGAGCTCTTTTTGCTGCCGGATTTCTACAGTCCGGCCACCCGCACCGGACATGTCAAGAGCCCCGTCGAGTTTGTGGTCTCCACGATTCGGCAGCTCGGTCTATCCCAGGTTGACTTGACGACCATCCCGCGCGTGCTGACCTTTCTGGGTCAAGAGCTTTTCAATCCGCCCAACGTGGGAGGTTGGCCCGGTGGTCTGAACTGGCTCAATGCCGCCACCATCCTCGTGCGATTCAACTTCGCTTCGTCTCTGACGGGCGATATCGTTCCGGCTCGCTCCGTCATCGATCCGGCGGCCATAGTCGAGGCGAGCAACGCATTCAGCATGCACGACCTCGTGTACTACGTGGCCGATGTCCTGGGCATCACACTGTCCACCGAAACGGCATCGGCTCTCTTACACTTCGCCGGGCAAAACCGCCTGGACCGAACCGATGCCGAGGGGCGCCTGCGAGGGCTTGTCCACCTTGCCTTGATCTCGCCCGAATATCAGGTTTCGTAAGGGAGCCACCCCGATGAGTATCGACAACGAACAGCCGGCGCGCTGCTGCGACGAATTCCAATCCTACCAGCAGTATCTCCAGGGGATGCGCCACAGCCGCCGCACCTTTCTCAAGACTACCGTTGGCGCTATCACAGCAACCACTCTGATGCCGCACATGCTGCTGGACACGGCTTTCGCCGATCAGGTCAAGGACACGGCCGGCGGCCCCATCCTGGTTGTCATTCAGCTCGCCGGCGGCAACGATGGACTCAATACCCTTGTCCCATTCAACAGTGATCTCTATTACCGGGACCGACCGACCATCAACGTTCCGGCAAAGAGCGTCATCCCCATCGATCACGCCGTCGGACTCAACCCTAACCTTCAACCCCTCAAGCCACTCTACGACCAGGGCAAGCTGGCCATTATCCAGGGAGTCGGCTACCCGAATCCGGATCTGTCGCACTTTCGCTCCACTCAAATCTGGGAGTCCGGGGACCCGGTCGGAAATACCACGACGGGTTGGTTGGGTCGCTACCTGGACATCGCCTTGGCCGACGTGCAAAATCCTCTGAAGGCACTGGCGCTCGGCCCGTCGGTGCCTCTCACTCTGCGCTCCGAGACCTCGCCCGTGCCTGCCATCGAGAGCGTGCAGAGCTTTCGATTCGCCCTGGGCCGCACTACCGGCGCGCCGGTGCTCGCCGCGTATCGAGAGATGTACGGGACCACCAATCCCGATGTGGCCCCCTATGTCGGCATTGTGCGCAGTATCGGCGCCAGCGCGGACAAGAGCGTGCAAGACCTCCAGACTATCGCCGCGCGCTATACCCCATCGACCGTCTACCCTCAGAACGCCCTGGGGCGAGAGCTGCAGCTCGTCGCGCAGATGATCGCCAGCGATCTGGGGACGCGTGTCTTCCACGTGACGGTCGGGGGCTTCGACGATCATGTCGCTGAGGTGTACACGCACGCAAATCTGCTGAAGATGCTTGCGCAGGGTCTCGCCGCCTTCTACCAGGATATCCAGACACATGGAAAGGCGGACCAGGTCGTGACCATGACGTTCAGTGAGTTTGGCCGCCGCATCAAGGAAAATGCCGGTCGCGGCACGGACCACGGAACCGCCGCGCCGGTGTTCATCGCCGGCGGCAAGGTCAAGGGCGGAATCTACGGTGACGATCCGCTCCTCAGCAAGACCGACAGCGACGGCGATCTCGTCTACGCCATCGACTTTCGTTCGGTGTACGGCACGGTTCTCGACAAGTGGCTCGGCGCCAGCTCATCAGCCGTGCTCAACAGTTCGTTTGAAAGCCTACCGTTTCTGTAGGCCGTCCCATTGACACCAGGCACGGTGGCCGAATCGGGGAAGGGAAAGTTCGGCCGCCGTGCCCCTCCCCTCTACAGACCCCGCTTCCTTGGGTGGTATCCCTCCGTCGCACCTACAGGCTGCCGGTCCCTCTCCGGCTGCTCAGTAGCAGCATCTCTGGCCCCGGTAGCATCCATGCTCCCGGTGGGCAACGCCGTGACAAGCGGCACCTACATGCTAAGGACCAGCCGGAGAGGGACCACGCCGCCTACACCCGTGTCCACTTCATACAGCCGCTACTGAGCGCTTTTCTGAACGTCTGTCCCAAGCCCTGCCGCTGAAAGCCCTACCGCTGAGGAGGCAACGCCGGGGATTACCAGAAGCCAAGCTCCAGCTTTGCATCCTCCGACATCATGTCCGGAGTCCAGGGTGGCGTCCACACAAGATTGATGCGCGTGTCCGTCACGCCCGGCACATTGCCGACCAAGGCATTTTTCACTTCCTGCTCGATCACCGGACCGAGAGGGCATGCGGGAGTGGTGAACGTCATGGTAACGCTCACGGTGCCGTTTTGTTCAAGGTCCAGGTCGTATACCAGCCCTAGGTCGACGATATTGACTCCAATCTCAGGGTCGTAGACCTCTTTCAGAGCCTCGCGTACCACGTCTTCGGTCGAAATAGCCATCTCTCATCCTTTCTCGTAAGGGTTGCCTACCGGTCCGCCCTCCATCCTACATATACGTCATTGCCGTCGATCTTGATAGGAAACGTCGCAATCGGTAGCACTGCCGGCAGCGTGATGGCGGCGCCGGTCTCCGGATCGAACTGCGAGCCGTGCAGCGGACACTCGATGTTGCCGTCCCACACGTCGCCCTCGGATAGGGACGCCTCTTCGTGAGAGCAGGTGTCATCCGTGGCGTAGAACGCGCCTCCAATATTCCAAATGGCGACGGGATACTCGTCAATTTCCACACGCAATCCCATGTCGGGTACGATCTCAGAGATGTCCGCGACCTTGACCCACTCCAGACCTTCCAAAACTCTTGCCATCGCCCTACGCGCTCGAGTCCATCTTGCGAGCGATGAGCTCGGCCAGGTTGTCCCGGATGGCTTCGACCGGTTCACGCTGCAGGACATCGCCAAAAAAGCCCTCGACGATCATACGTGTCGCCTGCTCTCGCGGAATGCCGCGTGCCATGAGGTAGAAGAGCTGGTCCTTGTCGACCTTGCCCACGGATGCGCCATGAGAACAACGAACCTCATTGGCCTCAATCTCGAGGTTCGGACTGGGATACGCGGAGGCCTTGTCGCTCAGCAGAAGGCTACGGTTGGTCTGGTAGGCATCCGTTCCCTGTGCGCCCTTCTCCACCCGAATTCGCCCCGAAAAGATTGAGCGCGATTCGTCGTTCAACGCGGCCTTGTATAGAAGGTCACTTGTCGTGTTGGGAGCTATGTGGTCCTGCAGCGTATGGTAATCGGTGTGCTGCTTCCCATGGCCCCAAAGGATGCCCAGCATCTGGGCCGACGCGCCCCGGCCGCGCAGCGCGGCCTCGATGTTGGCCCTCGTCCTGCCGGCTCCCAGCCCGATGACGAGCCAATCGAGCGTCGCGTCCCGATCCACGACCGCACGCTGAGTGCTAATTTCGAGCACATTAGCATTCCACTCTTGCAGAGTAATGAACGTGGCGTGCGCCGCTTGCTTGACGATGATTTCCACCACCCCCGCATTGAGGGACAGCTCGTCGAGGTCGTTTGACGCGTACTCCTCGACGAAACCCACGCGAGCGGCCTCCTCCAGCACGACCAGCGTGTGAGTGAACAGACTCATGCCGCCGGCCGTCAACGTATATAGCGTGCGGAGCGGGAGCGCCACATCCACATCCCGCGGAACGTAGAGAAACGTTCCTCCGGTCCAGAGGGCGGCGTTCAGGGCAGCAAACTTGTTGAACTCGGGCGTCACCGCGTCCGTCATGAAGTACTGACGGACGAGATCGGGGTGCTCACGTACGGCGGCGTCGAGGTCCGAGAAGATGACACCCTGCTCGGCGACGTGGGCGGGCAAGAAAAGGTCCAGGGTCTCGGAGTTCTGATGTGTCAGAAGACCGCTGCTGCTGGCATCCAGACGAAGCGGGGAGTCCACTCGCTCACGCGACGCGCTCGCGAACGGCGCAAGCCGCGCGAGATCAAGCTTGCTGACGTCCGTGTAGCGCCAATCCTCATCCTTCTTGCCCGGCATCGGGAGTGCCTCGAAGACATTCCATCCATGGAGTCGCCGCTCCAGCAGCCAGGCCGGCTCATCTCTCGATCGGGACAGCTGCTCGACCGTCTCTCGGGTCAAACCGGGCAGCGTTTGCACAGCGGCCATCTACTTCTTCTCCAACTCTCTCGGGTGACAGCAGCAGGGGCGCGCCCAGTGCGCGCCCCTGCTCGCTTGTGAATATGATCCGGATTTATCCGACCGAGCCCTCCATCTCGAGCTCAATGAGGCGGTTCAGCTCGATGGCATATTCCATCGGAAGCTCTTTGGCGATCGGCTCGATGAATCCACGGACGATCATTGCCCGCGCCTCATCCTTGCCAATGCCGCGGCTCATCAGGTAGAACATTTGTTCATCGCCGATTTTGCTGACGGTGGCCTCGTGCGTGACCTCGACGTCGTCCTCCTGGATCTCCATGAAGGGATACGTATCGGAGCGGGATGCCTCGTCCAGGAGAAGCGCGTCACAGTTGACGTGGCTCTTGCAACCTGTCATGCCCGGATAGATCTTGACGAGCCCTCGATAGCTGGTGCGGCCCGTGCCCTTACTTATCGACTTCGAGGTAATCGTTCCGGTTGTATCGGGAGCGGCGTGGACGATCTTGCCACCGGCGTCCTGATGCTGGCCATCGGAGGCGAATGCCACCGACAGAACCTCACCCTTGGCACCTGGCTCCAGCAGGTAGCAGCTCGGATACTTCATCGTCAGCTTGCTGCCCAGGTTGCCGTCGACCCACTCCATGGTGCCTTCCCCATACACCGACGTCCGCTTGGTGACGAGGTTGTACACGTTCTTGGACCAGTTCTGAATGGTGGTGTAGCGCACCCGGGCGCCACGCTTGACGATGATCTCGACTACCGCGCTGTGCAGGGAATCGCTGCTGTACGTCGGCGCTGTACAGCCCTCGACATAATGAACGTAACTTCCCGGCTCGGCGATGATCAGCGTTCGCTCGAACTGGCCGGCGTTCTCGGCGTTGATGCGGAAGTACGCCTGCAGTGGAATCTCGACCTGTACTCCCTCGGGGACGTACACAAAGCTCCCACCGCTCCAGACTGAGCTGTTGAGAGCCGCCAGCTTGTTGTCCGAGGGCGGAATGACAGTTCCGAAGTACTGTTTTACGATCTCTGGATACTCGCGAAGCGCGCCATCCATGTCGAGGAAGACAACGCCTTGCTGCTGCAGATCTTCTCGCAGGCTGTGGTAAACAACCTCGGACTCGTACTGCGCTCCGACGCCGGCGAGGAACTTACGCTCCGCTTCCGGAATACCTAGGCGATCGAAGGTCGTCTTGATATCGGCCGGTACGTCATCCCAGGTCCGTCCCTGCTCCTGCATCGGCTTGATGTAGTAAAACATCTGCTGGAAGTCGAGATTGTTCAGGTTACCGCCCCACTGAGGAATCGGCTTCTTCTCGAAGATGCGCAGGGATCGCAGGCGGAAGTCGCGCATCCACTGCGGCTCGCCTTTCATGAACGAGATCTCTTCGACGATCTCTCGGTCCAGACCTCGGCGCGACTTGAAATGATACTTCTCCGGCATGTTCCAACCGAACTTGTACTGGCCGAGGTCTTCCATCTGTGTTTGCTGATCTACTGCCATAAACAATTCCTCCGTTAAACCGGGACTAGCTTGGTCTCGAACTGCTGATATCCGACTTTCTCCAGCTCGAGCGCTAACTCTGGACCACCCTCGCGCACGATCTTGCCATCGACAAGAACATGAACAAAGTCGGGCCTTATGTAGTTCAGAAGCCTCTGATAGTGGGTGATAACAAGAATACCCCTCTCGGGACCAAGGAGCGCATTCACGCCCTCCGCGACGATTTGCAGAGCGTCAATGTCAAGACCCGAGTCGGTCTCGTCCAGCACCGCATACCGCGGTTCCAGCATAGCCATCTGGAGGATCTCCGCCCGTTTCTTCTCACCGCCGGAAAACCCGTCATTGACGAACCGGCCGCCAAACTCATTCGACATCCTGAGCAGCTTCATCTTGTCCTGCATTTTCTGCCGAAACTCGCGAGGAGCCACGGGCTCGCCTTTGACCGAGTTCACCGCAGTCCGCAGAAAGTTGGCCAGGGTCACACCGGGAATGGAGTGCGGATACTGAAATGCCAGAAAGAGGCCGTGCTTGGCGCGCTCGTTCGGTTCCATATTTGTGACGTTCAGGCCATCCACGAGGATTTCGCCCTCTGTGACCTGATAGCCCGGGTGACCCATCAGCGCGTACGCAAGCGTGCTCTTTCCGGAGCCGTTCGGGCCCATGATCGCATGGACCTTTCCCGGATGTACCGTCAGATTGATCCCTTTCAGGATCTCTTTGTTCTCCACCGTCGCGTGGAGATTCCTGATAACAAGTCCGATGCTCTCATCTGTCATATGCTTGGCGTATGCCTCCCTAGCGTGGTCGCCGGATTGTCAATAGGATGCAACAAAAAAATGTCTCCGTGGCCCGGCATAGATCCCACACTTCGTTCAGGAATGAGATCTTCCAGGTTCAACGAATCCAGCGCCTGCGCGACGCTGTCCCGTACACGCTCCCATACGATGCTCGCCCCGCAGAAGTACTGCCGGTCGCACACCATTTCGGTCTCTCCCTCGGTCGCACACACCATCGGGGTGATGGGTCCCTCGAGGACCCGCATAATCTCACCGATCGACATGTCACGAGGCGCGCGCGTCAGCTCGTACCCACCGTGGGCACCGTGGCGGCTCGAAATGAGTCCAGCCTTGCGAAGCTTGCTCGCGAGCTGTTCCAGATACGAAACCGGGAGCGCTTCGTGCTTCGCGATCTCGGACAGTGGCAATGGTCCCCGGCCATACAGCCTGGCCAGGTCCATCATCATTCGAAGCCCGTACTCGCCGCGAGTTGAGAACCGTATCACAGCATCCTGCAATTCCTACTAATCTACTCGGATATAGTATACCGCGAAGCGATCCGGGGGAGCGACCGGCCCTATTGTCGTCTTGCTCTTGCCGCCAGGGCGGGCACGTTGTAGAACGCGGACCAGCCGGGATAGCGGGCCGTGTCCTCCAGCTCCGACTCGATCAGCATGAGACGGTTGTATTTCGCGGTGCGTTCGCCGCGAGCCGGCGCCCCGGTTTTGATCTGGCCCGTGTTCATCGCGACCACGAAGTCGGCGATGCTGGAGTCTTCGGTCTCTCCCGAGCGATGAGAGATGATTGCCGTATACCGATTCTGCCGGGCCATCTCGATGGCCTCTACCGTTTCGGTCACGGTTCCAATTTGGTTGAGCTTGATCAGAATAGAGTTGCCGATGCCCTCCCGAATTCCCCGCCACAGCTTGTCCGTGTTGGTCACGAAGAGGTCATCGCCCATGATCTGGACTCGATCGCCAAGGCGTTGGGTGAGCAGGCTCCATCCTTCCCAATCGTCCTCCGCAAGTCCGTCTTCCAACGAGACGATCGGAAACTCGTCCACGAGCGCCTCATAAAACTCCACCATCTCCGAAGACGAGAGAGTTCGGCCTTCTTTCTTCAGGACGTACCGCCCGTTCTCGAAGAACTCACTGGCTGCCGGATCCAGCGCGAACACCACCTGCTCACCGAGCTCATACCCCGCCATCTCCACTGCTTGAGCGATCGCGTCGAGGGCGTCGCGGTTTGACTTGAGTGCCGGGGCGTAGCCGCCTTCGTCACCCACGGACGTGGAGAGCCCTCGACCCTGCAAGACCTTTCCCAGGGCGTGGTAGATTTCGGCGCCCGTGCGTACCGCCTCGGTTACGGTCTCGGCGCCGACGGGCATAATCATGAACTCTTGAAGGTCGGTGGATTGCCATTCGGTGTGCTTGCCACCATTTAAGATGTTGAGCATCGGCACGGGGAGAAGGTCCGAGAACGGGCCGCCCAGGTAGCGATACAGCGGCAGCCCCAGGTCTCGAGCGGCGGCCTTCGCCACCGCCAGCGACATTCCGAGAATCGCGTTTGCCCCCAGGTTTCCCTTGTTGTCACTTCCGTCAAGATCGATCATCAGGCGGTCAATCGATACTTGTTCGGTCGCGTCCAGACCCTGAATGGCATCGGCGATCGTAGTGTTGACGTTCTCCACGGCTCGCAAGACTCCTTTACCGTCGTACCGACTCTTGTCTCCGTCCCGCAGCTCGACCGCCTCGTACGCTCCGGTTGGGGCTCCGGAGGGCACCGCGGCCGAACCCACCTCACCGCTGTCCAGCACCACCTCAACCTCGACGGTCGGGTTTCCCCGCGAGTCGAGAATCTCACGCGCCATGACTTGCTCGATCACACTTATCGCCGGCCCCCTTTACTGCCGCCAATGATAAGGCTGCGGCCCTCCAATTCGCTCGGCTGGGCGACGCACATCAGGTCGAGCACCGTCGGAGCAACGTCCGCAAGCACGCCGTCCCGCCGCAAATGTATCCGCCGGAGCTCTGGGTGTCCGTCGGCCACAACCAGAAAAGGCACCGTAAAATCGATGGTGTGTGCCGTGTAGGGGCCTCCGCCCTGGTAGTCGATCATCTGTTCGGCATTTCCGTGATCCGCGGTGATCAGCACCACACCGTCCTGTCGCTCGGTCGCCTCCACGATCTGCCCGACGCAGGCGTCGACCGTCTCAACCGCCTTGATCGCCGCGTCCATCACCCCAGAATGTCCCACCATGTCCGCGTTAGCAAAGTTCACGAGGACGAAGTCGTACGTGCCGGTGGCGATCGCTTCCGCGGTTCGCGCTGCGACCTCCGGCCCGCTCATCTCCGGCTTCTTGTCGTACGTGCCCACCTCGCGCGGGGAGGGCACGAGGATACGATCCTCGCCGTCAAAAGGCAGCTCACGACCGCCGTTGAAGAAAAAGGTGACGTGTGCGTACTTCTCGGTCTCGGCCGTGTGCAGCTGCTTCAGCCCGTGTTCAGACAGCACGCGAGCGAGCGGCAGGGGTACATCCTCGGTGCGAAATGCGACGCGTACCGGAAGGTCCTTCTCGTACTGGGTCATCGTGACAAAGAACAGATCCTCGATCGCGGGCCCTCGATCGAAGCCATCGAAGTCCGGCTGGGTGAAAGCGCGAACCAGCTGTCTCGGCCTGTCCGTACGAAAGTTGAAGAAAACGGCAGCGTCCCCGGCGCCGATCGTCGCAAGCGGTTGTCCCCGCTCGTCCACGATGATGGTCGGCAGAATGAACTCATCCGTTATCCCGGCGTCGTACGACTGCTGAATCGCCTCTTCAGCAGTCGCTGCCCTCAGGCCTTCGCCTCGCACGAGGGCATCGTATGCCCTCTGCGTCCGAACCCACCGCTTGTCTCGGTCCATGGCGTAATAGCGTCCCGAGACCGTCGCAATTCGTCCGACACGCAGCCGAAGGGCCTCGACCTCGATTTCGCGAATGGCGGCCAGACCATCCGTCGGTTTCGTATCGCGGCCATCCGTGAAGGCGTGTATGTACACGCGTTGAACACCCTCGCGTTTGGCGAGCTGCATGACGGCGAAGAGGTGGGTGACGTATGCGTGAACACCACCCCGGCCGACAAGGCCCATGACGTGCAGGGCCGTGCCTCGTTCCCGTGCGTATCGCATTGCCGCTTTCAGGTCGGCGTTGTCGAAGAACGAGCCGTCTTCGATCGATTTCGAGATCTTTGTCGTGTCCTGATAGACGACCTTGCCGGCACCCAGGTTAAGGTGGCCTACCTCGGAGTTGCCCATTTGACCTTCGGGCAGGCCCACGGCGAGGCCCGACGCTTTGAGCTCGGTTCTCGGGCACGTGTCCCAGAGGCGAGACAGAACGGGGCGCTTCGCCGCCGCAATGGCGTTCCCGTCTTCGCGAGGGTTACATCCATAGCCGTCCATGACGATCAGTACGACCGGTCTTGCCCTACTCGAGCCACTCATCTCCGGCACTCCGCTTCTCCCCTTTCTCGACGCACCTTTGCTTCACGTGAGTCGTCCGCTATGCCGTCGCCCTCTGCGTTTTGGAGGCGGTTAACCGCTGTCGTTCGACGAGGTGAACGAGCACGTCCACCGTCCGGACCATCTCCTCCATCGTGCTTTCGCGGCCAACGGTTAGGCGGAGGGATCCGCGAGCCTCGTCGTCGGACAGGCCGATGGCCGTCAGAACGTGGGACGGTTCGGTCGAGCCGGAGGTGCAAGCCGAGCCGCTGGAGGCCATGATGCCGGCGAGGTCCAGAGCGACGAGGAGCGACTCGCCCTGGACGCCGTCAAAGGTGAAGTTTGCGTTGTTTGGAAGCCGCCGTTCGAGGTCTCCGTTCACATGTGTGTTCGGAATCCGCCGCATCACTTCCGCGATCAGGCAATCGCGTAGAGCGCACGCGTGCGCCTGCGCCGTCTCACGATCGAGGCACGCGAGGCGCAGCGCCTCGGCCATCCCCACGATGCCGGCCACGTTTTCCGTGCCGGCACGGCGATTTCGCTCCTGTCTGCCGCCGACAAGCAGCGGCCACCAGGGAGTGCCGCGCCGCACGTATAAGGCCCCAATCCCCTTTGGCCCGTAGAATTTGTGCGCCGAGATGCTCATGAGATCGATGGGCGCGTGACGAAGGTCGATGGTGAGCGCGCCGGCCACCTGGACGGCATCCACGTGGAATGGAACGCCGAGATCTCGAGCCAACTTGCCAATCTCCTCGACCGGCTGCACGGTGCCTATCTCATTGTTTGCCCACATGCACGAAATGAGGACCGTCTCTGGACGGAGGGTCTGCTGCAACCAGGTGGGATCGACAACGCCGCTCGAGCTCACCGGAACAATTGCAACGTCAAAGTGGAAGCGCTCCTGCAGCTCCTGCATCGGATACAAGACCGCGTGATGCTCAATCGCGCTCGTGACTACGTGCCGTCCAGCCATTTGCCGCGCCAGAGCCGTTCCCTTGATCGCCGCGTTGTTGCTCTCGGTTCCACCGGATGTGAAGATCATCTCGTCACTCCGCGCTCCCAGGCATCCCACGATCGTGTCCCGAGCCGCATCAACCGCCGAGCGCGCCGCCTGCGCCATGCGATAGATGCTCGATGGGTTGGCGTAGTTCTGGGATAGAAAAGGTTCCATGGCCGCTCGAACTTCCGGTCGGAGTGCGGTGGTGGCGGCATGATCGAGATAGATGGGTCTGGACAGGGCGTGTCTCCTCGCTCGAGTGAATGGCAGTCGTGATCGTTTCTGGGCCGTCTGCACTAGGGCAGAACAGTGATCGTCTTCTCACCCCTGGCGACTATGTCAAAGTCACGGCGGTCACTCGTGAGAGCTTTCCCTCCGCGACGTTCAGCGCAGGCGATAACCGCCGCGTCGGACAACCCAAGTTCGAGATCCGCGTAGCGATGCACAAGGTGATGAATGCGGGCGAAGTCCCGCTCTCCGCAGTCAAACGCATAGGCGCCACTTGTTAAATCAGCAAGGAATTCGTCCAATGCGGTGAGTTGCGGACGTCGTTGAAGCATATATCCGACCTCCGCGAGAATTCCTACCGGCACAAAGTACGGGGCGTGCTCTGCATCGCGCGCTATGATCATTCGTTCGTGATCGGGATCCCTTCGGACAAGGATTGCGTAGAGCGCCGATGTATCCAACGTGAGCACAATTAGTCTCGGTGCCAGGTGGCTCGCACCCACTCCTTGATGTGTCTCGCTGGAACATTGACCGGGTCTGTGTCACAGCCGTCGGACCTAAAACCAGGATGGGATCCGAAGCTCTTACCGAGTCTTTCGAGGTCGTCCCGGCGGATGAGCTTTTCACGACGGTCCAGCGGATTCTGGGACGTCGCGAGTACTCCATCCCTCACTAGCCTCCAGATCTTGGCATTACTCACGCCGAGGATGCGTGCGGCCTCCCGCATGGTGACGTCATCTGGTGCGATGGCCACTTCCTGTCCTTCCGCGCAACACGTGCTGTTTAGATAACAATAGATAGCATCTTCCCGTCGCGCGAGTCAACTCAAAACTCGGTGGCCTGCCTGGGCCGCCGCGAGTGCGGCACACACCGACCTCGGCACTCATTCGTAAATCGATACCTGCCGATAGGGCAGCGCATCAGTATCGGCACGATAGACTGATGAGCATCTTCGATCTTGTCCGCTGAGGTCCCTCTTGACACTCTCCATTTCGTGTCCACTCATTGACCGAGCCGCCCTCGCCTTTGCCACGTAAGCTCGCAGTCGGTCAGTCGGGGGGCGCCACCGCGGTTATCAATTCGAGTCTCGTCGGAGTCGTACGCGAGGCTATGCAGGCCGGCGTGTTCTCAGAGATCTGGGGAATGCGCAGGGGAGTTGAGGGCGCGCTGGCCGATGACTTCGTCGATTTGTCGTCGCTCTCCCAGGAGAAACTCGAGGCGATCGCCTACACTCCTGGCGCCGCACTGGCATCCTCGCGCCATAAGGCTCCCGACGAGGACATCGAGCGGCTACTTGATATTCTGCGCCGGCGGGACATCGTTAGCTTTCTGTACATCGGCGGAAATGACTCCGCCGACACGGTGCACCGACTCGCGGCTCACGCCGGGCATCGGGGCCAGTCATTGCAGGCCATCTCCATTCCCAAGACGATCGATAATGACCTGCGCGGTACGGACCATTGCCCTGGTTACGGCAGCATCGCCCGTTACGTGGCCATCGCCACCATGGATTCGGCCAAAGACACGGAGTCGATGCCGACCATGTATCCGATCAAGATCATCGAGGTGATGGGCCGCGACGCCGGGTGGGTGGTCGCCGCGTCCGCCCTGGGGAAACGTTCTCCCCTGGACGCTCCTCACCTCCTCTATCCACCCGAGAGACGTCTATCGCTGGATCAGCTCTTGCGGGACGTCGATTGCGTGTATCGCCGGTACGGATACGTCGTGGCCGTGACGGCGGAGACTCTCCGCGATACCGAAGGCCGGCCCTTCGCGGATCCGGAGCTGCGCTCCGAGCTCGACAAATTCGGACACCCCTTGATCCGGGGCACAGCGGACATGATGTGCCGCATCATTCAGAGCGAGCTCGGCCCGCGATCCCGTTTCGACAAGCCCGGCAGTCTGCAGCGGATGTCCATGCTGTGCGTCTCCGACACCGACCTCGAGGAGGCGGAGATGGTCGGCCGTGCCGCGGTGCGCATGGCGCTGGGAGGCGAGACCGATCGCATGGTCACTCTCATTCGCGAAAGCGACGACTCCTACAGGTGCAGCACCGGCTCGAGCGAGCTTTCGGACGTGGCTAATCAGCAACGCCTGCTGCCGTCAAACGCCATCCTGGACGATGGCTCTGACGTTTCCGACGAGTTCCGACGGTACGCGATGCCACTTCTGGGACGGAGGCCGTTACCGGTCTACGCCCGCCTGGGCTAGCACAGCATGTCGCCTATCCAGCCGGCTATTCACATGCGTGACCTGTCAAAGGTGTACCGGGTCGGCGAGCGCGAAGTCGGGTTGGGTGCCGCCCTACGCAGTCTCGTCAAGCGTAAGTACCGTGATGTGCCGGCCGTCGACGGCATCACCTTCGACGTTCAGCCGGGCGAGATCGTCGGCTTTCTGGGTCCGAACGGCGCCGGCAAGACCACGACCCTCAAGGTCCTCTCCGGACTCTTGTACCCGAGCGGTGGCGAGGTGCGGGTGCTCGGCCACGAGCCGTGGCGCCGAGAGCGCGACTTTCTTCGGCGTATCACTCTCGTCATGGGTCAACGCAGCCAGCTGAGCTGGGACATTCCGGCGCTGGACTCCTTCGAGCTGAATCGCGTGATCTACGACATTCCGGACGAGTACTTCAACCACACGGTGGCCGAGCTGACCGATTTGCTGGACCTCGCGGACTTGCTGCGCAAGCCGGTCCGCAACCTGTCCCTGGGCGAACGCATGAAGTGCGAGATGGTGGCGGCGCTCCTCCATCGGCCCAGTGTTCTGTTCCTCGACGAGCCGACGATCGGCCTTGACGTGACGATGCAGAGGCGTATTCGCAGTTTCGTCGCCGAATACAACGAGCGTTACGAAGCCATCGTTCTTCTCACCAGCCACTACATGGCGGACGTCGAGGCACTGTGCAAGCGGGTCGTGGTCATTCACCACGGGACCCTCCTCTTCGATGGAGATCTCTCGGGTCTGATCGAGCGCTTCTCTCCTTATAAAACCATCGTGGTCGAGCTCATGTCCGACGACGCGGATCTCTCACACTACGGCGAGACGATCTCGAGGCAAGATGGCGTGTATGCGCTGCGAGTACCGCGTGCCGAGGCGCCACGCGTCACCGCGCGAATCCTCTCCGAGCTGCCCGTCGCGGACCTCACCGTGGAGAAGCCGCCGGTCGACGACGTGATCGAGCATATCTTCACGCAGGAGGTAACAGTACGCAGCTCTTGAATTTCTACGCGCGCTTCTATCGCACGCAGTTCAGGGTCACTTTCGCGACACAGATCCAGTACCGGGTCTCGCTGATGATCTGGCTCATCGGTCTGGTCCTCGAGCCCGTCATTTATCTGGTCGTGTGGTCCTCGGTGGCACATTCCCGTGGGGGCGCTGTGGGCGGCTATTCGACGAGCGACTTCGCCGCGTACTTCATAGTCATGCTGGTCGTCAATCACGCCACGTTTACGTGGATCATGTGGGGATTCGATCAGCGGATACAGCTGGGAATCCTCTCTCCGTTGCTGCTCCGCCCCATCCATCTCGTGTTTGTCGACATCGCGGACAACATCACCTACAAAGTGATCACGCTTCCGATCGTGCTGCTCGCCGCCGTACTGCTCTCGATAGCCTTTCACCCATCGATTCACCCGCCCTTGTGGGCGATTCCGGCGTTCGCGCTCGCGCTGGCCCTCGCCTTCTGTATGCGCTTCGCAGTGGAATGGACGCTGTCCCTCCTCGCCTTCTGGACCACACGCGCGAACGCGATGAACCAGATGTACACGCTGGCCCTGCTCTTTCTCTCGGGTCAGGCGGCGCCGCTCTCGCTTTTTCCACGCGCGGTCGGCATCGCCGGGTCGGTTCTGCCGTTTCGATGGATGGTGTCATTCCCCGTGGAAACCCTTCTTGGACGTGTGAGTCCGCACGATGCTCTTGCCGGCTTCGGCGCCCAAATCGCGTGGCTTGGCATCGGGATTCTCTCTCTGCGAGCGCTCTGGACGGTTGGAGTGCGGCGTTACTCGGCGGTCGGGGCATGACGTACCTCCGCCTGATGTGGGTGTTCTTTCGGATGGGCGCCCTCAACGAGCTGCAGTATCGCGTCAACTTCTTCGTGCAGCTTTTGCAATCGGTGGTCCAGCTGGGGACGGCTGTCGCCGGCCTGGCGGTCATCTTCTCGCACACGTCCCGGCTTGGCGGATGGCGCCCAGCGGAAATTCTTGCCCTCCTGGGAGTGTTCTTCCTCGTGGGGAGGCTGGATAAACCTGGTGATTCAGCCCAGCATGCAACGCTTGATGGAGGAGGTTCGACTGGGAACGCTGGACTTCACACTGACGAAGCCGCGCGATGCACAGCTGCTGGTCAGCATTCGCCAGGTGCAGATCTGGAAGCTCATCGACGTTGTCATGGGACTCGTCGTGCTGGGCCTCGCTCTCGCTCAGCTTTCTCGGTCGATTGGAGCCGGTCAGGCCTTGGCCTTCGGCGTCGCGCTTCTCGCGGGAGCGGCCATCGTGTACAGCTTCTGGGTCGTCCTGGCGACGTGCTCCTTCTGGTTCGTCCGCGTCGACAACATCCTCGTCGTCTTCCAGAGCATGTACGAAGCGGGCAGATGGCCCGTCGGCCTGTACCCGCCGTGGTTGAAGGTCGCGGTTACGTTTCTCGTGCCTGTCGCATTCGCCGTCACTGTTCCCGCCGAGGCCCTGGTCGGGCGACTCACCGCAGCCACTCTCCTGGGCAGCGTCGCTCTTTCGGTGATCCTCTTGATCGGATCTCGAGTGTTCTGGATTTGGGGCGTGAAGCACTACACGGGCGCCTCGGCGTAGTCAACGTCCGCGCATGTCCTTTTGGACCGTCGCCAGCCACCTGGTTGCGGCGACGGGCGTACGCAGGTGGACAACCTGCATGTGTGCGAAGCGCATGTCGGCCGTGAGAGCTCGATACTGAATCCGATGACGCCGATACGTCCTTAACCCCCACAGAATGATTGAGTCCCGGCTCAAGGTCTTTCCGATGGATTCCCGATTGCCGCTCCAGAGCTCCGTCCGACCCGCAATCCTCACGACGGTCCGCGTGACCAGCCGCCAGAAGATGACGGATACCGAATAATCGAGCCAGACGAGCACCTGGGCACGCGCTAGAACGAGGTCGCGGACCTTGCCGTAGTTTCCGTCGATTACCCAGCTGTCGGCGTCTACCACTCGAAGCACGCGATCTCGAAAGGTCTGCGGCTCGCACTCGGTCCATTCCGGACCCCAGAACAGCGCGTCCAGCTCGATGTGGGGGATCGAGAGCAATTTGGCGAGTCGACAGGCGAGGGTCGTCTTCCCGCTACCCGAGGTTCCGACAACCGCGATGCGTCGCGCCTCAAAGGCGAGAGGCCCGTCGGACAGGGCGCCGGGAGCCGACTCAGGGAATATCGACGGGCGCGGCGGTCGTGTCCCCGGTCATGATCTCGGGAACCGGGCGGGCCGCGACCATGTTCTGACGGTTGTGCGGCGCGCGAACTGACCCTTTGAGTGCTCCCACAGTGGACCCCACACTATCGAGAAAGCTCACCGCCAGGATGAGCGGCTTGACCGCGTATCCAGTCCCCTGATGAATGCCACGAACGCCTATACCGACGTAATGATTAACTTTGCCAAATGCCCAATCCGTCTTGCCGCGCACCCAGTGCAGTCCAAACCCGAGACCGCCGAAGATTCCCAGAAAAACGAGAAGGACGACCATGAGCTCGAGCAGCAGCAGCACGGCTGCCGCCTGCCCGAGATGGTTGAGGACACTCACGACGGCTTCCTGCGCTTGTACAAAGGCTCGGTGAAAGCCTTGATCGTGGCTCGCGTGGCGCTGACAAAGCCGGCGGCCTGCGTCACCGGTTGCACCACGTTGTCGCCGACAAAGCGCGCGGTGTCATTGGCGAAGCGCACGGTCCCGCGGACCTCCGTGAACGTCTCCTGCGCCGAACCCATCAGCGTCTTCACCTCGCCGCGGACCTCCTGCACAAGGCCGACCACCTGGAGCGCGGCGTACCCGAGAAGAGCGAACGCGATCAGCGATACCACGGCTGCCACAACCAGCACGATGTCGACGATCAGCTGGCCGTCCTTGAGGCAGCCGAAAATGAGAAGCGCCAGGATAATAACCCCGGCAATGGCACCACCCGTTACCTTGCCTTTTATGGCTCAGCCTCCCCGGTGCGATTCTCCGCGAGTATATCACGGTTCTCCGCGCTATACTGTCTGATCCGAGACCGGCAATCGGCATAGCGGTAGGACAAGTCAAGCATTTGATGAACACGTGCATCGTCTTCGACGAGCACCGGGAGGGGTGGAACCGCTTCGTCGCGGCTTCTCGGTACGGCCACATCCTGCAATCGTGGGAGTGGGGAGACATCAAGGCCGAGAACGGTTGGGAAGCCGTACGCCTCGCGCTGCTGGATGGCGACTCCTATCTCGCCGCCGCGCAGGTTCTTCTTCGGTCCCTTCCCTACGGGCTCGGGAGACTCGCCTATGTACCTAAAGGGCCCGTCCTTGACTACACGGATATTCGAACGGTCGAGGCGATGCTTCAGGCACTCCAACACCTGGCTTCCAAACGAGGAGTCATCTCGCTCAAGATCGAGCCGGACGTCCAGGAGCCCAACCCTGTTTCGCAGCTCCTGCGCAATCTGGGACTGAGAGCCTCCGCGCCGGTCCAGATGCGGTCAACAATTTGGGTCGATCTCACCGCTCCAGAGGAAGAAATTCTCGCTGGCCAAAAGCAGAAGACCCGGTACAATACGCGTCTTGCCCTGCGCAAGGGGGTGACCGTGTCATCAGCCACTGCGCGCGATCTGGCTCCCTGGTACGATATGTACTCGCTGACGGCCCAACGGGACGGCTTTTCCATTCACAGCCGGGATTACTACCGTTTGCTCCTGCAGACCCTTCAACCGCGAGGGATGGCCACCCTCTTGCTGGCTCATCATGAGGGAGACTTGTTGGCCGGCATTATCGTCTTTTCTTTTGGTCGTGAGGCTCAGTACATGTACGGCGCGTCCAGTAACCACAAGCGAAACCTCATGGCCCCCTATGCGGTGCAGTGGGAAGGCATGCGCTGGGGCAAGGAGCACGGCGCGGAGGTCTACGACCTGTGGGGTATTCCCGATCGCCTCGAAGAGAACGAGGAACTATGGGGGGTCTATCGCCACAAACGCGGGTACGGAGGCGAGGTCGTTCGCTTCATCGGCGCCTACGACATCGTGCGTTCGCCGGTCCAGCACATGGCACTGGAACGCGTGGCCCGACCGCTGTTCAAGCGCGTCGCGCGCATGAGCTCGATACGAGCGAATGATCCATAGCAGGAGCCGGCGAGTCTAAATGGTGCTTTTACGTCGATTGCTCGATGCGGCGTCAGTCCTGCACGTGAGGGGGTCCACGGACATCGACATCCGCGACATTGTCTACGACTCTCGAGCGGCCGGTGCCGGCAGCGTATTCGTAGCGATGCCGAGTGCACGAGCCGGAGCACCGAGCGGGGCCAGCCACGCGCGCGAGGCGGTCGAGCGTGGTGCAGTCGCGGTCGTCTCCCAAGAGCCTTTGAACCTGGACGAGGGCACGACGATTCTGACACAGAACGCGCGGCACGCACTGGCAGATATGGCCGCCGAGTTCTACGGGAATCCCAGTCACTCCATGCATGTCTTTGCCGTTACCGGTACCGATGGCAAGACGACCACCACCTATCTGCTGGAACAGATTCTGGCACACGCTGGTTTCTGCACCGGCTTGGTCGGCACTGTAGAGATCAAAATTGCGGACCGGCGCGAACGCAATCTCGATAGGATGACCACGCCCGAATCTCTGGACATCCAGCGGCTCCTCCGCACCATGGCTGACTCCGGGGTTACCCACGCCGCGCTCGAGGCTTCCAGTCATGCGCTGGCTCTTGAACGGTTGCGCGCCTGCGAGTTCGACGTGTGCGCCCTGACCAACATCACCACGGACCACATAGAGTTCCATGGGTCGGCAGATGACTACTTCAGCGCCAAGGCTTCTCTCTTTAAAGAGCTTGCCCAGGGGCGACCGGCCGTGCTGAACCGCGACGACTCGTCATTCGAGCGGCTAGAACCACTGATCGCCGGCCCAGTCTGCAGCTACGGCGTGAATACGAGGGCCCACGTGCGGGCGACAGGTGTGGAGGCATTCCCGGAAGGTTCGCGTTTCCTCCTGGAGGCGGGAGGGGCAATGGTTCCGTGCTCTATCCGAATCGTCGGCGATTTCAATGTCTACAACGCTCTGGCGGCTGCCTCACTGGCCTTGTGTGCGGGCGTCGACCTGTCCACGGTGGCTGCGGCGCTCGAGAACGCCGAACCACCGCCCGGCCGAATGCAGAGAGTGACCGGTGGCGACGTAACCGTCGTGGTGGATTACGCGCACACCGTCCGGGCGTTTGAGCTGGTGCTCTCGAACCTACGGCGGCGTACGGAATCGCCTCGCCGCTTAATTGCCGTTTTCGGAGCGGCGGGCGACAGGGATCGCGCCAAGCGCCCCCTGCTCGCACGTCTTGCCCGTGAATACACGGACTTCTTCGT
>QHBP01000427.1:5361-11382 GCA_003244175.1 Chloroflexota bacterium | reverse complement strand
CGAAACTTTAAGGGACACCCGTATCCGTAAGTTCCATTGACACCGACCGTCCGTCATCCTATAGTTGCCCTGACCGGCGGTGTGCGCCGCGGGAGCTTCACGCCGGACAGCCATTTATCCTCCATACGCTCATCCACGAGAAAAACCGCCATGTATACTTCCGATCTGCGATCGCGTCAGCCTGCTACGCACATCGACGAGGGCCTGTATACGATTGAGGCCGAGTTCTACACTGACCATCTGATCATCCACGGCGAGATCGTCAGCCCGAACCTGCGCCTCTCTGACTACCTCAACAGCTCGCTTGCCGGGGTAGAAATCCGTCCGCTCGCGGTACAGCGTGTCGCCTCCGGTGCGGCCGTCGACCTGCCGAAGGCGCAGGCGCACATCTACAAGGCGCATTTACTCTTCATCGTGCCCCTCGACGAGCCGTCGCGGCCCGACCGTGAGAACAACGCTGCCTGGACTCGTACGACGACGCGCCGCTGCTGGGCGGGCCTGGGTCGTTACAGCATTGATGGCCAGATCCACGAGGAGGCAGGTCGAGACACGCGTCTCATTCTTCGCTCATTCGAGCACCGGCAGTTCATCCCTCTTACCGAAGCGACTGTGACTCTACCAGAGGGCGGCGGACGTTCTTGCCGCGCGATCATCGTCAATCAGAGCGCACTGGAGATGATCGCGATTAGAGAGTCCTAGCAGGCGTCCCGCAGACTCACCAGCCGATCCGTGGTGTGATTGACACTCCGAGCCCGATTACACCGTTATATACCTGAACCGCTGTAGATCACGGTCAATCGAGAAGAGGATCCACCAGGTATTTCTGCAGAATCTTGCCCGCTGGACTGCGGGGCAGGTGATCGCGCATCTCGATGATCTGCGGCACCTCTTCGGCAGCTAATCGGGAGCGGCACCATGCTCGCACCGCCGCTTGTTCCAGTCCCGGACCCACAACGATGGCCCTGATATCGCTGGCCCCGGCGTGTGGGCGGCCAACAACGACGACCTCGTGAACGCCGGGCATGTCGCGAATGACGGTCTCCAGGGCCTCCGGTCGAATCGCGTTCTTGGGGAGACGTAGCAGAGGACGCAGGCGGCGCCTTATGCAAAGTCGTTGCCGCCGGTCGAAGTAGCCCACGTCACGTGTCCGGTACCACCCATCCCCATCGACCGCTGCTACCTGTCCATCGACGGCGCTGTATGCATGGGCCACTGCCGGAGAGCGGACCAAAATTTCCCCTTGCTCACCTTCGTCGAGGGGCTGATCGAGGGGCGGCGACAGGCGGAGCTGGAGGTGATCCATGACGGTGCCAACCGTGGACGGTGCAGCCCACGTACCGGTATCGAGACTGATGGTGCCCGTCTCCGTCGTTCCATAGTCTTGTCGAATCGCCAGGCCCTGCCGGTCGAGCATGGAGTCAAACAGCCCTCCCGGAAGCGGCGCACCCGCGCTAAAGGCCAGCTTGACGCGGGCCAGTGCTCCCCCGGGCAATCGTGCCTCCAATAACGCCTCGAACGTCGTGGCGAGGCCAAAGACAATAGCCGGCGCCACTGCGGCCACCATCTGAGGAGCGCAAGATGCGTCCGCCAGAGAGACTTGGGCGCCGGCCGCGAGAGGCGCCAGCAATCCACCGATGCAGCCATAGGAATGGGCGATGGAAGACGCACACAGAACGTGTACCTGTTCGCATCCCCTCTCGCCTGCGGTGAGACCCAAGCGCTCCGTCAAACTCCGTACCTCGAGCTCGACCCCGTCTCCGGACCGAACCGCAAGACGCGATGTTCCCAGGGAACCAGAAGTCATCTGGATGAGAGCGCGCTCGTCTGTCCTTCCGCCGTGCGGTGGATCGCCATCCTCATCGTGAAGCGCCCGGATGACATAGTGCTCCGTTGCGTCCACTATGCGCCCGGGCAGCCCGCGGAACAAGCTACCGGTCGGAAGGACCACATGCCTAGATCCCGCCGCCCGCATCGCCGGCGCCAGCTCGTCCGGATTCAGAGTGGGGGAGATGGGAAAAACGGTGCGGCCCGCCGACAGCAGACCGACGAGGGTTGCTACCGACTCCACGGAGGACGTGGCCACCAGAGCAATGGGCCCTCGCCGGGGAAGACGTCGGAATCTGTCCGCCGCGAAGCGAGCCATGGCATTGAGCTGTTCATACGAGCACCACTTCGGCGCGCTCGTCGCACTCCAGGTGACGAGCGCGGTCGCTTGCGGCGTGCGGCGAGCCCACGTCTCCACGGCTGCGCCTATGTGCCTCATCCCGTGACCTCCGCCGCGGTCGGCCGTCTCTCAGGGATTGCCGGCTGCCGGTGATTGCAAGAGTCTCCGGACGTCATGCTCGTAAATGGGAGCCTCCAATAGATCACCGGAGTCGAAAACGATAACGGGTATTCGAACGTCGTATTCACGATACAAAGCGGGATCGAGCGTGATGTCTTTTTCGACGACCGTCACCGGGTAACGCTTGCCCAGTCGGTCCAGGAGGTGCTTGGCATCGTCGCACAAGTGGCAGTTTGGCTTGCCGTACAGAGTTACATGACGCGTCGGGCGCCGTCGGAACCAGCGCATACGCCACCAGTATAGATTCCTGAGAGGCGTGGTGGAGTCTTGTCGGTAGAATAACTGGAGTGCCAGTTCACGGAGCGGATTGAGACAAGCCAATATAGGGAAGTCAGTGGCGATGCGAGAGATCGAGATCGAAGCACGCTCGGGTGGGTCGCCCGGGCTCTCCTTTCCGATGCGGAATCTGTCTCGTCACCTGGTCGAAGCGTTACTCGCCGCTGTTCTCAACGCCTCCAACAGCGGTGTCTGTTTTGTGAACAACGATGGAATCGTGGGTTACGCAAATCGATGTCTCGCCGATTTTTTCGGGCTCGACGTTGGGGCTCTGGTCGGTGTGAGGCATGCGGATGTCGTGTCCCGCTCCTTGTTGGCCCAGGTTCAGGACCCTGTAGCCTTTGCCGGCAGTCTTGAGCGTCTAGGCACACATGTGGAGGAGACGACGCTGGATGAGGTCGTGGTGGCGAGGCCGGCACTGCGCATCCTTGAGCGGTACAGCGCCCCGGTCTACGGCGACCAAGAGCAGCTTCTGGGGCGAGTTTACGTGTATGCAGATATGACCGAAGTGCGGCAGCTGGACCAGAATAAGGACGCATTCCTCTCGCTCGTCTCGCACGAGCTGCGGACCCCCGTGACCAGCATCAAAGGGTACGCGCAGCTCTTGCAGCGGCGTGCTCGCACGGAGCATCCATCGGAACAGACGATGATTGCCTATGCAACGATTGAGCGGCAAACCTCCAGGATGCAGGAGCTGATCGACATGCTCCTGGACGTGTCCCGACTGGAATCGGGACGGCTCCGTCTTGATGCTCGAGACGTGAATGTCTCGGACTTGGTAGGACGCGTGGCGGAAATGGTGCAGATGACCAGCGATGCGCATGAAATTGCGCTGCGAGTGCCCGCCAAGTCCGTGTGGTTGGAAGCTGACGAGCACCGGCTCGAGCAGGTGCTCGTAAATTTGCTTGCCAACGGTATCCGCTACACTCCGGAAGGCGGCACAATCACCCTCTCCCTCAAGGAAATCGACGGCGCGGTCCAAATAGCCGTGCGAGACGAAGGCGTGGGCATCTCTACCCATAGCCTCGATAAGGTTTTCGAGCGCTTCTATCGCGCCGAAGGCGTGCCGGAGTCCCAGGGACTCGGCGTCGGACTGTACATCACACGTGGAATCGTCGAACGTCACGGCGGGTCGATCCGGGTCGAGAGCGCACCGGGGCGCGGGTCGACTTTCACCGTGACCCTTCCGCTGCGCCTTGCTCCGGACTACGATCACTAGCATCGGCGTTAAACCCCGCACATCGTTGCCCGTGCAAGGAGGGCAGGTGGCCACCGTGTATTACGACGGCGATGCGAACCTCGACTGTATCAGAGGCCGGCGCATTGCAATCATTGGCTATGGAAACCAGGGTCGGGCCCACGCTCACAACCTGCGCGACAGTGGGTGTGAGGTGCGGATCGGATCGCGGCCGGAAGGGACAAGCTGGAACCATGCGGAGTCGGACGGGTTCCCGGTACAGACCGTGGCGGCGTCGTGTGCCTGGGCCGATCTCGTCAGTCTCCTGCTGCCCGACCAGCATCACAGGATCGTCTTTCAGACCGCGATCCGTCTCCATCTGACCCGTGGGAAGCTGTTGCTGGCGGCGCACGGCTTCTCCGTCCAGTACGGGCTGATAGACCCGCCGCCGGATGTCGACGTGGCGCTGGTTGCCCCGGTCGGCCCCGGAGCCATGCTGAGGAAGCTCTACCTCGAAGGACGTGGGATTCCGGCTCTCCTGGCCGTGGAGCAGGATGCGACAGGCGATGCCCGGGAGGTTGCTCTGGCATACGCCGCCGCGCTGGGTTGTACCCGCGTGGGTGTCGTCCACACGACGTTTACGGAGGAGACGGAAACCGATCTCTTTGGGGAACAAGCGGTACTGTGCGGCGGGCTCTCGGCGCTGATCAGGACCGGATTCGAGACACTCGTTGATGCCGGCTACCAGCCGGAGCTGGCGTACTTCGAGTGCCTGCATCAGGTGAAACTGATAGCCGACCTTATCTACGAGAGCGGTTTGGCGGGCATGAATGCGATGATCAGCGACACCGCCGAATACGGCGAGTATGTATCCGGGCCCCGAATCGTCGACGAGCATGTCCGCGACCAAATGCGTGCGGTGCTGCGGGACATCCGCGATGGCACGTTCGCTCGCCGCTGGATGGCCGAGTCGGATGCGGGCAGCCCGTGGTTGCTGAAAATGCGAGACGACAAGAGCGCTCATCGTAGCGAAGAGGTGGGGGCGCGCTTACGCGCCCTTATGCGCGAAGGCGTTGTGAGCTAGACCGAGAGTCCACTCTCGGTGGGACGCACGGCTTCCCGCAGCTCCTCCTCATTCATTCGTGAGCTGTGCTCCGCGCCCGGAAAGCTGCCCTCGCGCACGTCATCCGTGTAACGCTGGAGAGCGGTGGTGATGGTGTCCGAGAGGTTCGCGTAACGGCGGGCGTGTCGGGGCAGGTGATCGGCGTAGAGTCCGAGCAGATCGTGCCAGACGAGCACCTGGCCAGCGCATTCATTTCCGGCCCCAATGCCGATGGTGGGGATGCGCAGCCGCCGGGTGATCTCGCCGGCAAGCTCGGTCGGAACCAATTCCAGGACGATCGCGAATACGCCTGCCTCCTGAAGCTTCAGGGCGTCCTCTATGAGGCGCCGGGCCTGCTCGGCACGCTTACCCTGGACGCGCATGCCACCAATCTGGTTCACGGACTGGGGAGTGAGACCGAGATGACCCATCACGGGGATTCCCTGACCCACAAGCGCGCGTATCATCGGTGTTACGGAGCGTCCTCCCTCCAACTTCACGACCTGAGCGCCTCCCTCCTGCAGCAAGCGACCACCGTTGCGCAGCGCATCGTGCCGGCTCGCATACGTCAAGAAGGGCATGTCCGCGACGATCAGCGCTTCATGGCTGCCACGAACGACCGCCTGGGTGTGGTGGAGCATGTCTTCCATGGTCACCGGCACCGTGTTGGGATAGCCCAGCACCACCATTCCGAGCGTGTCGCCGACCAGAATCAGAGGGATACCGCCGCTGCGATCCACTATCTGGGCGGAGGTGTAGTCATAAGCGGTCACCATGGGGATGCGCTCGCCCCGATCCTTCATCTTCTGGATATCGCGGATTGTCTTGCGCACGCCGGCCCTCCCTCATCCAACCACCTTCGTGACCGCCGTTCGCGAGGTCAGCGACGTGGATGACCACATTATCTATGAGTCGAGTCGACCCAAAGTATGCGGCCAGTGCGACGAGTGCGTCTCCGGTCATGTTTGCCTCCAGTGGTTGGAGGGTCGAGGGGTCCGCAATCGTCACGTAGTCGAGGCGGGCCAGCGGCGCCTCCGTCGCGATCCCCCGTCGGATGTCCCGTTCGAGGATCTCGGTACTTCTCTCGCCCTCGCCGGCCGCCCGACGAGCTCGATCGAGCGC
>QHBP01000427.1:0-5352 GCA_003244175.1 Chloroflexota bacterium | reverse complement strand
GCCTGCCGGCGTTCTTCGGGCGAAAGGTACACATTGCGTGACGAGAGCGCGAGCCCGTCCCGCTCACGCACGGTCGGGACCACTCGCACCTCGATCGGAAACCCGAGGTCCCGGGCCATGCGGCGAACGATCATTGCCTGCTGCGCATCCTTTTGTCCGAAGTAGGCTCGGTCCGGTTGGATCATGGCGAAGAGCTTGGCGACAACTGTCGCCACCCCGCGGAAGTGGCCGCGTCGCGTGGGTCCGCAGAGATGATCCGCGAGGGGGCCCGGATCGACCCACACCACCTGCGCGCTCGGGTACATCGTCGTGTGAGCGGGCACGAAGAGGACGTCGACTTCCGCCGCCTGGGCAAGCAATCGGTCGCGGTCGAGATCACGCGGATAGCGGTCGAGGTCTTCGCCGGCGCCGAACTGCGTCGGATTGACGTAGACGCTCATGACGACCAGGTCGTTTTCCGCGCGCGCCTGGCGCGCCAGGCTCAGATGCCCGTCGTGAAGATAGCCCATGGTTGGCACCAAAGCGATTGACCGCCCCGCGCAACGTGCCTCCCGGACGGACTCGCGGAGGGGGGGAACGGTCTCAACCTCTCTCATTCCTGCCCCCACGAACCCCGCGCCGCCACAATCTGGCACCATCATAGCGGCCGGATGTATTGAGACGCGCCAGTAAGATCTTGCGGAAAGCGTAGCTCGGCCCTCCGCGGCCGTCCGTCCCAGCGGGGTATAGCGTTATCTACTCAAGGCACCATTTTTGACTACACGGACCGAATGCGTGCGGTTAAATGATGATGGCTCTGCGGTAATCCATGGCAATCGAGACACTAGCCCCTGGAGACCGTTAGGTTGGACTTCTACGAATAGATGGATAGTGGCAGCAATTGCAATGCGGGACCACGCACAACCAGTTCGGGCATCTTTAAATTGAGAAATCGACTCTTACGCATGTAGTCCGAAGCGGCTTTTGTCGCACTTGGCGTCAGGTACCGAAAGATGCTCCCGCGCAAAAGCTGCATCTCCTGATCAGGGTCCCTGAGCACCGCCGTTAACTTCCCGAGCACAGTGAACTCCCCGTCGAGCATTAGGGGTGCCCCTTCAGCAAGCAAATATTTCTTCGACACCGTCAGGATTGCACGGAAGGTACGGCTCTCGTCGTACAGCAGGAAGTCTATTATCGGCCGCGCGTCGGCCTCTTCCCGAAACATATCCACCAGTGCCGATAGTTGCTCTACTAGGTCTTTCGCCTTCACCCGATTCAACTCGGTCGGATTCGCGATGTGTTACCGGTTTGGCTGCTTTACCTTCCCCGCTTGCTGAGGTCCAGATTTTGTCTCTGCGCGTAGCGCTTTTTGTAAGAACTCCATCCCTGGTTGGGTCCCTAGCGACTGAAGGAGAGTTTCCAAGCCCTGGTCCATGAGGGACTCAATGGCGGATACGTTTGAAAGGTGCCTGACGGACGCGATGACATCCCTGAGAGCTTCGAAGAGATCCAATACCGGGTCGCTCGCTATAGTGCCTCGAACTTCAACGAGTCCCCCCGGCTCAAGTGCGGAGAGATCGTCCCGTGAGGAAGGACAATCGACGATGTCGAGGTCGCTAGTGAGCTTCCAGCGAAGCAAGTTGAATAGCGAGGCCGCGGTATGTTGTCTTTCAACCTCCACCTCCTCGCCCGTTCTAGAGTCCTCAGCGCGGGAGATGTCACCTGATATACCTAGGCGGAAGAGTGTGCTCAGGGAAGGGAGCGCAACCTGCCCTCGGCCTGATTTTGTCTTACTGGCCGAATCCGTGGTGCTGATTCTTCTCTTGTCACCGTAGGAGATCCCGTCCTCACGTCCTCAAGGGTTGCCACGAAGCTGGTCATCATTGGAATGTCCACAAAGTCAACTCCACGCGGAAGAGCCTGCCCCGAAAAGATGTATAGAGTAAAACATCTAGAATGTCCAGGTATCTCGAGCTCAAGAGTGGGTTTCGAAGAGAGTAGCGATGCAGGCGATTGACCTCCAAAGTGAACTTGCTCAGGTGCGGGATCGGGTGCGCCGGTATCGCCATTCGCTCATAAATGAGCAGAACACCAAGGCTACGTTGATCGACCCTGTCCTGCGTGCACTTGGATGGAATCTTGAAGATCTGGACGAGGTGCAGCGAGAGTACAAACCCAAGAGTGCCGACAACCCGGTGGATTATGCGCTGCTAATTCTCGGCTCGCCGCGATTGTTTGTCGAAGCCAAAGCGCTTAACGAAGACATGGAAGATCGGAGGTGGGCGAACCAGATCATGGGATATGCGGCCGTAGCCGGCGTCGAGTGGGTCGTACTCACCAACGGTGACGAATATCGACTTTACAATTCTCATGCCGCGGTTCCGGTCGAGCAAAAGCTATTCCGCAAGATTTGCGTCAGCGATGAAGGAGAGTCAGTCGATGAGACTCTTCGCCTTCTCTCGAAACTGGAGATGGAACAGCAGAATCTGGAGGGCCTGTGGAACGCTGACTTTATTGACCGTCAGGTTCGCCAGGCGATTGAGAGCTTGTTTGGATCAGAGCCGGACTCATCACTGCTGAATCTCCTTCGCAGGCGTCTGCCCGCTCTGTCCCCGGGGGACATTAAGCGTAGCCTGCATCGGTTACAGATTCGCTTCGAGTTGCCGCCCCGCCTGGCTCCCAGCTCCATGGTTGGTGAGGGTGAACCGGATCGGTTACCCGTGAAAGAGCGCGGTCCAGCCGGAGCCGCATCCGTTTCCCTGCAGCGCTTGAGCGAAGTGGGTATTATCGAGCTTCCGCTGGCGCTTCACGCGCGATACAAGGGAAAAACATTGCAAGCTCGGGTCGAAAAGGACGGTCAGGTCACGTTTGGCGGGGTCACCTATGACTCGTTGTCTGCTGCCGGAGGTTTCGCCAAGGGATCCGTCATAGGACACGAGCCTGGGCACCGCTATCCGTCCACGAACGGTTGGGCATTCTGGTACTTCACCGATCGCGATGGGTCGATTCGTCCCGTGGACGCTCTGAGACAGCGCTACACTTCGACGTTGTCTACGCTGGATGCCGGCTAACGAGTCGTGTGTCTTCCGATTTTCGACTGGTTTTCAGGATCCTGCGAGCGCGGCCGTGGGTGAGGCGCAGGCAGTGAAACGTGCGCTTTTGGAATTCCCGCGTTCAGTTGCCCGAGAAAGTGTGCTTGCGCACGTGAACAATCACCGAGTACCTGTGTAAGCATATCGACGAAAGTCTGACGCATATAGAGGAACGGGACGCAGGCCTTATGGCGGGCGCCCTTGGCTACGCGATCCTCGGCTGTATCTCGGTGATCGGCGGCGCGACCGGCACAATCCTCTCCCACGTCGTCAAGTAAGCGCGAAAGGAGCCCGGATGAGTTTCCCGATCTGAAAAATCAGTCCTCCGAGGCTCGGCCCCAACACCATCGCAATGAATGGTGTGACTTGGTTCTGAGCCATGGCTGCAGGCAATTGCTCTTTTGGCACCGGGGTGTACGTTGCTATCCCGATCTATGCGGTTACTCTGAGTAGTTACCAAGTCCTACTAGGTACCGGATAACTTGCGAGGCCACGTTGGGAGCATAAGCAGCTTGGTGGCTCTGGCGGGCAATCCTCTCGGTGCGCTCTTAGCGGGTGTGCTACTGCAATCGATTGGGGCCAGGAGCACGGCCTTGATTTTTTTGATCCTGATGTTACTGCTCGCTTTGGCAACGACGCTCAGCCCTCACATTCGAAATGCCCCACCCCTGGTGGCGACGTAGGCAACCAGAAGTCGAACCCGCGTAGTGCGTCCATTTCTCTCTGAATCTCTGTTTTACACCTGCCTTACCGTTTACCTTTCTTTCAACATCTCCTCCAACCGAACCAACATCGATCCGCTCACTGCGCGTTGTCCTCGCAGCGCAGCTGCCAGGTTGGCTGCACCCACTCCAGACTGCTCCGCAACGTGCCGCACGCTATGACGTGCACATCGAACAGCCACCGCGTCCAGCACACTATCAGTGCGACTCGATCGAGCTTCACGCTCAGCCTCCAGATTGGAGACGCCCTCGTGAAGCATCTGCACCCGGTCGCGTTTCGGACGGCCGTGGCCTTGGAGCATCCGAGACAACCCGCCATGCGTCATGCCCGCAGCTGCTGCAACCCGGCGCACACCAAACTCTCGGCACCCTTCCTGTATGCGTCCCCAGAGTTGGTCTGAACAGTGCGGAGACATGCCGTACATGACCTCGACCTCGGGATCGACGCCAAGAAAGTATTGGTACTCAAGTTGGTCAGCCTCTTTGCCAATGTGCACCATGGAGGTTGCCAGGACATGCCGCCTGACGGTCATGCCGCGATCGAGGTAATCGCCGTGTTGGAACTTGGACTCTGACTGCAGGTGATAGTGGCGCAGCGCGTGCTGGTAGCTGCGCAATTCCCGCGGTGACACACCGTTGCCCGTTATGCGGTCAAAGCACCGGTACGCAGCCCGTTGGAGATTGGAATCGTACGGAGCAACTGGTCGGTAGCCTCCGATCTGACAAGTTCCCTTGTCCTGGAAGCCGAGAAGGAAATTGAAGGGCTTGACGGTCTGAGCGTATGTTTTGCCTTTGTTGTGTTCTTTGAACCACGCTAGGAGCTTGGGCTTCGTTGCCTCATAACGGCTCACCGCAGGGTGTCCGAATCCGGGTAAATCATCCAATGGAACCTGATCAAGTGTCGGCCCGCAAGCGGCGCTAACGATGCGATACCAAAGGTCATGCTGCCATGTCTTTGCATCCAGGTCGTGCAGACTGACAGCGGGTTTCGGCAGGGATCGCGGCGCCCTGTCATCCGGATATGGGGGAAGTAGGTGTCCAAGTCCGTGGGCAGATACCTTGCGCAGTACGGGCTGGCCGTGAACGCCCAAATTGAACAAAGCGTACCGTTTGGCGGCAATGCATAGGCAGTAGAGAGCCTCCAGTTCGCCGGTAGCCTCGCCGTCCAGGAGGCCGTAGTTCGCTTCTTCGATCTTGAACAGGGGTCCAGGCCGGTCGTAGGGGTTGAGCGGCGTGAACCAGTCGATCACTTCGCTGGCGGCGATCACGAACTCTTCCTCGCTCACATCACCCACGGGCGTGAGGGCCATGCTGTCGGTGTCACAGAACGCCCAGGTGATGCCGTGATCCGTGGCGGCACGCTCACCCAAAGCAAGCATGAGGCGGGCTGCGCCGGTAATGAGTGTGCCGAGAAGCGGGTGGAAGTATCGACCTGGTTCCTCGACGTTGCGCACCCACGATTTAAAGCTCTGAATAGTTCCTGGATAAACGTTCACCTCCTGCAGATCATCTTGCTCCGTGACGTTGAGTTCGACAAAGATGCCGTAACTTGTCGCGTT
>QHBP01000320.1:2339-3083 GCA_003244175.1 Chloroflexota bacterium | reverse complement strand
CATCCACGAGGGATGCGACTACCCGGAGGACGGCCATGCGTGAGGGATGCGACTACCCGGAGAGACGGCCTTGCATGAGGGATGCGACCTGTTCGAGCACATCGGCGTATACGCGGAGATCGGCTGGCGAGAACAGATAGAAGGTGACGCGCTCAATGGCCGTCGCTCCTTGAAGATAGGCCACAATTGTGTCCAGGGCAATTTCCGCTGCCTCGCGTGTGGGGTAGCTGTAGATGCCCGTGCCCAGCGAGGGGAAGGCAACCGTTCGGTCACCCTCTTCATCGGCTACTTCCAGCGACCGTTGGTAAGCTGACCGGAGAAGATCTGCTTCGCCGCGGGCGCCGCCGTGCCAGCGAGGCGCCACGGCGTGGATGACGTGCCGCGCTGCTAGGCGGCCGGCAACGGTGGCAACAGCGCTCCCCGTGGGGCAGGAACCTATGGCGCGGCATGCCTCGCCTATTTGCGATCCGCCGGCGCGGTGGATGGCGCCGTCGACACCGCCGCCTCCGGCCAGGTGCTGATTGGAGGCATTCACTATGGCGTCGCCGCTGAACGTGGTGATGTCACCCTGGTATAGGGTGATGGCGCTGTCGTTGACCTCGAGTATTTCCACGCTTCGTACCTACCCGAGGAGCAGTCGTTCCAATTGGGTCACGGCGCAGGCGGCATCGGCGCCCAGATACGAGCCCGCCACACTTCTGGTCCTTGAGTCATCTTCGTTGAAGAATCGGCCACCATAGGCCC
>QHBP01000320.1:0-2316 GCA_003244175.1 Chloroflexota bacterium | reverse complement strand
ATATGTTTCGGCCATTTCTCTATACAAATCACGCAACGATTGAGCGGCGTCGGGAGTTCCCGCTGACAAACAGACCGCCGACGGACGGGCGCGTTCCACGTCCAGTAACAGTGAGTTCGCTTCAATATTCGCCCCGGCATAAATGACATTGAAGCCGCGGCGACGAAGAAAGAGCGCAATCATCAGAACGCCGATTTCGTGCTGCTCACCGGGCGCGCAGCCGACGATGACCGTGTGGTGGCGCAGGGGTGGTGGGCTGGCGCGGATCAGCTGCGCCAGATGGAAGCGGATCACGTTGGAGCCCACGTGCTCGCTGGTTACCGATAGTGTTCCTTGAGCCCACCGTTCACCGACTTCACAGAGGGCGGGCTGCAGTAGGCGCAGTGCTACATCTTCGACGGACGCAACCATAAGGCCCTCTGCAATAACTTGAGACACTGCCTGTTCGTCCAACTGTGAAATCGCCCCAAGCAGACGACCACGTAACGACTCGAAGTTCAGTATGCCGCCGGGTTCAGTCGCAGTCTCAGCGTATTCCAGAACGTGCAACATGTTCACCGCCCGACTAATGCCGATCCCCTGCCGGACTCGCTCGCGCAGCCACTTCACCACGGCAATATCGCGCTCTGAGTACAGTCGATAGCCTTTGTCGTCCCGCTGCGGCTCGGGCATGCCGTACCGGCGCTCCCAGGAGCGCAGGGTAATCGACGGCACCCCGGTTGCGGCGGCAACTGCCCGAATATTGTGCAGCGCCGAGTTCGAGTAGTTCGCCGGATGAAACCCGCCGAAAAAGGTTTCCATAGTCATAGTGTACAGCCGTTGAAGAGCACGTGCACAACGCGAACGCAGTTACATCCAGTTAGCTAGTGTGCGCATCATTGACCAGCCACGCGCGGCCACCTACTGCGTTCCGCGTTTTGCTCAAGCTCTTCGTAGAGCTGTATCGTACGTTCCGCAGTGCGACGCCAACTGTAGCGCTGCACGGAAAGGCGCGCTCTCCTTCCAATCAGTTCCAGAGGCGCCCGGCACAACGCATGTTCGAGGGTACGGGCGAATGCCGCGGTATCGGCCGCCGGCACAAGAAATCCAGTTTGCCCGTCAGAGATCGTAGTTGTGAGTCCACCGACGGCAAATGCCACGGGAGGCGTCTGGCAGGCCATCGCCTCAGTAGCCACCATGCCAAATGTTTCGTGGGCCGAAGGCACGGCGCACACATCGGCCGCCGCATAGTACCAAGGCAGTTCTTCCTGGGAAACCTTCCCACGGAACTCCACCAGGTGTTGCAGCCCCAGACGCTCGACCACGTGCTGGAGCCGCGGCGCGCCGTGGGCGCCGCGCTTCTCACGTCCGCCAACGAACAGCACTTTTAAGCCGGAGCATACTTCAGGGGGAAAGAGCGACACTGCGGTAAGCAGCGTGTCCAATCCCTTGAGGCGGTCCAGACGCCCCACGAAGAGGATGACGTGCTCCGCGTGCACGCCGAGTCGCGCACGCGCTGACGTCTTGGATCGCGGACTAAACTGCTCGACATCGACACCGGGCGGGATAACGGCGAAACGTTGGGGAGAACGACCATAGAGACGCGCCTGGGCGCGCGCTTCGCCCTCGGTTGCGCCGGCAATAGCATCGGCCCGTCCGATCAGGCAACGCTCGCCGTCAAAGCGCAGGGCAGATTCCTGCTTGTCCGGCGTTCCCTGATACTGTTCCTTCACCTTGGCCAGAGTATGAAACATGTGCACGAACGGACGGTCGGAATCCTGCTGAACGCGATAGCGCATGGCCACCTGACCGGAGATCCAATAGTGGCTGTGAAGGATGTCGTACTCTCTGCGCTCGCGCTCGATAAACGCCCCGAAAGCAGCCGCCAGCGCGGGCATTTGCAGCGGCAGCACACTCTTTGGTAGATGTCGTTTGGGACCCGCCTGAAGATGAATAACCCTCGCTCCACTCTCCAGAACCACTACCTCAGGATCCTTGCTGTCGGCGTGCCGGGTGAAAATATCCGCTTGGATTCCGAAGTCCTGAAATTCATCGGCCAAGCGGCGCACATAGAGGTTCATACCACCGACATCGGCGCGCCCGAGTGGGGCGATTGGCGAGCTATGGAGCGAAAGAAGCGCTACCCGCCGCATACTTTTGGCGCTACGCACGGTATGGCAAGATCGCGCCGGCGGCTCTCACCGCATTGTGGATAGCAGGACGCGATCCGAAGGTGAAGTCGTTGATCTTCCACACGCCGTTGAAGGTGTCGACATCGAGAAGACTCCAGCCACCGTTCTGTACCCAACCGGCGACCATCACGGTGCCATGTCCGGC
>QHBP01000002.1 GCA_003244175.1 Chloroflexota bacterium | reverse complement strand
AGGTGGGCCGGCAGCAGCGCCAGCTCAACCAGTCCTATCGCCTGGTCTCGAGCCTGGACACCGGAATCAATATCCTCCCGGTCCCGGCTGCCCGGCCATGCGCCGAGGCGGTCGTTGAGTATCTTCATTCCCACCATCACGGCCGGGAGCGTGAGGGCCGCGGTCGCCCGAGAGCCATAGCGATCGGTGTACAAATCTCGCCGGAGCCGGGGCTACCATAGGTGCTATTTCGGCGGCGAACACTGATTGCTTGCTGGAAAGGTCGCCGGGATCCCGTTCCGGGTGCCTCCTGACCACCTGCTGCCCGATCGGCTCTCCGCCGTGCTCGCCGTCGTCTATTTGATCTTCAACGAGGGGGTAGCCCTTGATTGAGTGGCCGGCGGTGCGAGAGTTACGGCGTGTCCGGAGGGTGGTCTTGGATGCTCGCCAGCGCGGCGTGCAGCCATTCGATCGGCTGCAGCCAGTCGCGCTGAAACACTCCGTAGAAGTCCAGTGCTCCGTAAACGCGCGTTGCTCCCGTCGACTCGGTCCCGTTGACTGACCAGTAGGCCCAGCTGAGTCCGCGATCGGCGATGTACTGCACGAGAGCGCTGAACCACTGTCCCTGCGACCCGGGAGCCGTGTCACTCACGCACTGGTCATTGAGATTGCAGGTGCCGAACTCGCCAACCCACAGCGGCGCGGCATAGGGAGCGGCCGGGTCCGAGTTGACGTATCCCCAGAAATGGTTCCAGGTAGCGACCAGCGTCTGTGGAGTCGTCGACGGATTGAACCAGGGACAACCGCCGTGGCAGTTGTCCGGTCCGTAGTCGTGCGGGGAGTAAATCAGCTGACTGTGGGCGGACGTGCCGTCCGGAAGCTGGAGAGCGATTGGAGCCGAGGCCACCCCCAGCAGATTGCCTCCCCACCAGTAGCTGCCCGAGCCACCGTAGAACTGGACCCCCTCGACCATGACCAACAGGCGGGAATTGATGGCCAGTGCGGCGTCACCCGCTCGCTGTGCCGCAAGTCGCCAGTCGGTGGCCGGATTGCCATCGCCCCACGTCGCCGGTCCGTGGGGCTCATTGCGGAGGTCCACTCCGACGACGACGTTATTGACGGCGTAGCGGGAGGCCACGGTTGCCCAGTCGGCCACCCACGAGGTGTCCGGATAATCCGGTGTGTACCAGAGCCCGCTCTCCTGTGAGCTCCAACCGGCGTCGGATCGATGGTTATCCAACACCACTGACAGTCCCAGCGCTCCGGCGTAGGCGACGACCCGGTCCAGAATATCGAGCGCGTGCAGGCCGACGAGGTCGGGATTGGCGCCTACATGAGCGGAGACCACCGGGTTGCGTTCAATCAGCTCGTTTGAAAACGGCAAGCGAACGCCGTTGTACCCGAGCTGAGCGATCTGTTGGAGGATTGCCCGGTACGATTGGAAGTCTAGCCCTCCCACAATGAAATCAGGCGACTCGGCTCCGTACCAATTGAGATAGGCCAATCGCACCGGAACGCCTCGGGCATTCACGATGTGGGTGCCTTCCCCGTGTAACCAGGTCGGAACGGTGTCGAGCTGCAACGCCGCAAGGTTGACCACGTCGCTCGGAGCCTGCCCGGTTGTCGCCAGCACGATCACGACGTTTTGAGTGCGGACCAGCAGCACCATTTCATCCTGGTCCCGCCAACCTCTCCAGTCGTCGGTCTCGGGACTGCCGCTGGACACCGGGACATCGTAGCGCCGGAGCCGGCGTTTCGCGCCGTTGCTGTGAACAAGGGAAGACCAGGCGTCCCGTGCGGAGGCGGCATCTGCATACAGTGTGGCCGCGCTGTACCAGCCGACCTGAGGAGACGTGGAGGCGGTGCGCACGTAGCGGCTCAAAGGGGCAGCCGGGATGAGGTTCGCGGACAGGGTGACGCGAGACGCCAGCCGGGGCCTGGCGTCGGGACGATACGTCCCCAGTTGTTCGCTCTGCGCCTGGGAAAGCGCTGAGAGGACCATCAGCGACGGGCTCTTGACAACGGGCCCGGTCCCCCAGGGAGCGACATACGGAGGGGGAGGCGATGCGGGTGCCAAGGGCGTCTCAGGCGGCGTAGTGCCAGCAGCGATCTGACCGGCCACGCGTTGGGCGATGCTCTCCGCGTGCGGCACGATCCGGCCGAGATACCATTCCCCCCATGCAACCGAGCCCGGGTCGAGCGAGTCCGCGAACCGCAGGCGAATCTCGCTCGCGACCGGACCGCTCTGTAACAGCACGTAGACATTCCTGTGTCCGTCGCGCTCATCTACCTCAAACGACGTGACACCCAGACCCGAGATCCGTACCGGCCGCCCCAGCTCCCACAGCGACGCGCGAGCGTCCCCCATGGCTATCAGCGCCAGATCAGACGAGGAAAAGATGGAAGCAACGTACTGCACGCCGAGGACCCGGTTTTCGTTTCGGCGTCTCGGGGCCGCTAACCACTGCGCCGTCTGGATGTAGCCACTCAGTCGCCCGGCCCGGTCCAGAGGAACCGTGTGAAGCGCGCTGGTTCGATTCGCCGCCTGATTAGAGGCAGGTCCACCACGCACCGTCGCTGCCGCCGGAAATACGGAGCGAGGCAATGCCAGCTCATGCGACGGACCGACGCTCTGAGCCGACGCGCTCATCGGCGTGGCCAGGCCGGACAGAATGACCCCGCACACAAGAAGTACGGGCAGTATGTGGAGACGTGCTGAAAAGGGCATAAATCGTCCATGCGGGAGGCGCCCGCTATGGTACAACACGCGTGAACAGGTCAAAAGTGGAAGACACAGCCATGACGTCGTCGAATTGCGCGGTCCCTTCTCTCCGCGCGGCCAGAAGATGGCTGAGCGGATCCTCCACGAGGCTCTGCAATTGTGAGCGAGGAGCAGACGCGTCGCCACCTTGCCTACGTTTTGGAGAGCATCGATCTAAAGCACGGTCGGATGCCGGGGAGTTCGGACAATTACCTGTTACTCAGCGCAGCCATCCTCTCCGTCACCACCTTCACCGCCGGTTTCAGGGTCGCCCTGTCAAAGCCCAGCTTGCCACCGGCAGCCGCAAAGAGATCGGGGATGGACCGCGTGTCGCCCAGCGACAGGGCGTGACGATAGCGGGCGGCGGCGGAGGCTTGATCGCGGAGTGCGTTCGCCCATATCTGGATCGCGCCCAGCTGCGCCAGGCCGTACTCGATGTAGTAGAACGGCGTCTGGTAAATGTGGCTCGTTGCAAGCCAGCCCGCTGCCACTTCCGGTTCGAGCCCGCTGCAGTCCACGCTGGGGAAATATTGCGTGTACAGGGCGAGGTATCGATCGGCGCATAGCCGGACATCGGCTGCGAGATCGGGATGCTCGTAGACCCAGTGCTGGAACGCGTCGACCAGGGCAATCCAGCACCAGCCGGTCAGATAGCCCTCGAGGGTCTCGACGATATGCCGCGAGGCGTCCCGCTCGCTATAGTATCCGCCGCTGTGTTCCGACAGGTGTGGGGACGCCAGGAGCTCCATCGCGGTCGAGGCGACCTCCGCAAACTCCGCTCCGATCTTCTCGACGTCTCTCTGTTGAACGTATGGCAGGTGTGCCATCTCAAAGACGTGAAACGCGTGACCCCCCTCGTGCAGCAGTGCCACGATGTCTCCCTGAGTTCCAACCAGGCTGAGGAAGATGAACGGCCTCCTCGCGAGGTTGAAGGGAAGACAGTAGCCGCCTTGCGCCTTGTTCAAGCGACTGTCCAGGTCCAGCAGGTCTTCTCGCCGCATGGTATCGAAGTAGCCGCCAAGCTGGGGATCCACATGGTGAAACACGGATGATGTCTTGCTCAACAGCTCGTCAATCATGGCGAACGGTCTCAGGGGCGCGAGGCCCCGAGGATCGACGTCGAGGTCCCACGGACGCAACGCCTCAATCCCCAGGTCGCGCCGGCGTTGCTGGTACATTCGATCCACGACCGGCACCACCAGCTCGAGGATGGCTTGGTTGAAGCGCTTGCAGTCGGCCGGGGTGTAATCGAAGCGCTTGAGCTCCTGCCAGCGGAAAGCCCGGTAATCGGGCAGGCCGGCGTTCGCCGCGAGCCGCTCGCGTATCTGCAGTACCTCACGCCACAATGCTTCGATCTCATCCCGCGTGCGTAAGACCGGAATTTGTAGCACCCGCCACGCCCGCTCGCGCTGCGTTCTATCGACATCCTGGAGGAACGGACGCACCTTGGCCAGCGGACGATCTTGGGCATCCCACCGCGCGGACCATGTTCCGGCGATCGAGGCGTACCGTTCCGCAAGCTTTATCTCCTGGGATAGAAGGACAACGTTGGACTCGCGATACAGCGCCGCGTCGGTCCGCATCTTCCGCAGCTGCACCTCGAGGCCGCGAGGCTCGATGCCTGTACCGAGCAGCGTTGACTTGAGCCGCTGCTCCTCCTGCTGCCACGGGGGATAAATCTCGTCGAGAAACGCGTGATATCGGTGCCGGCTATCGGTGTCGGCGGTGTCGCGGGTGGTCGCAACCTCGAGGCGGCGGGACGCTTCGTCCAGCCGAGCGGTCAGCGACGACCATTCGCTCAACCAGTCGTCGATGCTGGTCTCGGTGGGAGGGCGGGCAGCGAGATCCCGGAAGCGTGGCTCGACATCGTGCCAGCGTAGGTCCAGGATCTGATCTGTAGCCATCTGTCCCCCGTGGCGTCTGTATGGTGAGTACCACCATATTGCACGATGGGTGGAGCGGCAACGCGTCGCGTGAGATCGAGCCGGCCACAAAGGAGGATAACGTGGCGCCGCAGGATGCTTTCGCCGGCTCCTCTCGTAATGAGAGAAGCCGGCTTGCAGTCCTAAACGTTCTTCATGAGCGGGCGATTGAGTGGCATGACCGGCACGACCACCTTGCCGAACGTGGCGTTCGTGACGCCCGCGAAGGACGTGTAGAAGGCCACCGCGGCCGTCGCCAGGCCAAGATAGCCACCAATTCCCGTCCATCCGTGGCCCGCAGCATCGGTCGAGATCACCCCCGCCCCCAACCACAAGGCCCAATACGTGAGAGCAAGTAGGAGGAAGACGAGAGCTACGGCAGCACTCACGCGTAGCGAGGCGATGAACATGTAGGT
>QHBP01000071.1 GCA_003244175.1 Chloroflexota bacterium | reverse complement strand
TTTACCGAGGAGTTGGCAATCGCCTCGGTGCTGATCGGCGCTGCATTGGGTGCGGCCGTGGCGGGTCGCATGGCCGATCTCATCAGCCGCAAGATCTCGCTCATCATCACGGCAGTCATCCCCGACGTGGTTGTCACCGAGTGTTTATCGACAGTTTATATCGCGTTAAGGAAAGATCACACCGCGGCACATATGCTGTGAATGCAGATGGACGTGGCACTTCAGACTCGGAGATCCGCGCTCGTCAAAAGAGAATCCGTAGCGTCTATAAGGAGGCGAATCGTGCAGCGATTCAGTTACTTCACTAAGGGCGTGCCAGTCGCACTCGTGCTGGCACTCGTACTCTTCGGAGTCCTGCCCGGTGCGATTCCGAGTGCGGCGGCAGCGGCCGCAAATCTTCATCTGCCGCGGGCCACCGCGGCCGGGGTTTATGCAGTGCAGGCAAAGGGACAGCGGTCCCAGGCTGCACAAAACTTTGCGGTGTTGCCGGTCCTCGTGCTGAAACCCGGGTCTCAGGGGACAAAGACCGCGATCACTGCGGGACACGGCGTTTACGTGCGACTTGTCGGGTTCACTCCAGGTGAGAGCGCCGCTCTCACCGCTAATTTCCCCTTGTACAGCGGTAATTCCCTGACGGTGACGAAGAGCATCCGAGTCGACACCAGCGGCGCCTCCGCCAGGGTCCCGGTGTACGTGCCCTGGGACGCCAGTGATGGCGATGTGACGCTTACCATTGCCGGCCAAACGAGCGGGAAGAAAGCCGGCACCATCATCGTCGTCGTCCACCGGCCGGGCATCACGGCCCGACCTGTCACCCTTCGACCGGGGGGAACGGCGACGATCACGGGTAGAGGCTTTGTTCCCGGTTCCAACGTCACGATATCGTCGACGATCTCACGCACCGGTTCGACCAACCTGGTCCTTACCAAGGCGGTCGCGGCCGGTGACCACGGCGCCTTCCAGACGCCCCTCCCGTTGCCGGGAAACGCCGGCCCGGGGGCGTACACGGTCACGGCAACCGACGCGACCGCGAACTTCCGTGCGTCCGCAAAGCTTCGGATCGCTGCGGGTGCAGCCATCGCCATCCAGCCCTCGTCCTCGCAACCAGGTCAGAAAGTGACGATCTCGGGCTCCGGCTACGCGGCGGGCGTCCAGGTACGCGTGGACGCCACCTTTCCGTACTACGGAGGCGGAGCGCACGCAGTCTCTACCGTGGCCAAGACGAACGGTAGCGGCGATTTCTTGACGGACCTCCAAATTCCCAATCAGGCCGCGGCCGGGACCGTAGTGGTCACCGCCAGGGGACCGAAGACGCAGTCCAGCGCGAAGCTCCAGATCGGGCCCATCGGTTCCGGCATCACACTCACGCCCGCCACCGCCAGGCCGGGCTCGGCGGTGACGGTCCGGGGCTCCGGTTTTCAGCCGGGGGATACGATAGACATCAGCGCGTCCCTGAAGCTGGCCAGCGGCTCCTTTCAAACACTGAGGACGAGTGCTACGGCAAACAGCGGTAAGCAATTCTCCATCTCGCTGCACATCCCCGGCAACGTCGTCGGAGGCGTGTATCCCGTCGTGGCGAAGAGTAGCCTGAGCGCCCGATCGCGCACCGCTCGGCTGACCATCACCCGCCTCCGGGCGGCTATCACCGTGGCGCCGGTCTCCGTCATTCCGGGCTCGACGGTGATCGTGCACGGGACCGGTTACCTGCCAGGCACAAGGATCACGGTCAGTGTCCCTGTGAGGCTGACAAGTGGGTCGACGCGTACCGTGCGTTCAACCACAGGGACGAACGCCGGTGGGAGCTTCCGCTCTGCGCTGACGGTGCCTGGTGACGCGACCGGCGGCACCTACACCCTCACGGCCCGGAGCGAGGCGGGCAGGACAGCCTCCGCCAAATTGGTGGTTGCCTTCCTCAAGCCTTCGGTGATAGTGGTTCCGACCATGGCCGTTCCGGGCACGCCGATTACCGTCAACGCCTTCGGCTTTGCCTCTGGAGCGACGGTGACGATCTACCTGTCGGGAACGAGGCTGGGGACCGCCACGGCCGATACGACCGGCTCCTTGAAAACGACGGTCACGGTGCCGGGCACTACCGCAACCGGGAACTATGTAGTTACGGCGCAAGAGAGCAGTGGTCGAAAAGCTTCAATCGGCTTGCGGGTTTACAGGAAGATCTCGACGCACTTTTACTTCGCCTCTCTGTACACGGGCTCGGGTTATCACGAGTACTTGTTGTTCGTGAATACGTCCGAGATCCGAGCTCGAGTGCAGATCACCTACCAGCCCACGAAGGGAGGAGCGCGCGTCAAGACGCTGGTGATGAACCCTCACTCTCGCTTCACGGAAGATGTGAATCGGGACGTGGGTCCGGGTGTCTCTGCCTCGGCGGTGATTGCCACCGACGTGCCGATCTCGGCCGAGCGCATGGTGCAGCACGGCACAGAGGGTGCGCTGGATCCCGGTGCGACCAGTCCGTCGACGCGTTGGTACTTCGCCAACGGGAACACAACGCACGGGTATCGCGAGTTCATCGCGGTGCAGAACCCGAATGGCGGGCCGGTGCAGATCGCCGTTCTTTTTCAGCCCACGCACAGCCATCCCATCACAATCTACCGGCGAGTGCCGGCGCAGTCGCGGACCACGGTGAAGGTTTCCAGCTACGTGCACGATGCGGTGGGCGTCGTCATCACGTCGAACGGACCCATCGTCGCGAACCGGACCATCTACATCCATCATGGTCTTGCCAGTAAGACGGGCGTAACGGCTGGTCAGTATCACTGGTACTTCGCTTCCGGTCCCAAGCGCGGCTCGTCCCGCCACTGGATCGGGGTGATCAACACCTCCGGGCACCCATCTCACCTGTTGCTCC
>QHBP01000079.1:744-2678 GCA_003244175.1 Chloroflexota bacterium | reverse complement strand
GCGTCCGGTGGGGCGGCCGCTGCGCAGCAAGACACCGGAGGGGATCATCCAGGAGGTCTATGGCTTGCTGCTGGCGCATTACCTGATCCGCGCCAGCATGCATGAGGTCGCGCTCCAGGCGGATATCGATCTTGACCGGCTCAGCTTCGTGTTTGCTCTTGGCCTGATCCTCACCCTCATTCCACTGGCGCTGGGATACGACGAGCCGGCACGCCAGATCATGCAGCGGACCTTTGCGCACGATGTGGTCCGCTTCCTGTTGCCGCCGCGCGAAGATCGGAGTAATCCACGGGTCGTCAAGCGCAGACTCTCCAAGTTCCGGCGGAAGACCAGGAACCATCGCGGTGTCTGGTGTCGGCTGCCTTTCGTCCATGCAATCGCCCTCTCCCGTATGGTGCGGCGCTCGTCCCCCAGGCCGGCCCTGCCGTCGCTGTGTCGAAGGTTTCTCCACCATGCTCCATGCCTTAAGTCAACCGTATTGGGCTTTAGCCAGTTCGCGACCTCTCCGCCAAACTCCTCCGATCACGCGAGCATGTCCGAGAGGGACCGCTCGTGGAGAATGTGTTCGGCTCGGGGTAAGAGTTCGATGAGCAACGCCTCACCGGCTAAAGCCGGGACTACGGCTGGTACCGATCTTTACGGTGAACACCCATAAGCCAGAGGGCCATACTCTCCGGTTGACTCGATCAGTGACTCCAGGCTCCCCCCAGTCAAAATCATCCTTCTTCTGGTGCGCCGGCAGTGGCTCCGGGCCGGACAGTATCGCGCACCGCGCGCAGTGCGTTCAGGAACGTGGGAAGGTGGTCGGGGTCGATTGGGTCCAGCAGCCATCGTTGGATGATATCGATGAGCGGCGGCACGTCGGCACACAACCGCTCATAGCCAGCGTCAGTCAACTCGGCCAGGCAGCTACGGCGGTCACCGGTACACGCCGTGCGCCGCACCAACCCTCGGCCCTCGAGCCGGTCCACGACCCGGGTGATGCCGCTGGTTGAAAAATCAGACTGTGCCGCCAGGTCAGTCATCCGTAGCCGGCGAGCTGGGGAGCGGGCGAGTCGTACAAGTATGTCGAAGTCCGTGCCGGCTAAGCCGTGATCGGCGTGGACCTGGCTCAATCGGGCGGTGAGGCCAAAGAAAGCCTCAATGAAGAGGCCGGAGGCGGTAAGGCGCGAGTCATCGAAGAGTTCATCGTCCATCAGGTCATTCTAGCAGCTATTTGACACGCGGAATATCCTCATGGCAATATGTAGTTGCGGATTCAGTATTCCGCATAGCAACTAAAAGGAGAAAGCCGTGACCACAAGCGACACGCACTCTCAAGAGACACTCAGTGCAGACCCAGGGCCGGTAATCTCCACGCCTAACGCTGGCGCGCGCTGGAAGGCGCGACTCGTGACCATCGTCGTTGCTACACTTGCCGCTCTCATCGTCGGGCTCGTGGCCCGAGTTGGCTTCGGCCTGGATGTACGGTAGCCCAGTTCCAATGGGCAGCATTTCGAGATCGGTCCGCTCCTCGTCATCGTGACCGTTGCGGTCGTCTCGTTCCTTGGCTGGGGATTACTGGCGATCCTCGAGCGCATCACCGTCCGCGCCCGCCTGACTTGGTACATTGTTGCCGTCATCGGGCTTGTCCTCTCGCTGGGAGCACCGCTCTCCGGTACCGGCGTTACCGCAGGGGATCGAATTGTTCTGGTCCTCATGCACCTCACCACCGGCGCGGTGCTGTTCTCAGGCTTCGCTCGTACCGTGGGAAGGCGGACATGAGCGCGTTCACCGATACCCAACTGGCCTTCTTGCGCACGGCGCGTCTCCTCGGTCGCCTCGCCACTGTTGGCTCCAACGGCATGCCCCACGTCACTCCGGTCGGTTGGAGCCTCGGACCGGACGAGGAGACTATTCAGATCGGTGGGCGCAACTTCGCCGCCACTAAGAAG
>QHBP01000079.1:0-704 GCA_003244175.1 Chloroflexota bacterium | reverse complement strand
CGACGATGTGCTTCCCCCGTGGCGGCCACGAAGCATTGAGATTCGGGGACGGGCCGAGGCGATCGACGCGCCGGAACCGCACATTGTCATCTATCCTGAGCGTGTGATCGCCTGGGGCCTCGACGAGGCGGAAAACTCGACCAGGGATGCCGGTTGATATTCTCGTGTAGGAGGATCGCATGAAGACCGGCGCACTGAGGCTCTGTGCGATCTTTGCCCACCCAGACGACGAGTCGTTTGGAGTTGGTGGCACGCTTGCCCGCTACGCGGCGTCAGGCGTCCGGGTGACGCTGGTCACGGCGACGAGCGGCGAAGTCGGGGAAGTCGGGACCGCCGACATTGGGACGGAGGGTTTGGCCGCCAAGCGGGAGGGCGAGCTGCGAGAGGCGGCTGGACTGCTGGGAATCCGGGATGTTCATCTGCTCCGACTTCCCGATGGCAATCTGGCGGAGCAAGGCGCCGATCTTCACGCCTCCCTCGCCGGCGTACTGCGGGAGGTTCGGCCACAGGTAGTGCTCACCGAGGATATTCAGGGGGTTACCGGCCATCCCGACCACATCGCCGTGACGAGGACTGTGGTGCGCGTGTTCGATGAACTGGGCGAATCCGGGCCACTGAAGCTGTACGAGCATGTCATTCCTCAATCGGCGGCACCGCCAGGGTTGAACGGGACCCCGGATGATTACATCACCACTGTTCTGGAT
>QHBP01000384.1 GCA_003244175.1 Chloroflexota bacterium | reverse complement strand
CGCGCTCGATAGGACTCGACAGGTGCGCAGGCCCCTAGATCGAGACGAGACGGATCGGGGCGGCGAGAGCCTTCGGGCCGAAGTGTCGGGGAGCAGCAGGCCGGCGAGCTGAATAGTCGCATTCGGCCCGCGGCAAAACCTAATACGCCCGTCGCGCGGATTATCGTGAGGACGACATGGCAGACATGAAGGCGCGCGTTCTGGTCGTCGACGATGAGCCGAATATTCGCGAGGTTGTCGAGCGCTACCTGCGCCGGGAGGGGTTCGATACGGTGGGGGCAGCGGATGGTGAGGAGGCGGTTCTCCGATCGGCGGACGCGGATCTCGTCGTGCTGGACCTGATGCTGCCGAAGCTCAGCGGCATCGAGGCGTGCCGGCAAATTCGAAGCGCACGCGACATTCCCATCATCATGCTCACCGCAAAAAGCGAGGAGACCGACGTTCTGGTTGGACTGGGGATCGGCGCCGATGATTACATCACAAAGCCGTTCAGCCCCCGAGAGCTGGTAGCCCGCGTGCAGGCCGTGCTGCGACGGGCACAGAAAGGGCCGCCGGAGCCCGGTGACGTGGTACACGTGGGCAGCCTGAGGATCAATCCCAGCTTGCGCACCGTCGAACGCGATGGGGAGCAGCTGGAGCTGACGGCCCGCGAGTTCGAGCTCCTCCATTTCCTCGCCACTCATCCGGGCCAGGTTTTTACCCGCGAGCAGCTGCTCGATCACGTGTGGGATTACGACTTTCCGGGGGACACGAGCACTGTCACCGTGCATGTTCGGAGACTTCGCGAGAAGGTTGAGCCGGATCCGGTACGGCCACGATACATCAAGACCGTTTGGGGTGTCGGATACAAGGTAGAACCGAAATGAGGATCTGGATTCGCCTCGCGATATCAGCGCTTCTTGCCATGGTTGCCGGCACGATTCTCTGCTGGTGGCTTTTTGTCGTCACCCTGAACCCGCCGCCCTCGCATGTCCTGGCCGCGCTCAAATACCTGGTCATCTCAGGGGGGACGAGCCTGTCGTTGGGGACCGCGCTCTTGCTGCTCATTGCCCGCTACGTTCCTCGTTTGAGCGCGAAGATCTGGTTGGCATGCATAGCCGGAAGCGCCGGCAGTCTGATGGTTGTGCTGGTCACTCCCTACCTAATGTTCGCGCAGCAGACGGACCTCCGACTGCTCGAGGTCACACTGGTGTATTCGCTCGTCATTGGTCTGGTCTTTGGCTTGATCGTCGCCACGCTCGTGACTCGACAAATCATGTCGCTCCGCGACGGCGCCGCTCGGCTGGGCTCGGGTCAGTTCAACACGCGGGTGGAGGTGCGTGGAAACGACGAGATCGCGATGCTGGCAGAGACCTTCAACACGATGTCCACGCAGCTGGGGAACCTCTTTCAACGACAGCAACGGCTGGAGCAGACGCGCAAAGACTTGACTGCCGCCGTTTCTCATGACCTCAGAACTCCTCTGACGTCTATCCGGGCCATGGTCGAGGCGATCAACGACGGTGTTGTGTCCGAGCCGGAGAAGGTGAAGCACTATCTGGCATTGATCGCAGGCGAAAGCAAGCATCTCCAGCAGCTGATCGACGATCTCTTCGAGCTGTCCAGGGTGGACAGCGATGGCATGGCCCTGCGGCTCTCCAGCGTGCCAGTCACGGAGCTGGTAGCGGAAACGGTCGAGGGCCTACAGATACAGGCCGAGGTCAAGGGAGTGCGCCTTGCCGCGCGCTGCGCTCCCGATATGCCGCCGCTCTCTCTCGACGGGCCCCGCATGCAGCGGGTTCTGGTCAATCTCATCCAGAATGCCCTCCAGCACACGCCCGCGGGTGGGGAGGTGTGCGTCGAGGCGGGTCGGGTCAACGGTCACGTGCGCCTCTCGGTCATCGACACCGGCGAGGGAATCGAGGCAGACGACCAGGAGCGCGTTTTCGAGCAGTTCTACCGCGGTGAGAAGTCCCGGTCACGAGAGAGCGGTGGCACGGGCCTGGGATTAGCCATCGCTCGCGCCATCGTGGAGGCGCACGACGGCACCATCGGCGTCGAGAGCACGCCCGGACGCGGCTCCCGTTTCGTGGTCACGCTCTGAGCCCATTTCCCGTCCATGGCACCATGGAGGCAACGGGCCGCGGAGAGGATCCGCAAGAAGGAGTGACCGTGGAGCGCGACGAGTACATAGAGGCTATCCGCCGCGAAGCGGGCATGATGGCGGCGAGCGCGGAGGACGGACTAGAAGCTGATGTCCCGTCTTGCCCGGGGTGGACGGTGGGCAAGCTGATCCAGCACACGGGACAGACTTACGAATTCGTGACGGACATTGTGGCGACGGGGGCCCGGGACGAGGAGCAGGATGTCGATCCCCTGCACGAGCGCCATCTCGAGATGCGGAAGCAGAGGGGTGCCGATTTCGCACAGTCTTCTGAGCTGATCCCGTGGTTCCGGGATCGGGCGGCTCGGTTGGTCGAGGTTCTGGACGCTGCGGACCCGACAGAGCCCGTGTGGACGTGGTGGACACCCGAGCAACAAACGAGCTTCTGGCAACGGCGCATGGCCCATGAGACGGCGGTCCACCGCTGGGATACGCAGTCCGCTCACGGCGACACGCAACCAATCGAGAATCGACTGGCGGTGGACGGCGTGGATGAGGCTTTGACCGTCCATGCCCCGGAGAGGCTGTCGGAGCCCGGTGGGAAGGGTAAGGGAGAGACTTTTCATTTCCACTGCACCGATGGCGATGGTGAGTGGCTCGTGCGCATTAACGCGGACGGGCCGGACGTGCGCCGTGAACACGCCAAGGGAGACGTGGCAATACGCGGCACCGCCTCGGACCTGGTGCTCTTCCTGTGGCAGCGCCTTCCGGCGAGCGCTATAGAGACCCGTGGCGACGCGATACTGCTGGATCGCTGGTTCGAGCTGATCCCGCCGGAGTAGTCGAATAAAATGTGGATACTTTTCCCAGATTCGATCTCCGCGCTGTCACATTTTCGGATGCCGTGGTGCTGATGAAATAGAAGGCAGAACGGAGGCCCCCGGGATGGCAATAGTGGCACGACATTGGGCCGGCGCGCAGCGGCATGAGGCGGCCGGCTTCGAGAAGCTCTTTCTCGAAGAGTATTCGAGGGTGGTGGCGATCGCACAGCATGTGGTTCGCGACCCACACGAAGCCGAGGATGTGGCTCAGGAGGTGTTCTGCGCGTTCTACCGGCAGCATCCCCCGGATGCATCGTACGCGCGCGCCTGGTTGCGGCGTGCGGCGGCTCACACCGCTTTGAATACGCTGCGGGGCAAGCGCAGGCGGCGTGAGCGCGAGGCCGCGGACGCGCTCCATCGGGATCGACTGAGTACCGAACACGAGGTATCCCTGGACCCGCAGCGAGCGCTGGAACAGACGGAGCGTCAGCTTGACGTGCGCCGGGCGCTTTCACGTTTACCTGAGAGGCGGGCGGCCGTGCTCGTCCTGCGATATAGCGGATTGAGCTACGCCGAGGTGGCGGAGGCGCTGGGAGTGAGCACCGGCCAGGTGGGGACCCTGCTGCGACGCGCGGAGCAGGCATTAGAAAAGGAGATTAGCCATGAGACATCCCGATGAAGGAACTCTGCGTCGTTTGATTGACGACGCGACCATGGTCCGTCAGGCGGACCGGCAGCACACCGAACAGTGCTCGCGCTGTCAGACGAGGATGGCACACATCGATGCGGCAGCGCGTGAAGTCCGGGAGACCTTCGCCGTCGAGACGCCGGCCGTAGATCCTAGACAGGCTCTGATGACCGTCCGCCGGCGGGTTGCGGCGGGGGATGTGCCGGCGCGAGATCGCTGGATGGGGATGCGATGGCACCCGGCCCGCTTCCTGGGTAGCGCCGGAGCGATGGCGACCCTGGCGGGAGCCGTGGTGCTGACGCCGATCGGGGGATGGGCTCACAACTTCTTCACCATTTTTCAGCCCCAGCAGATACAGGCGGTTTCGGTGACCACCGACCAGCTGAGGTCGCTCCCAGATCTGAACAGGTTCGGAACCGTGAGCGCTCCAAAGAGCGCTCCGATGCACACATATGCAAGTGCCGCGGCTGCGGCCGCCGCCGCAGGCATGAGTGTTCCGGTGCCTGCCACGCTGCCGGCGGGAGTGGCATCGAGCGTAAAATATCACGTCATGCCGGGAGCTACCGGCTCGTTCACTTTCAGTGCGGCCAAAGCCACGGCCTGGGCCAAAGCGTCCGGCAAGGCGTTGCCGCCGATGCCGGCCCACGTCGACGGGAGCACGCTGCGCGTGACCCTGAATAGCACCGAGGTGGCCATCTACCAGGCGAGTGGAGATGCCATGCCGGGCCTCGTCATCGGTGAGATGCGGGCGCCCCTGGCCACATCCACCGGCGCCTCGGTTCGAGAGCTGGAAAACTACGTGCTGGGGTTGCCGGGAGTTTCTCCGCAGCTGGCGAGCGAGCTGCGCGCGGTCAACGATCCGACCTCCACCCTTCCCCTGCTGATCCCGGTGGATCGCGCCCATTCTCATACTGTGCTGGTGCAGGGAGTGCACGGCGTGGCGGTGGGAGACAACACCGGCGTCGGCACGGCGGTTCTGTGGGAGAAGCGGGGAGTGGTGTACGGAGTCGGGGGCACGATCTCGGAAAGCACGGCCCTGGATGTCGCCAACCATCTTCGTTAGCGACAAATCCCGAAACACTTCCTTAAGCTCGCGGGTATTCTAGAGGCGGGCCAAAAGCCCCGCCTCTCCCCCATTGCCCCAGGAAGCGAGGCGAACGGACAGATGGGCATAGCCCCCGAAACAGACCGAGACGTCGATCCGTCGCCCGTCGAGAATGTAGCGGGAGGAGCTTCTCCCGCCATCCAGACGTCCAACCTGGTCAAACGGTACCGTACTACAACCGCTCTCGACGGCTTTTCCATGACGGTTCGGCGCGGCGAGGTGTTCGGCTTCCTGGGGCCGAACGGCGCCGGCAAGACCACTGCGGTCAAGCTTCTGGTGGGATTGAGCCGGGCGACCTCGGGCGAGGCGTGGGTGCTGGGCGCGCCGGCGGGCGACCGCGCGACGCGGCGGCGGATCGGCTATCTCCCGGAGCTGTTTCGCTATCAGGACTGGCTGTCGGCGCGCGAGGTGCTGATGCTGCACTGCGAGCTGGCGGGGATCGCCCGAGGCGCTCGGCGGCGCGAGATCGATTCGGCGCTGGAGCTGGTTGGGCTGACAAGTCGCGGCCGAGACCGCGTGGGGACATTCTCTAAGGGGATGCAGCAGCGTCTGGGCCTGGGTGTCGCCCTTCTCGGCCAGCCCGAGCTCGTCTTCCTCGACGAGCCGACGTCCGCGCTCGATCCCGTCGGACGGCACGACGTGCGGGAGATCATCCGCGAGCTGAAACGGCGCAATGCCACAGTGTTTCTCAATTCGCACTTGCTGGGCGAGGTGGAGCAGGTGTGTGACCGGGTTGCGGTGATCCACCGCGGGCGTTTGATCGCCGTCGGGACGATGGATGAGCTGCGCGGCGAGGAGAGCAGCGTGCGTCTTCGGCTTGGCGGTCTCGATGCTGCTGGAATCCAGGCGCTGCGCCGCTTTGGCGAGGTCGACGAGGAGGGAGACCGCTACCTCGTCCGGGGCATCGATCACGAGACGGTGCCGCGACTGGTGGCCGAGGTGGTGCGGCTCGGGGGCAGGGTCTATGCGGTCGACCCGTCACAGCAGTCGCTCGAAGACCGATTTCTGGAGCTATTGGGAGGTGAGGACGATGCCGGTACTGACAATCGCGCGCCTGACCCTGCGTGAGGCTTCACGGCGCCGTCTCCTCCTGGCGGTCGCCATTCTCACCCTTGTCGTGGCCATGCTCAGCGCCTGGGGATTTCACCGTCTGCTGACCTCGAATTCCTGCGGAAATTACCCCAATGTCCATCCATGCTCGGCCGCGACCCTCAAGGTCATCGCCTCGGCGCTGCTGATACTGCTGGCCTTCATGTTCTCCTTCGTGCTGGCGCTGGGCGCCGCCTTTCTGGCGGCTCCTTCGATTGCCGGCGACATCGAGTCGGGCATCGCCCTTTCCATGCTGCCGCGGCCCATACGCCGCAGCGACGTCGTCCTGGGGAAGTGGCTGGGATTCTCCGCCCTGCTCGCTCTGTACGCCGGAATCGCGTGTGGCATAGAGTTCGTTATCTCGGACATCGCGCTCAACTACGTGCCGCCGCACCCGGTGATCGCCGTCCTATTCATAGTGGCCGAAGCGGTGGTGGTGCTGACGCTGACCCTTCTGGGAAGCACGAGGATTCCGGCCATCACCTGCGGAATCGTGGTCTTCGTTCTCTTCGGCATGACGTGGATCGGCGGCATCGTAGGTAATGTGGGCGCCACCCTCCATAACTCGACGGTGCAGAACATTGGGACGGTCAGCACGTTGTTGTTCCCCACGGACGGACTCTGGCGAGGCGCCATCTACAATCTGGAGCCGCTGGCGACCATCGTCGTCGGCAGCGAGGTCCCGGAGGCCCGAGCCAACCCCTTCTTCGTCTCGGATCCACCCACGACGCCCTACCTGTTGTGGTCGGCCGCCTGGGTGATGCTGCTGCTGGGGGCGGCGACGTGGAGCTTTTACCGG
>QHBP01000074.1 GCA_003244175.1 Chloroflexota bacterium | reverse complement strand
GTACAGCCCCCGGAATCCGAGGGCTGCTCGCCTGAACCATAATCCCCTCTCAGTCTGTGACGGACTATAGTACGAGATATTTCACTTGTCAAGGACCCACATGGGGGAGTGAGCCGGAGTGCTACGCGGGCCGGGCGCCTCCCAGGAATCCGGCGAGGGTCACTTTGGGAAAGAACTCGCGCATCAGCTCAGTACCGTGCTCTTCCACAACATCTGACAGGAATGCCGGATCGACAGCCCGCAGGAGACGGTGCGTTGTTCTGGCCTCATTCAGGTGCATCAATTTGGGAACGAGAGTTTCCGGCGGGATCCCAACAAATGCCGCAAGTCGCGGTAGGCTGTGCGACAACTCGTGGGTCCGCACCACCAGGGAACGCGGCGCCGGCAGGGCATGTAACATAAATTGGTTCACCGTCGACCAGTACCGCATCCCCGCATCGACCATACCCGGGAGTCTCATGTGCAATTCATCCGGATGTTCGGTGAGTTCCAGTTCGAAGCCGGGTCCCAAAAACCTCCGAAAATACTCAAGCATCCAAGGGGGAGTCTCCTCGTGCATGGCGAGGGCCATGCCCAACATGGAATCGAACCAGGAGAAGCAATCCCGTATGGCAAAGATAAACTTCGCGTCCTCGAATTCCTCCGCCAGAACGTCGACGTAGTAGCAGTTGAAGCTCGACGCGTCCATATCGAGCCGGCACAGACCGTCTCGCCAGCGGATAAAGGCGCGAAACTCCTCCTCGCCCATCACCCCGCGTTGCCAATCCACTACCGCTTGCACGGTGTCGCGAAAGAGCAGTTCGTGCAGCGTGCGGTACTTGTCGAAGATCCCGCCCATGGAGCTCGTGCCGGTCTTGGCGATTCCTACGTTAAATGCCCGAAACTGCCGGTCCCGTGGTCGACTAGGCATTACATTGGACGACGGCATGGATCGTCTATAGAGTTCGCTTGGTGGCCTGTACTGACTGCGCCTATCTTAACCGACGTCGCCATTCAGCGCGTTGTCGAGGACGAAGGCAGAAAGTATCTCTTATGCGCTCCCCACTGCCTTGAGATGGACTGCAGAAGGATCAGCGCGTCAATCGCAGGGAGGGGCAGCCGAAGCGGACTTGTACCGCTCCCGTCAGCGCGTGATTACCGTATCGGCTGGCAGGTACTGCACCTGGGGAGATTGATCTTCGCCGGCCTGCTGCATAGCGGGTATGATCACCTCCTGCATCCACCGCTTATGGGCCCCCTGCGATTCTCAGAACTCGGTCACGTAACAGCCGCCCTCAGTGGCGCCGGAAGCATGAGCAATAAAGCCGGGGAACGTCTTGATTTTAGGCATCACCACCTGCGCGACGAAATCCTGGATCTGTTCCGCCGTCATACCCTGCACTTCCGTACGCATTTCGATAGCCATCCGCAACCCTCCTCTGTATAGTGCTGCACTCTGCTACAGCCTCCATCCAGTATGAGGCCGTGGCGGCAGCCTGAATTCTTGCTGGGTGAGCTCGTCGCGCGCTACAACGGCGCGCTCGACCGCCAGCTTGCCCATCCGACCGTCCTTCTCGGCGCCTTCATCCTCGATTTCCTCTCGATCCATCGTGACTCTCGTGACAATGGCCGCAACACGATCTGGACGCGGCTCAACTGACGCCGTCCTACAATCAGGCGTATTCGTGAACGGGCGGACGGTACCCAGCGACAGATCGGCCAGGTTAGCCATCCAGGACCACCTCTCACGAGACCCGGCGAGATTCATTATGGCTTATGAAAAAGCGGTAACGCACTGTAACCAAGAAGCGTACATCCATCATGAACTGTTCTACGACCAAGGCCTCGAAGCTGCGTTCCCCTCGACCAAATACCTCAAACCCAAGGAGTTCAGATATGAGACGTTTCCTCAGCTCTCGCCCGTTGTCCATTTCCAGTCTGTTCGCGATCGTGCTTGCGCTGTTGATGGGCACGCAAGGTGTGGACGCATCCCACACAGCGAAGTCCAAGGCCCAGTTTTTGAGCTGGAATACGAAGAAGCATGCCGTGACCTTTTCGCTCACCGCTGGGCTTACGCCAGCGAACCATACGCTCAACTTCAACGGCTATACATCCGGCGGCATGGTGGTGAGCGTGCCCAAGGGCTACCGCGTCACTGTGAAGTTCACGAACAAAAGCACCTTCCCACATAGTGCGGTTTTCACTTCGATCACAAAGCATACGAGTTCAGGGAATCATCCGTTGGCGTTTCCGGGCGCGAGCTCACCCGACCCAGCCGCCGGGACACCGGCCGGTACGAGCACAGCCTTCTCGTTTGTTGTCAAGAGGGTCGGTACTTACGCGATTGTCTGCGAGGTCGGCCATCACGCGGATGCCGGAATGTGGGACGTATTCAAGGTGACCAAGGAGAAGCGTCCGTCGATCAAGCTGATGGCGCCGGCTGCCTCGCCGCAACCGACAGCCACCCCGTACTAGGTCCAACCACTCCCACCTTCAGCCACTTCGGGGCGCGGATGAACTCCGCGCCCCGTATCGCATGAGCGGGCCAAGAATGGCGCCATGTCGTGGTCTGGTCCTCATGATTCACGCATGGGTAGGGGCGATCTGCGTTCGCCCGCGGTATCCCTTCTAGTGGACAGTCATGATGAGTACGACGGGTAGAGATGCTTGAGTTTGCGACGGGCAGTATCAGTGGTGAAGTGCCAGTCCACGGTGACGCACTGCGCATTGCGCTCGGCTTCCCAGGCGGCGGTCTCGGTTCGCAGAGTCTCGATGTCCGGAATGCGTCGGTCGAGACACTGACGATGGAGCACGGCCAACTCGATCTCAGCCATGTTTAACCAACTGCCATGCTTGGGCGTGTAATGCAACTCCAGCTTCCGCGCAATCCGGCGCGCCTCACTGGGCGAGAAGGCGAGATAGAGCGAAGCCAGGCGGTGGGTGTTCAGATTGTCTTCCACCAGGCGGATCACGGTGGCATCAGGGTAGTGGACCTCGACCAGGTCTCGCACGGTGTGTGCCCAATCGCGCATGGTGCGGCGATCGGTCACGTCGATATGCCGATTGCCTGCCAGGGGTTCGCACCACAGGAACACGTTCTTTACCCCGCGTCGCTGATATTCGTAGTCTTCTCGGGCTGGTGTGCCTGGACGCGCTGGCAGTGGCTCGTGCACCTCGGCCAGGAGCTGTTTGGGCAACTCATCGAGGCAGACCACCGGCCGCAGCGGATCGTGGGGTTCGGCATAGAGATCGAGCAGGTCCTCCATGTGCGCCACGAAGTCGGCATCTTCCTTCGGCGCAATGCACCACTGCTCCTTCAGGTGCGGCTTGAGGATGTTTTTTTCAGCGTCCGCCGCACTAACTCGTGGGACACTACGGCCCCATCGTCCCGCTTGCCGAACTCAGCGGCCAACAAGCGCAATGACCACCGTCCTTTTCCGCTGGGTGGCTGGCTGCAGGCAAGTGCGGTGAGCCGTGCTTCCTGTGCGCCATCGAGCGCACACGCCTTACGGCTCGAGGACACACGATCATGGAGTGCTGCCTCCACGCTCTCGGTTGCGGCACGCTGGCGCAGTCGCTCCACGGTTCGGACGCCAACATCGAGGGTGGTCGCGATCACGTCATCGGTGACACCGGGTCCATCCTCCCCCTCGTCGGCTTTCAAGAGGATGCGTGCTCGGGTGATGGTGCGGGCCGACGCCTTGCCGCGCGACACCGTCTGTCGCAAGAGCAAACGCTCGGCTTCATTGAGGGAGACCGTGTACATCTTAACCATGGGGAGGTACTCCAGGAGGTGGGATACCTCGACCTTACCCGTAACGAAAACTCCCGTCAAGCCACCCGTGACGGTCCACTAGAAGCTGTCTGAGA
>QHBP01000161.1 GCA_003244175.1 Chloroflexota bacterium | reverse complement strand
CCGCCGGCGGAACACCGCCAGCGAAGAGCCCGTCCACCATCTCGGGGACCGCCGGCCGAAACGCGCTGCGGTTCCACCACGACTCAAGCTCGTTCCCCATGGCATGGAGCAGGTAGATGACGGGAAATCGCCGCGAGCTCTCGCTCCGCGCCTGTGGCGGCAGGTAGACGGCGAGCGGACGCTCGGCGGGATCACCGAGCGGGTTATTCCGAAGCGCCTCGGACTCGATCGTGGTGTAGTCGAAGCTGCCCGCAAAGCCGGTCATCCATGGCCGCATGTCGTCCCTCCTACTTTGTCTCAAGGTACCGGTTCCGTATCGAACCACTGACAACGACAGATCACGCAACGGGTGCGGACGGTCGTGTATCGTCGATGACGAGGAGGCAGGGAGAGGAGGAACATATGAGTGAGCAGGACTTTGTCGGGACGTGGCGCCTGGTCTTGATGGAAGCCCGTTCATCCGATGGCAACGTTACGTATCCGTGGGGAGAAGATGCCGGAGGTCTCATCATGTACTCACCCGAGGGGTATATGAGCGTCGTGCTGTTCAGCGCCGGCCGGGAGCACTTTGGCACGTCGGATATTCTGGCCGGATCTGAGAAACACCTAGCGGTAGCCGCCAGAACATACTTGTCCTACGCTGGTCGGTATGAGGTATAGGGAGACCGCGTTCGGCACGTCGTCGAGGCCAGCCTCTTCCCTGACTGGGTTGGAAGCACACAAGAACGACTCTACCAGTTCGAGGGGTCGAGACTGACACTGAGCACTGACCCGACGCTACTTGGTGGCAGGCATTTAACAGCGGTGCTTTTGTGGGAGCGGGTGACGAGAAGCACCTAGCACATCCCGATACCCGGAAACGCGGCCGAGCCTCTTGCAAGACGCCGCCTCGTCATTGAATATCCGTCCCCTCAAAGCGAGTCCCGCGTCGGGTGTACGCTGGACAGAGGAGCGCTGACAGCGACAATTCGCGCGCGCTTCGGGAGGACACGATGGCCACATGCACGCATCTCGATCAAATCCACCAGGTCACGCCCAGCGCCGATGGCTGCGAGGAATGCCTGCGAATGGGAGACACCTGGGTCCAACTCCGCCTTTGCCTGACTTGCGGTCACGTCGGCTGCTGCGACAGCTCGACAAACAAGCACGCCTCGAAGCACTTCCATGCGACCGACCACCCCATCGTTCAGTCATTTCAACCGGGCGAAGACTGGGGCTGGTGCTACGTGGACGAGGTGATGTTACAGCCGTAGCGAACAACAACCCGAGCTACCGGGCGCTCGAGCGCGTTCCCAAAAGCACGTTCGTCGACCTAGGGCGCACAGCATGACACACGACGAGTCAAAAGGACACATCTACGCGGAGTATTGGATGCTCTGCGGCCTGTGCGGACGCGAGACCGCACTGGACGCGCGGAAGCGCCGCGTCGCTATCGAGGAGGCGCGAGAACGCGGATGGGTGCGGACACGCGAGCATGGTTGGGTCTGCTCGGAGTGCAAGCGGACCTAGAGGCGCGGGAGGGGGTGGTCAGGGGACGTAGGGGTCGCCGTCGATGAGAGGCAATACTCGCGGCCCGGGGCTTGCGGCCTCAATCGACCACCGGGGACGGGCCCATCAGCCGTTCAAGCCTTTGGCGTCCAACTCCACGAGTTCTCAGACCGAACACCCCCGCGATCTCCATCACGACCGCCTGTTCCACACGACGCATGGACACGTGACGGCCTAGCACCTCATGAAGCGAGGTCACCCCCTTGTCATGCAGGCCGCAGGGGACGATCAGGCGAAAGTACGACAGATCGACATTGACGTTCAGGGCGAATCCGTGGGTGGTGACGCCGTATGCATCTATCTTGGCGCCCAACGCGCAAACTTTGTCGTCGTCAACCCAGACGCCCGAGAGTCCGTCCTGGAGACCGGCATCCACCCGCAGGCTTCGCACGGCGGCGAGGAGAGCTTGCTCCAGATCGCGCAGGTAGCGGACGCGGTCCTGACGGTCCCCGGGGAGCTTCACAATCGGATAGCCAACCAGCTGTCCTGGCCCGTGGTATGTCACGTCTCCGCCGCGGTCGACATCAAGGATGCCAATGCCGCGCCGCCTCAGCCGTGACGGAGGGACGAGCACGTGCTCTCGCCGGCCTCGGCGACCGACGGTGAAGGTGTGAGGATGTTCCAACAAGAGGAGGACGTCGGGAATGTGATCCTGGCGCCGGGCATCGGCGAGATGGCGCTGAAGGTCCCAGGCCTCTTGGTAGTCAATCAACCCGAGCCGTGACACCAGAAGACAAGCGGACACATGGCGCCTTCGCTCCGTCTGAGCCGGAGAGGGCGACGGGGATACTCTATCCGTACTTGTATTGCACGCCGTAACCACCACGAGGCATGACGCAGGCGATGTTGTTGTACGGGCAGATCATCCGGCACGCGCCGCACTCGATGCAGTTTTCGTACGAGACCACGGTCTTCTCGCCATCCCAATGGTAGACATCCGCCGGGCAGACGATCGTGCAGGGCTTGTCCGGGCAGCGCGCGCAGACGTCCTGAGACACGATGTCGATGTGGGACTTTTCATCCCGTTTGAACTTGTTGAGGAACAGCTTGTCTTCCAGTTTCACACAGGTTTCTTTCTCGCCTTCAAAGCGTCGGACTGTTCGTGAGCATGGTAGGAGCTGCGAACCAGCGGGCCAGACTCGACGTGACTGAACCCGAGGGCCAACCCTCGCTCGCGAAGCTCCGCGAATTCATCGGGGTGGTAGTAGCGGTCGATGACGACGTGCTTGGCGGTCGGTTGCAGGTATTGCCCGATCGTGAGAATCTCGACGCCCACTTTCCGCAGGTCGAGCATCGTCTCGACGATCTCCTCGGTAGACTCTCCCAGGCCGACCATGATGCCGGACTTGGTCAACCCATGCGGATGCACTTCCTTTGCCATGGCAAGGACGGCGAGCGACAGCCGGTAGTTCGATTTCCCCGGCCTAACCCGCCGAAACACGCGTTCAACCGTCTCGATATTGTGATTGAAGATTTCCGGCCGCGCGTCGGTTACCGTGCGGATGGCAGCGGCGGTTCCCTGAAAGTCGGGAGTCAGAACCTCCACCGCGCAGCCGGGGTTCACCTCATGGATCTTCCGGATGGTGGCCGCGAAGATGTCCGCACCGAAGTCCGGCAGGTCGTCCCGATCCACGGATGTGACCACCGCGTGTTTCAGGCCCATGGCGAGGACGGCCTCGGCGACTCGCCTCGGCTCCCCCAGGTCGAGCGTATGCGGTTTGCCCGACGTAACCGCGCAGTACCTACAGGCGCGAGTACAGACGTCTCCGAGAATCATGAAGGTCGCCGTGCCATGTCCCCAACACTCTCCGATATTGGGACAGCGTGCTTCCTCGCAGACTGTGTGCAGCTTCATGCCGCGCATCAGGTCCTTCAGCTCAGCATATCGCGGCCCGGCGGGGAGGCGAACCTTCAACCAGTCCGGTCGCGCCGGCATATCCTTCGGGTAAAGCTTGATCTCGGTTACCACGTGTTCCTCTGCCGCTAATAAATTGGGTAATCTAGGCTCCACGACTGGAGCTTGCCCTTGACCGCGTTGACGAAACCGGTCGCGGTGCCACCGTCCAGCAACCGGTGATCGAACGAGAACGAAAGATTCATCATGCTGCGGACGGCGATGACATCCTCACCGTCCTGCTCAAGGACCACCGGACGCTTCACAATAGCATTGGCCGTCAAGATGCCCGCTTGGGGATAGTTGATGATCGACACCGAGCCGACGGAACCAAGAGAGCCGGTATTGTTCACAGTGAAGGTGCCGCCCTGCATGTC
>QHBP01000283.1 GCA_003244175.1 Chloroflexota bacterium | reverse complement strand
CACCACGAACGTGGACACTACTTACCTTGACAATCCCGCCACATACCAGCCTAAGGTGCGACGGGCCTCCGTGAAGGACCCGTCTCGGTCAAAGGCCGCCAGTCCGGTGAGGGCCGAGGGTCGAGGTCGTCCCGCCATTCATAGCGTTCCGGTAGAAACGCCTGCAATCCATCCGACCGGCGTAAGACTCGTCGTGTACCCGTTCCCGATTCGTGCTGATGTATTCGCAGAACTCAAACTCCCTGGGGACCTCACCAAAGACGAGGCTGAGCGGTTGGGTGGCTTTTTAACGTCGATCGCCTTGACGCCCAACTCTCATGGCTAAGACTCGCCGACGAGGTGTTGACAAGTGCCAACACTCGAGGTTAGCCTAGTGCCAAGACCTCGGCACTCGCATCACGACATCGAAGCCGCCATTTCCTATGCCGAGGCGAAAGGATGGATTGTGAAGATGAGCAAGGGGCATCCTTGGGGAACGCTGTGGTGTCCTGAGCGGACAAGTGCCGGTTGTCATTTCTCGGTTTCATCTACCCCGAAGAACTCATCGACGCACTCAGTTCAGATTCGTAGGCGCGTCGACAAGTGCGCTCATTAACCTGGAGGCAGAGGTGGATACCCACACCTTCACGTTAATCATGTCCGGAGTGGATCCAACCGAACCGCCGGTATATGAAGCCCTCGAAGATGGTGGGTGTGATGACGCGTTGTTCGGAGTCAGGGCAGGGGTTCCATTTGCCGACTTTGATCGCGATGCCCCTACCATGGGTGACGCCGTCCTAAGCGCCATCCATGACGTCGAAGCCTGTGTGCCTGCGCTTGTGGTTTTGAGAGTCGAACCAGAAGAATTGGTGACTGCGTCGGGGATCGCGCTTCGGACTGCACGGACTCGTGAGAGTGTGCGTTTGTGGATCGAGGGTCGGCGAGGCCCTGGTGGATTCCCGCCTCCTGTAGCTTGGTTGGATCGCCGTACCCGGCTCTGGAAGTGGTCGGAGGTATCTGAGTGGCTCGTCAGCGTTGGCGGAGAAGCCTCCGCACATGACGGCCCGATGCTGGCGGCGATAAATGCGTGGCTTGAGCTACGTCGCTACGGCTCCGCTCTCCGCGCGAGCAACCATCAGCGCGAGTTCGCCGTGCTCATCCGGACTGAACTCTCACGTCTCTCAGCTTGAGGACTTCCCATACTTCAGCGGAGAATTCCGCCACCCGGAAGCACCGGCGACGTGAGACCACGGAACTCTCTGGTCACGCAAGGGTAATTCCACGTTTACTAGATGGCGGGTCAAACCCCTCTCGCTCCGTGCCTCCCTGTCCCCGCAGGCGTGGTTGCCGCTGGGCCGCGAGTTGGGTATTACCCGGTGGGGGAGACCGAGTACGACCGATCCCTTGACAGGCGCCCCGAAACAGGTGGCCCTGGCCTTCCTTGATGTGATCGTCGATGAGGTAGCCCGGGCCGCTGCATCACCTCGCGAAATCAAGATCGCCTCCACCGACACGGACCTGGTCGCACGAATCGTCGAACGGGCTGGGGAGCGCCTGAGCGCCGTTCAGCGATAAACGAGATGCGCAAAACCTTTCAGCCAAAGGCACCTCCGCGCCTGGCCACTGGGGGCCTAAATCCCACTCCCTCCGCTTCTCTTCCTCGCTTTCCTAAACGACCGTTGACACCCTTGCTCTCCCTTCCTGAACTGGCCGGCGCGACTTTCGGTACAAGAACTCCGTCTGCCCCTTGAGGTTGAAATCTGGAAGCTCACCAATTTGGTCGTACCCGAGGCGCCGATATAGGCGTATCGCATCAGGGTTAATGTCGGAGACGAAGAGGTAGAGGTTGTCACTATCGGGGAAGAGATTGCTCTCAAAATGCGTAATAAGGTGCGTACCCATACCCAGGTTGCGGACCTGCTCGCCGACGCACAGATACTCGATCATCGGTTCGAATCCGATGCCGAATTCAACACATGCAACGAAGGCAAAGATGGCCCCCCCGGGATCGACTGCGCCGTAGACCGACATCAGGGGGTGGGCGAGGCTCGTCTCGCACTGCTCCTGGGTGAAACAGAGGCGACTCCATGGGTTCGAGGTAACCATCATGGAGGCGCACTCGGACAGCTGAGATGCCTTAGTCAAAGGCTCGATGTTGAAGTCCATGGCCTCCGGGACACCCTACCTGAACACCCCCGCGCGGGTGGCGGCTGGGGGTTCGTGCGAACGTGGACGCCACTTCACCGAGCGTCTTGCTTTCGGAGTCCCGAAACGGCAGTACAAATTCTCCTCGCGAAACGATGTCGACATGCCGATCTCAGCCGTCACGGCGATCTTCCTGGTGCTGCGCATTGCCCCTCGGTGTCCTCCGTAGGCGGCCGAGCCGCTACCATGAGGCATCGTCCGCATCAGACTCAGTACTCCGATCAACGCCCCGCTCGGGGACGTCTGGCGCCACCTCGCCGATATCCCGTCGCACACCGTCTGGATGCAGGACGCCGAGGCGATTCACCCCACGTCCGAGGTGACCGCTGGGATCGGCGCCGCGTTCGATTGTGAGACGCGTGTCGGGCCGTTCCGGACTACGGATCGGATGGTGGTTACTGAGTGGGAGGAGGGCCGGATGATCGCCATCCGCCATCGCGGACTCATTACTGGGACCGGCCGCTTCACGGCGGATGCCGACGGGGCGTCGCGGACCCGATTCCGCTGGGATGAGGAGTTGAGGTTTCCGTGGTGGCTCGGAGGAGCGGTCGGCAGCGCAGTCGCCGCACCACTGCTGCGGCAGATCTGGCGCGGGAATCTCTGGCGCCTCCGGACGCTCATTGAGAGAGAACCGCCGGGGACATAGCCGGCCGGGGGCTTATCGGAACAGACGAGCTGTGGTGGTCTCTCGCACCGCCTGCTCGTGCGGTAGCAGCACGACATCGGCGGTTGCCGACATGTCCGGATACAGGATTCTGATCGCACTCCAGGCGACTGCGGCGCCGACAAGTTGAGCCATCACGAACGGGACAACCGATCCTGGGCTGATCCCTGCGAAGGTGTCGGACAGAGCCCGTGCCACCGTCACCGCCGGATTGGCGAAGCTGGTCGACGACGTGAAGAAATACGCACCGGTGATGTAGGCACCCACCGCGAACGGTGGCGCCGCTCCCTGTCCGCTTCGCACGGTGCCGAAGATCACCAACAGCAACCCCACGGTTGCGATGACTTCGCTCAGCCAGAGGTTTGCGCCGGGCGTTCATGACTAGCGATAGTCACTGCGGGCAGTGCAAACATCGCGTTGGCGAGCATGGCTCCCGCGAGACCACCAGCGATCTGTGCTGCGACGTACCCGGGCACGTCGCGCCATGCCAAGCCGCGGAACGCCGCCTCAACGATCGAGACGACCGGATTCAGGTGGGCACCGGAGACCGAACCGACGGCCAGGATAATGGCGATCAATCCCGCGCCGGTTGCCAACGCGTTCTCCAGCAGCTCTAGCCCCACGTCGTTCGGGCTGAGGCGTTGAGCCGCGATCCCCGAACCCACGACAACGACCAGTAGAAGCGCCGTACCAATGAACTCCGCTAAGAGACGGCGCGCGTAGCGTGGCAAGAGGGAGGCCTCAGGCAGTCGCAGGCTTGCGGGCACGGATGAACGCGCTCACCACGCGACCGCCTTCCGCGGCGACATCGGCGAAGGCTTTGGCCTGCTCCGGCGAATCCGCGTTGCTCATCTTCTCCACGCCGTAGTCACGGGTCACCTCGACACCGATCTCCTCGAAGCCGGCGTCCGCGAGGAGCGCGGTGTAGGTGGCTTCTTCCAGCGCGCCGGCAACACAGCCGACCCAGAGCTCCCGGCTCCGGCGGACGTCCTCTGCCAAATGTCCCTGAACCACCACGTCCGAAACGGCAAAGCGACCCCCGGGGCGCAGCACGCGGAAGGCTTCCCGGAGAACCTGCCCCTTATCGGCGCTGAGGTTGATGACACAGTTCGAGATGACCACGTCGACGGCCTCGTTGGCGAGCGGGACCGATTCGATGGTGCCCTTCAGGAACTCCACGTTGGTGGCGTTCTGCTCGGCAGCGTTGCGTCGGGCCAGGTCGAGCATCTCGTCGGTCATGTCCAGGCCGTAGGCGAACCCGGTCGGCCCGACCCGCTTGGCCGACAGCAGCACGTCGATGCCGCCGCCCGA
>QHBP01000181.1 GCA_003244175.1 Chloroflexota bacterium | reverse complement strand
TCACCACCGGCGGTACCGGGCTGGGCCCGCGGGACGTCACGCCCGAGGCCACGCTGGCGCTGGCGGAAAAGACTATCCCCGGCATCGCCGAGGCGCTGCGAGCCGAGGGTCTGAAGCAGGCACCCGGGAGCATGCTATCGCGCGGAGTTGCGGCCCTTCGTGGGACGACACTCATCATCAACCTCCCCGGCAGCCCCGCCGGCGCCGGCCAGGGCGCCGCTCTCCTCTGCCCCTTGATCGAGCATGCCATCGCCACCATGCATGGTGCGCGTCACTAGCGCAGTCCTCGGGCTGCTGAGGAACGAAGACGCGCCGGGGGCTTGAGGTGGGCGTGATGGCATTTCTGGGTGGGCCCGTAGGTCAGGCCTTCGGGCCTCAAGGCAGCCTAAAGGCCAAAGCTACGTCTGTCCTTCTCCGACCGAGCTCATAGCGGCCGGCACCTGGTAGCTTTGGCCTTCAGACCAAGTTGTTGCGAGGGAAGCGATACCCGCACGGCGGGGGGTTCCAGCGCCACATTAGCCAGAGGCGTCCGGCGTCGAGACGCGAGAAACTTGGCCTAAAGGCCAAAGTTACGTGTGTCCGGCTCTTCTCAGGTTTGGCCTTTTGGCTAAGTTTGCTACGCCTGCCGCGTCGCGGGCCGGGTCCATCGCCGATACAATCGTGGCATGCGACCTTTTCACCATGAACCGTTCCACGTGCCTGCCAACCAACGCTTGACGCCTGAAATCTACTCAGCGCCCGGACAACCGTGCTTCTTTACGGTTTGCACATTTCAGGCGCGGGAGCCGTTTGGCGACGCGCGCTATGCCAAAATCGCCGTAGAGTGCTTGCTGGGGCAGCAGGAGAAGTCCCGCTGTAGGCTAGATGTCTACTGCGTCATGCCCGACCACGTACATGCGGTCGTGACCCCAATCGTGGCGGGCTTCTCCAGTCTTCAGTATGTTGACCGCTTCAAAGGTTGGTGCACTCGTATGATGCACCTGGAGCTGTGGGACGGCCCTGACTGGCAGCGGCGGAGCTGAAGGGCTTGACCTGGAGCAGCAGGTCGGCGGATCAACTGAGCAGTTCGCTCTCGCCTTTACGACGCCGGAGTGAGAGCGACCGCTTCATATGCCGCCTTCAGGGCGTCAAGTCTCCCATTGAAACGCTCGTGACGCCCATGTTGCATCCGTTCGTAGCCCAGGTCATCATAAGCCCGTCCATCCACCAACCGACGTGACGAAGATCGCAGTCACGGGAATGGGCTGCTTGGGCCGCGGTAGTCCGGACGCGTTCTTCGAGATGCACACGTGTTGGTCGGAGACAGGACGGCCTGAAGGCGCCTAAAGGCCAAAGCTCCATAGAGCCGCGACTATGAGCTCGGTCGGAGACGGACACAGGTAGCTTTGGCCTTTAGGCCAAGTTTCTCGTGTCTCGACGAGAGACGCCTCGGGATACTTTTGCGCTTATCTAAACCGTATTGGGCTGAAAGCCCTGATCTACTGCGGATTGAATGCGATGCGTGGTGGAGGGGAACGCGTTCGGTGACCAGGCGGAAAGCGTGTGGGATCTGCAGACAACTCAGGGCCGAGACCACCATGCACAGCGCGTCCACGGCAAGCTGTAAAGTGTAGGGACAGACGCAGCGCAACAGGCGCGCCTCGCGGCGCTGCGCGCCGTGATTTTGCCTCTGCCATGCTCTATGTTCTAGACGCTGGACGGAAATGGCGTCTCCGGTGGAGCGACTCGAGGTAGACAAAAATGGCCGAGCGCCTGCTCGCAACTGTCATCATCCCAACCCGTAACCGAAGCCGTTCCCTCGTGCGTACGCTGGATGCACTTGCCGTCCAGACGGCCGCTCCAAAATCGTTCGAGGTGGTGGTTGTGGATAACGCGTCATCCGATGACACGATTGAGATCTTGCGTGAGGCGGTCACCAGATACCCGCATCTGCAGATTCGTTGGATGCAGGAATCGAAGAAAGGGCCAGGCGCCGCACGCAACCGGGGTATTCGACACGCGAGCGGCGAAGTCATCCTCTTCACAGATGACGACTGCCTGCCTGAGAGAGCATGGATCGAAACGATGGTGCGCACCTTTTCCGTGGAACCTGACGTGGTCGGCGTCGAAGGCCTCACGTACACTCACCTGGATGACTTCACGCCATTCGTCCATTTCGCCGCCAGTGACGGTGGGGTGTATCCGACATGCAACGTGGCCTATCGGACCCAGATCGTGAGCGCCGTCGGAGGTTTCGACGTCGATGCGTTCCCTGACTGCTCCACGGAAGACGTCGATCTGGCGTATCGCCTGCTTGGTCATGGTCCCATTGCGTTTGCCGGCGGCGCACGTGTCTTCCACCCGATACGGCCGGTCGGATTTTGGTGGCAAGTACTGCGCGGTCGCTATCTCGTCCGTGACGCGTTATGCCTTCGTGCGCGTCACCCACAACGAGCCGGTCAACGGAACGCGGTGCGCAATCGGGCACGATCTCACGGATATAGAGACGGGTCAGAGTCCTGCGTCACGTCGCTCTTTCCAGTGACCGCGCGGGAGATGCTGGTTCGTGGTGATCTACTTCGACAGCCCACTCTCTACGTCACATACCTGCTCATGCTAGCGCTGCGGACGAGCTATGCCGCTGCACTGCTTCCCTTGTCGCTGCTCCATGTGTACCGCCATTGCCGGCCCCGTGATCTTCCTCCGCTGGCAAGGCTTGACCGATGGCATCTACCAGGTCAGTGCGAGGAAGGTGGTTTCTCCACGAGCGAGTCCGGGGAGCGCAAACATGTCACGAGCCGCGAATAGTTGCGAGCGGCGGCGGCGACGAGAGCACGGCGATTAACCACGACCCGGAAGCGAGATCCACGAGTGAGCGCACGTCTGAAATCGCTGTACAGAGGACCCAATCCCAACGGGAGCTCGACACCGTGATGGCGGAATAGCCTGTACAAATCGACATCCTCTGTTCCCCCACGGGTGGACTCGCGCCACACTCCTGGGAGATCGGGAGGATATCGCTTCGCCACCATGGCGGCCGGTTCGAAATGCAGCGGGTAGCCGGCCAGCTGGAGCCTCCATGACAGATCAATATCTTCAAAGTGCATGAGGTCGTCCCGGAACCCTCTCACCGCGTCGAATGCCTTCCTGGACACAGCCATGTTCGCACCGAGGGCAAACGGTTTGAAGCTCAACGCCACGGGCGCTGCGTGGAGCGCCCGAGCCTCCCAAGCCGGCACATCGGGGCCATTGAGCGAAAACGGATCGAGTGCACCGGCCATGAAATCGTGATGGCGCATGGCGGAAGCACACCCTTCCAGCCAACGACGGTGGACGACATCGTCGGCATCACAGAAGACGAGGATGCTCCCAGCTGCGGCGGAGACGCCGCGGTTGCGAGCCGCGGCCGCTCCCCGGCGGTCAGAGGCGTCGACGATGGTGAATCGCGGGATGATACCCATCCACATCTCGCAAACAGCGCGGCCGCGGTCGACGGAGCCATTATCGGCGACGATCAGCTCCCATTCCCCTGTGTATGTTTGATTCGACAGGGCTTCGAGCTGCTGGCCCACGGTTTCGGCCATGTTGAGAATGGGGAGAACGACACTAATGTACATTGGATGCCTGGTGTGTGGTCGCCCGTGCGTCGACGACCTGCATTAGCGAGGCTTCGATTCTCTCGACGGCACGTTCGAGGGGAAAGTTCAGCCGAACATGGTCTCGGCAAGCGCAAATCCCGGCTTTTAGAAATTCAATACACTAACGATCAAATCGAGGGGATGAAGGCAGTGAAGCGACGGCTGGATC
>QHBP01000044.1 GCA_003244175.1 Chloroflexota bacterium | reverse complement strand
GAGGGTGTGCAGCGCGACCTGCTGCCCATAGTGGAAGGCGCCAGTGTCGCAACCCGCTATGGGGTGGTCAGTACTGATCACATCCTGTTCATCGCGGCCGGCGCCTTCAATCGGTCGCGGCCGTCCGATCTCCTTCCAGAGCTTCAGGGACGGTTTCCGATACGAGTAGAGGTCAAAGATCTAACCGAGGACGACTTCGTACGGATACTGATCGAGCCTGAAAATGCGCTGACCAAACAATATGGTGCGCTGTTGGCAACCGAAGAGGTTGATCTGCAGTTCACGGACGACGGTGTGCGCGAGGTTGCCAGGTTCGCTGTCGCCTTAAACGATCGAACAGAAAATCTGGGTGCTCGACGCTTGTTCGGCGTCATGGAAAAGGTGCTGGAGGAGGTGAGCTTCCGCGCCACCGAGTTCGCCGGCCAGAGTGTGACCGTCGATGCCGAGTACGTGCGTGGCCGCATGGCTTGCGTTCCCTTTACGGATGAGGCGAGCAAGTACATCTTGTAGCCGCCTGATTCCCTCGAACCCGAGCCCGACCAGGACACGGGAGCTCAGCGGGCGCTTCCGAGGCGGCTGACCGCCCAGCTCACTTGACGACTCTACCTGCCGGGAGCAGACTCGATCTGGTAGACTGAGACCGGCCGGACCAGCGGAAACGCTGGTCTTTTGTTCGCCGCATTGTCACACGCGTCTGGATCGTGCGAGGTTGCCGGAGTCGCCATGATGCCGGTTTGCACACGGGATGAAGGTCGCGGAGGTTCTAAACACACGGAGGTCTATCCACATGGCAGTCGTCAGCATGAAGCAGCTCCTGGAAGCTGGCGTTCATTTTGGTCACCCGACACGTCGTTGGAATCCCAAGATGAAGACGTACATCTACACGGAGCGCAACGGCGTCCACATCATCGATCTGCAAAAGACCGTTGGCGCGCTCGACAGAGCGTACGCGTATGTGCAGGATGTGACCCGCCAGGGCGGTAAAGTGCTATTTGTCGGCACGAAGAAGCAGGCTCAGGAGTCCATATCCGAGGAGGCGAACCGGGCAGGTCAGTTCTATGTGAATCAGCGCTGGCTCGGCGGTCTGCTGACCAACTTTCAGACGATCCAGCAGCGGCTTCGCCGGTTGGACGAGCTGGAGCAGATGCGGGACAACGGAAGCTTTGAGAGACTGACGAAGAAAGAACAGCTGAAGCTCAACGACGAGATCACGAAGCTGAGCCGTCTCTTGGGAGGGATTCGCGGCATGCGCCGCCTCCCTCAGGCTCTTTTCATCATAGATACGCGGAAGGAGCACATCGCGATCCACGAGGCCCGACGCCTCGATATTCCCGTTGTTGCCCTGCTAGACACGAACTCCGACCCAGACGAGGTCCAGTATCCAATCCCCGCGAATGACGACGCCATCCGGGCAGTCCGGCTGCTGTCCAGCAAAATCGCGGACGCGGCTTCGGAGGGAGTACAGGAGTTCGAAAGCACGCATGCCAAGGAGGAGGCCGAAACCGGGGCCTCGGTTGAGGACTTTGAGGGCTACTCAGCGGACCCCGAGGGCTATGACGCCTCGATTGAGCCCGTGGCCATCGATGACGCTGCGGTGGAACCGGTGGTCGCCCAGAACGCAGTGACCGAGACACCAAATGTGAACGCTGAGCCCGGCGCTGACCGTCCGCAGGACATGGTGGACGAGTCGTTGGCGCGAGCGGCGGACGTGCCGGTTGTGGACGTTGTGCCGGGCGTCGGAGCCACCAGCGAGGGCGTCAGCGACAATATTCCGGATGCCGGCGGTGACGTGGGTGTTGAGGCCACCGGTCAATTTGCCATGGCAGGCGACGTTCCTCCGGCAGCGGACGAGGCCGGCATTGGCGTCGATCCCGACGCTGAGGAGTGAAACAAAGCACCTTCGCAAGAGGTAAGAATAGCAAGGACGAGGAATGACAGAAATCGAAGACATCAAATGGCTCCGTGAGGAAACCGGAGCCGGCGTTATGGAAGCGAAGAGAGCGCTGCAGGATGCTGGTGGCGATCGCCAGAAGGCGCGTAAGCTCATGGAGCAACGTGGCGCCGCCACCGCCGCCAAGCGATCGGGCAAGATCGCTTCGCAGGGCGTCGTCGAACCGTATATACACGCGGGCGGTCAGATTGGCGTTCTGGTGGAGTTGAACAGCGAGACCGACTTCGTGGCCCGCACCCCAGAGTTCCAGGAGCTGGCACACGAGGTCGCGCTTCAAATCGCCGCCACGAATCCGAAGTATCGGTCGGTGGACGACATTCCATCCGATGAAGTGACGGAGATGAAGGACCGTTTCCAACGGGAGGCTCTGACCGAGGGCAAGCCGGAGCGCATCGCCGGTAACATAGCCGAAGGTAAGTTCAAGAAGTACGCCGAGCAGGTTGCACTGCTCGAGCAACCGTACGTGCGCGACGATTCCAAGACCATCAAGCAGCTGATGAGTGACCTGTCCGCGAAGACGGGGGAGAATATCGTTCTCAAGCGGTACGCGCGCTTTCAGGTGGGCACATAGATGGATGTCGCCGACCGGCCGCCAGTTCGCTATCGACGAGTACTGCTGAAGCTGAGCGGTGAAGCGCTGCTCGGCCGTCAGGAGTACGGGATCGATGCGGAGGTTGTGTCGTCGATTGCCGAGGAAATCGTGAAGATCCGCGCTTGGGGCGTCGAGGTTGCGGTTGTGGTCGGCGGAGGAAACATTCTCCGCGGCGCTGACGCGGCGGCCCGAGGTATGGACCGTGCGACTGCCGATTACATGGGAATGCTGGCCACCGTGATGAACGGTCTGGCCCTGCAGGACGCCATTGAAAAGCAGGGTGTGCAGACGCGCGTGTTGACCGGCATCGAGATGGACAAGGTCGCGGAGCCATTTATTCGTAGACGCGCCGAACGACATCTGGAAAAGGGTCGGGTCGTGCTTCTCGTCGCGGGCACCGGCAACCCGTACTTCACGACAGACACGGCGGCCGCGCTGCGTGCGGTGGAGCTTCACGCCGGCGCCCTTCTCAAGGCAACCAAAGTTGAGGGCGTGTACGACAGCGACCCCCTGCGGAATCCGATGGCCCGCAAATTTTCGACGCTCGACTATATGGACGCGCTGAACCTGCAAGTCGAAGTCATGGATGCCACCGCCATCTCGCTCCTGAAGGACAATATGCTGCCCATTGTGGTGTTCTCCTTGGCCGCCGGGAACATCGAGCGAGTTGTTCTTGGCGAACAGATCGGCACCCTCATCGCGTCAAATGTCGGCGCCGTTTTGGCGGGTGTGGAGTAAGACTATGGACCAGAACATGATGCGCGACACCGAACAGCACATGGACAAGAGCATCGAGGTCCTGCGTCACGAGCTGAGTAATATCCGAACGGGGCGCGCCAACCCCGGCATCATCGAGCATCTGCAGGTGGATTACTACGGTTCTCCGACCGCGCTGCAGGCGCTGGCCGGCATCTCCGCTCCCGATTCGCGTCAGCTTATCGTTCAGCCGTACGATCGCACCGCCCTTTCCGGCATTGAGAAGGCGATCAGACAGTCGGATCTCGGGTTCAATCCGGTCAACGACGGAAATCAGCTGCGTATCAACATCCCTCCGCTAACCGAGGAGAGGCGCCGCGAGATGGTCAAGATGGCCCACAAACGGGTTGAGGAATCAAAGGTCGCCATCCGCAATCTTCGCCGCGATGCGAACGACCATGTGAAGAGGCTGCGCAAGGACAGGCAAGTTTCGGAGGACGAGGAAAAACTGGCCCAGGAACAGCTTCAAAAGCTGACGGACGCTGCAGTCAGGGAAGCCGATGCGGTCGGGCAGAGAAAAGAAGCGGAGATCCTGGAGGTCTAGATGGTCGCGGAGACGCCCGTTCGTGCCGGCGCCGACAGAGTGATGGGGCCGCAACACGTTGCCATCATCATGGATGGTAATGGACGCTGGGCACAGAGGCGCCACATGCCGCGATTGACCGGGCACCGAGCGGGAGTGCGCAATATCCATCGCATCGTACGGGCCTGTGTCGATCTTGGAGTCCACACTCTCACGGTCTACGCTTTTTCCACGGAGAACTGGGGACGGCCTCCTGATGAGGTCAGCGGTCTCATGGCCCTCTTCGCCGACGCCAGCGAGCGCGAAACCCGGAACCTCCATCGGAACGGAGTTCGCATTCGTCACGTAGGAACGATGTCGGGTGTGTCCGAGCGTCTCAGACACGCGATCGACAGGGCCGTCGAGCTGACCATGGACAATTCGCGCATTACTCTGAACGTCGCATTTAACTACGGAGGCAGGGCCGAGATCGTGGACGCCATAAAGCGTATGGTTGCCGACGGCGTTGAGCCCGAGGCAATTGACGAGCACACCGTGTCGCGTTACCTCTATACCTCGGAAGTATCGG
>QHBP01000062.1 GCA_003244175.1 Chloroflexota bacterium | reverse complement strand
GAACAGGATGATCTCGTTGGCGATGACAAATCCCACCGGCGCCAGGAACGTGCCCCCAGGGAGACGGAACGGGCGCTCACGGTCGGGCTCCTGCAGCCGGAGCGCTCCCATGGCAAGCGGCGCCATCGCATAGGCCATGACCGTCGCCGACGAGATGAAGCCCACCAGCTGCTGCCAGCCTGGGAAAGGCAGGAAAACGAACATGCCGACCAGGAAAGAGAACGCGATCGCGTACACCGGGACGCCACGCACGCTCAGGCGAGCGCCCAGGGCGGGAATGTACCGATTGCGCGACAGCGCGAAGGTCAAGCGGGAGCTGGTACCGACATAGAGAAGGCCGGTCCCACCGGGGGAGATAATCGCGTCCGTGTACAGCAGGACCGCGAGCCAGCCGAGTCCGAGGCCGGTGGCGAGGCCGGCGAACGGTCCGAAAAGCTTGCCCTTACCCGCGAATGCGACCGAACTCCAGCCCTTGGACAGACTGTGCGGGTCGAGTGCTGCCGTGAACGCGATCTGAAGGGCAATATAAAGGACGACGCCCAGGATCATCGAGCCGATAACAGCGAGCGGGATGTTGCGCCTGGGGTTCTGGCTCTCCGCACCCAGCTGAATGGCCTGCTCGAATCCCAGATAGGCGAAGACAACGCCCCCGGTAGCAATGGCGCTGAAGACGCCCTTCCAGCCGAACGGCATGAACCCGCCGCCGGCGGAGAAATTCCCGGAGTGGAAGGCTCTCACTATCAGTACCACCACGGTCAGAAAGGGAATCGCGATCTTCCAGTAAACCGCTACCTTGTTTGTCTCCGACAGCCACTTCACGCCCATGATGTTGATCGCGGCGAAGATGAGCATCAGCACGGTGGCCACCGCGTAGCCCAGGCCGGTCAGCACCGGGAGACCCGCGCTGATGGTGGTCAATCCGCTGATGTAGTTGGTGGCGTACTGTAGCGCCGCCTCGACCTCGATCGGCGAGGTGGTTACGGCTCCGAGGAAGGCGAACCAGCCGGCGGCGAATCCGATCATGCTGCCGAAAGCATAGTGCGGGAAGCGTGCGCTTCCGCCGGCGACCGGGTACATCCCACCGAGCTCGGCGTGGATGAGCGCGAGCAGAATGACCGCTGCCCCGCCGATGATCCAGGAGAGGAGAGCAGCGGGACCGGCCACAAGTGACGCATTGAGTGCGCCGAACAGCCAGCCCGATCCGATGATCGAGCCGACTGAGACGAACATCAGACCGACCAGGCCAATGTCGCGCCGCATCTTGCGTTCGCCGATGGGTGCGGCGTTAACGCCTGTTTGAATCACTCCCACGTTCACACCTCCACATATCGGGACTGCAAACTCCAGGTAGCGCTGTGTTTCGCGAGCGGCTGATCTCGGCTCGGTTGGATGTATACGAACCCCGCCCCAACTCCTCCCGTGAGACCACCATACCACCTCCGTCGAGAGAGCTGAAGGAGGTGTTTGTCCACCTCTCAAATCTCCCGCGTTCCGGCCTCCACCGCGGCCATCAATGCGCCGACCAGCGCGTGAGCCTGCGTGGGGTAGACGATATCTTCACTCGGCACATGAATCGCTCCCCGTTCGCGGAGGCTCAGGGCCCACTCCTCCCCAGCCGGGAGGATGATTGCCCGAAAAGACCGCCCGTTGGAGCGCAGCCGTAGATCGACGACGGGGAGATCCGCGTCTTCGTCGAGCATCGTGGAGAGACCATCCACTTCGACGGTGTCCCCGTCAGGCCCTATCCGGTACACGCGTTTGGCTCCTTTCTCGCTCCGCTGCGTGTGTCCGTTTCGCATCGGCCCGTGCCCGTGTAGCATGAGGCATGTCGCTCCATGGTACGCAGATTCGACTATCGACCGACGTGCGGGCGGCGGTACAAGAGCGGCGTTCGATCCGCTCGTTCCGCGACGACCCGGTTCCCTCGGAGCTGGTACGCGAGCTGTTGGTGACCGCGTCGTGGGCGCCGTCGCCGCACAATTCGCAGCCCTGGCGCTTCACGGTGCTGACCCGGCGTGCGGACAAACAGGCGTTGGCGGTCGCCATGGCGTACAGGATGGCGGCGGAGCTTCGGGTTGAAGGAGTCGACGATCTCACTATAAGGAGGCAAGCGGAGCGCTCGTGCACGCGAATCTCAGACGCCCCCATTGTCATCCTCTGCTCTCTCTCGCCCGACGGGCTGGCTACCCATCAAGAGGAGCGGCGCAGCGCTCTGGAATGGCAGATGGCCGTGCAGAGCATGGGCGCAGCGCTGCAAACACTGTTCCTGCTCGCGGACCAGGAGGGCCTGGGAACGTGCTGGATGGCCGCTCCCATGTACTGCCCCGACGTCGTCCGTTCCGCACTTGATCTCGACCCCGAGCTCTCGCCGCAGGCTTTGGTGCTCATGGGATACCCGGCGACGGCCGGTAAAATGCGCGCCCGGCGATCTCCTGAAGATGCGATTGACTTCCGATGATCCTCGCGCTGTGCGGCGGTGTCGGCGGATCGAAGATGGCGCTGGGATTGTACCGGGTGCTGCCCCTCAACAGCCTGTATATCTGCGTGAACACCGCCGACGATCTGGACTTCTGGGGTCTGCGCGTGTGTCCCGATCTGGACACCGTCATGTACACCCTGGCCGGTCTCTCCCGACCCGACGTCGGATGGGGGATCGACGGCGACACATTTCAAGCCCGGGATATGTTGGCCCGGTATGGCGCACCTGACTGGTTCGCGGTGGGCGATCGTGACCTCGCCACCGACGTGTTCAGGACGGACAGATTGGCGTCGGGGGACACTCTGACCCGGCTGACGGAGGTGATGTCTCGATCCCTGGGCGTCCGTGCGGACATCCTGCCCATGACCGACGACATCGTGGAGACCCGTCTGCTCGTCGACAACAGGTGGCTGGAGTTTCAAGAATACTTCGTCCGGCGCGGGCACCGGGACCCGGTCGAGGCCGTGCGCTACCGCGGAGTCGAGTCGGCGCGGCCCACGCGCGGGGTACTTGAGGCCGTGCGCCGGGCTGATATCATCGTCATCGTGAACTCCAACCCGGTCCTGAGCATCCTTCCCGCCCTCAGCATGCCGGACCTGCGGGCGGCGCTGGCCCAGAGCACTTGCCCCCGCGTCGCCATCAGTCCGATCGTCGGTGGAGATGCTGTGACGGGGCCCGCCGGCGAGCTGATGCGGCTGGTCGGGGAGGAGTCGTCGTGCCTGGGGGTCGCCCGGCTCTATGAAAGTGTGATCGACGGCATCGTGATCGATGAGCGAGACGCGGATCGGGCCTCCGCGATCAAGGCACTGGGCATGCACGTGCTGATCACGAACACGATCATGCATACCATCGAAGATCGCGAGCGCGCGGCGTCGGAGACGCTGACCTTCGCCCGGAGCTTGCGGTGATCGTGGCGGCCGTTCCGGTCAAGCGCCTGTCGCAGGCGAAGAGCCGTCTCGCGGGTGTCCTGTCGCGTGAAGAGCGGGAATCACTGGTCGTGTATCTACTCGAGCGGACCGTAGCGGCTCTGCGAGAGTCGGGGGCAGTGGACAGAATCGCGCTGGTGACGGCGGAGGCAGACCTGGCGGCCCGCCTGAGTGTCGAGTGGCTGCCGGACGCCGGGTCGCTGAACGGCTCTCTCCGGGCGGCGGCAGTCTGCGCGTCGAACGCCGGAGCCGGCGGACTGCTCATAATTCCCGCGGATCTGGCTTTTCTGCGGCCCGACGACGTGGCTCACGTGGTTCATGCTCGCTCGGCAAATGGTGGCGTCGTGCTGGCGCCGGCGGAAGATGGTGGCACGGCCGCACTGTTCCTCACGCCTCCTGATGTGCTACCCCCTTCCTTTGGTGCTCACAGCGCACGCCTCCATGAAGTGCTGGCGCGAGGGCGCAGCCTGAATTTGCGGATGGTATCCACGCCCACGCTCTGCTTCGATCTCGATGAAGAGGCGGATTATCAGAGATACACGGCTGGGGTTTCTGTGTGAGAGCTGCGCCCGGAGAGACATACCGGGCAATGGACGCGTGTGAGAGGCGCCCAAAGAAAACCCGCCCCCACAACGAGGGCGGGCTTGTCCACTGTAGCGAATGCACCGCTTGAGAGGTGCACCGTCTCAAACCACCCAGCTACCGCAGGTTGGCCCGAGGCGCCGGCTTAGCCGGTCCAGTTGGCTTCGCTCTTGGACGGGTCGATCCAGTCGATGTCGTTCATTACTCCCCCTATTCTCCAGGTCGGTCACGACACACGGCACGGATCACGTGCACCCGGCGCAGCCTGCCGTTGCGTCGACCTCGCGGTACCAACCACGCCATCCGGCTCCGTGCCAAAAGTCCTGTGTAAGCGCAGGACCTATGACCCTGATTTTAGGGGACCCTCTTTTCAGTGTCAAGAAATGATGGGTCGAAATGAGTAGCGATACTACTCTCCCGATTCTCCTGCGCACAGTGGTCGCCGTGATCGGGGACGCACCGACCGTGTAGCATTGTGCTGGCCGCATGAGAGAGCAAGACTACGCAGCCCCGCCGACCGAAGCGCGCGCCCGGTCCCCTCTGGGCCGGGAATTTCGGCTCTACGCGGTGGGGCGCGTCGTCTCGGTCGTGGGCGACCGCATCGCTCTCATCGCCCTCGTATTCCTTGTCATACATCTCTCCAGAGCGTATGCGCCGGCGGTCTCACTCTTCTACGTGGCGCGGCTTCTCCCGTCGCTGCTCGCGGGTTTGATCGCGGGCGTTGCTGCCGATCATTTCGACCGTCGCCGTTTGATGATCGGCTGCGATGTGGGCCGAGCGGTGCTGCTGGCCGCCGTGCCGGCCGTGGCGGCTCTGAACCTGTGGACGGTCTATCCCACCGTCTTTGCGCTCAACATCATGAACTCCCTGTTCGACACCTCCGCCCGGGCAGCCCTACCGGACGTGGTCTCGGAGGATCGCCTCACGGACGCCAACGCCATCCTCAACGGCATCGCCACCTCCGCCGACTTCTTCTACGGCATCGGCGGCGCCCTCATCTTTGCCCTGGGCTACCGGCTGCCGTTCTTCATCGACGCCGCCACCTTCCTCTTCTCGGCCCTTACCATCGCGGCCATGCGCATCCCCCGAAACCAGCAAGGACCGCTGCCGGATCTCGCCGCCGTTGGCGCGCGCGTCAAGGCGGGGTTCCGGTACCTGGTGTCCCAACCGTTCTTGAAGTGGGGCGCACTGACGTTCGGCTTCGCCGCCTTTGCCGGAGGGATCGCCTTCGTGGTCGCGCCTCTCTACGCCAATCGGGCCCTGGCCCACAGCGCGCACCTGTTCGGCCCTCTCCGCAGTGGAGCGTTTCGGTTCAGTGTCATGGAGGTCGCGCTTGGAATGGGTGCGGTAGGGGGGAGTGCGCTGACCGCGAGGATCGCCAAGCGATTTCCGCGGGGTCTGCTGTTTGGGATGGGCATGACGGGCGCGGGCCTGGCGTACGGGGCGCTCGCCTTCACGACGAACATGTACGTTGCCCTGGCCTGCGTGCTCGTATTTGGCCTGTCCAATAGCGCGTTCGTAGTGGCCGGGTTCACCTTGATCCAGACGCTGACGCCATCGCAGATGCGGGGACGAGTACTCGCCGCCGTGACCACCCTGATTACCGCATCTTTGGCCCTCGGCTCGGCGGTGAGTGCGGGCTTACTGGCCTTCCTGTCTTACTCCCAGCTCTGGCTGCTCATCGGTGTAATCATCGTCGTAGCCACACTCTTCGTCTGGGAGCGCCCCGAGATACGCCGACAGCACTAGCCGACTTCGGACACGATCCGCAGCCGCTCTTCGGAGGTCACCGGCTCGATCTCCGGCTCGTAGATCCCCTGCTCGATGAGTAGCTGAATGAAGGCCCCGCAGATGCGCGGGTCGAACTGCGATCCGATCCCCTGTTTCAGCCGCCGGACCGCCTCGTCCGCGCTCATCCCGTCGCGATAGGGACGGTCCTCGGTCATGGCATCGAAGGCATCGACGACGCCGATGATGCGGGCGCCGATGGGAATCTCCTCCGCCTTAAGCCCGTCCGGATATCCATTACCGTCCCAGCGTTCATGATGGTGCTTGACGATGGCGACACTGCCCTTGAAGGCCGAATAGCTCTCCAGAATTCCCGCGCCCATAGTCGTATGGTTTTTCATGATCTCGCGTTCCTCGAACGTCAGTGGACCCTGTTTCAGCAGGATGTCGTTGCTGATCCCGATCTTGCCCAGGTCGTGCACCCGGGAGGCGAGAATCACGTCG
>QHBP01000295.1 GCA_003244175.1 Chloroflexota bacterium | reverse complement strand
AGTTCTTCGACTACTCAAAGAAGGTCGCGGCGATCTATGACGATCTGTGCGACTTCTTTTATGACTGCGATCCCCGCTATCGAGACGTTGGCCGCACCCGCAAAAACCTGATCGATTGCGGTGTCTGGGATGATCCTTTCGCCTACGATGCGACCTACGAGAATTGCAATGAGTGGGGCGAGCGACGGTGGGCAACCCCGGGTGTGGTCGTCGATGGGGAGCTGGTCACGACCAAACTTCAGAACATCAATCTGGGCTTAGAGGAGTTCGTGGACCATTCTTTCTATGAAGAGTGGAACGGGCACCGTTTCAAGACGGACACCCTGGGAGCTCCTTTGAGTCCGTTTCATCCGTGGAACAAGGAAACGAAGCCACGACCTCAAGCTCCGAACTGGCGGGAGAAATATACGTGGGCCACCTCGCCGCGATGGGACCGTCAGTTCATGGATGCGGAATGTACGGCTCGCATGTGGACAACCGCCATGGCTCAGAAGCTCCCGGAGAATCCCTACATCCAACCGACGGGCCGAAGTCTGCGCATGGTCTTGCCGGCGGGTAAGCTCCCGGAGATGGAGCTCGAATGGCATCTTCCCCAGGAGTGGAACGCATTCGAACGGAATCGTGGCCGAGCGTACTGCGTCGCCTACACAGCACTGGTGGCGATGAACATCTGGCAACAGGGAATGGATTTGATGAAAGCGGGGAAGACCGAGGTTGCCACAAAGTTCGAAATTCCCAAGAAAGGGATGCAAACCGGCGTCGGGTTCTGGGGTGCCGGCCGGGGGTTCTTGATGCACTGGCTGGTCCTCGAGGACGGGGTGTGCACCAACTATCAGATAGTCACCCCTTCCACCTTCAATGCTTCACCGCACGATCCATTCGGCACCCCTGGTGCTTACGAGCAGGCGGTTCTCAATACGCCGATCCTCGAAAACTCGGTAGGCGATTTCGAGGGTATCGACATTCAGCGAGCGATTCGTTCGTTTGACCCCTGTATGCCCTGCACAACCCACATCCACACCGATGAAGGCGTTATCAGCCGTGAGGTGAACACGTGCGCCTGCGGGGCTGATGATTAATGATACTGCTGGCCGGCGTCGGCTACTCGCATTTGAGCGATCTTTCTTTTGGCCCGCTGCTTGTGCGGTGCCTGGAGGAGATGACCTGGCCCGATAGAGTCCGGATTGAGGATTTCAGCTATGGCCCGATAGGGGTGCTCATGCGGCTCGAAGACGAGCCGGTCAAATTTGAACGCTGTATTCTTGCGGGCGCCGTGGAGCGCGATCGAAAACCAGGGACCTTGAACATTTACACGTGGGAAGGGGGAACCGCGGACCCGGAGCAGGTCCAGGCTCGGATCGCAGAGGCGGTAACGGGTGTCATCGGACTCGAGAATCTTCTCACCATTCTGGACCACTTTGGCGTCCTGCCGCTCTTGACAACCGTGATCGAGCTGGAACCGGTGGAACGAGAGTGGGGGATGGATATGAGTCCGTTGGGCCACCAGAGACTTGAGGAGGCACTCAAATGGATTCGCAACGCCATCCATGAAGGCTCTACTTCCTTCTCGAACGGCTCCCGCGTCAGGGCCTCCATCCCATGACCCAGAGCGGCGAGATGAAGAGTGCCGATGTACGCCGGCCGTCGGTGGCAGTTCCCAAGTTCGTAGAACTTCCCGTCGTGCAGTTGACCCCCAGTCGCGCGGACCCGGAAGCCGAGTTCCGGCACCTACTCGACTGGCTCGCCAAAGGCGTGGCTGCCATGGAGCAGATTCGTGACGAGCAGATTCGCGAGCAGGTCTTTGCCCTGCTCGATGGGGTGGACATCGTCCACCGGCAAGGCCTCTCACGGCTTCTCGAGTTGTGTTCCGCCTCAGTTGGCGCTGAGACCCTTCAGCACATAACGAAGGATCCGGTCGTTCATACCCTGCTGGACATGTACGATCTCACGGGCCTCCCAGAAGTGAGTGAGCACGAACAGGTCGAACGAGCACTGGAAAGCGTCTATCCCTACATCGAGTCGCATGGTGGCAAGCTAGAGCTCCTGGAAGTACAGGATGGCCGGGTACGCGTGCGCCTATCCGGTTCCTGCGGAAGCTGTCCCGGCTCGTCCGTGACGCTGCAGCGAGTCGTTGAGGAAGCGTTGCGAGAGGGATTTCCCCCATTCAGCGAGCTGGTGGCCGAGGATCCCGCTCCACCACCGCGGACGCTAATCCAGCTTGGTCCAACCGTCCTTCGGCGACCGCGCTGGGTCGATGTTGGATTTTTCCAGGAGTTCCCCTCGGGGGAGATGCGTGCCCTCTGGCCGGAGGGGCAAGGAGTCCTCCTCGTGCGGCTCGACGGAGAGGTGTACGCGCATCAGAACGGCTGCCCGCCAGGAAGCGCTTTGGCTCTTCATCTGGGCGAGCTCGATGGCTTTACCCTCGTATGCCCGTGGCATGGGTGTCGTTATGACATACGGACGGGCAAGCGGCTGGATGCGGAGGGCAAGCTTGGAGTCTTGCCCGTGGCCGTGAAAGAAGGGATGGTCAAAGTTGCCATGGGGCTGGAGGAGGTAGCCGTTCCGTGAAGGTCCTGGTGGCCGGTATGGGCAACGACCTGTGCCGGGACGATGGCTTTGGAATCGAAACCGTGCGACGTTTGGCCACCGTCCCGCTGCCGGAGGGCGTCCGGGTGATCGAGTCCGGCATCGGTGGCATCGCTCTGGTGCAAGAGCTGATGGATGGCTATGACAGGCTGGTCATAGTGGACGCGGCGGATCGAGGCGGAAGTCCGGGAACCGTTTACGTCCTACAGATGGACGTTCCATATGTCGACGATCTATCTGCTGCGGCGCGTGCCGAGTTCACAGCCGATATGCACTATACGGTACCGTCCAAAGCGCTGCTCCTGGCTCGTGCGCTCGGAGTCCTTCCTCCGCTTGTGTACCTGCTTGGCTGCCAACCCGCGGAGCAGGGCCTCGGCATAGGTTTAAGCGGGCAGGTGGAAAAGGGCGTTACTAAAGCCGTCGAAGAGCTGGGAAGACTATTCACTCACAAGTCACTGATCCCGTCTTGCCACGATCCGCAACCCTATTGCGACGAGCGACCCCTCACCGATCCGGCGTCGCTCGATTTCTAGGACGCGTTGGGTCACACGATACCCGAGGTCGTTTGGCTCTATCGCCTCGGCAAGACGCCGATAGAGGTAAGGAGAATCCTGCGCTTTGACCCGGTCGAACCGATCCCGAATGGCTGCCAGCATCGCTTCACCCGTGTGAAGGGGATGTTCCTCTATGTGGGCATGGGCGGCATGCCAGCGCTCCAAGGGGTCGGACGGCAATGGCTCGGCGTGCTCGACGGGTGGACATAGCCCCGCGGCCTCGAGGAGCTCCCGCGTTTCGAAATACCAGCGTGCCGTCTCCGCATCCGCCCGCTCGCGCGCAAACTCCTCCGTAGTCAACACGCCGCCCGGTTCCAACAGCCGGTGCGCTCGCTCCACAGCCTCGGTCAGGGGATAGATGTGATGGAGCGAGCTCGAGAACAGGACGACATCGTGAGGGCCCCCCTCGTATTCGAGGAAGTCCGTGAACAGAGTTGGCACCCCGGCTTCGGTCGATAGCGCGCCGGCCTCGGGGCTTTTGTCGAGGGCCGTCACTCGATATCCATGCGCGTACAGTTTTACGGCCAGATCCCCGGCTCCGCTGCCAACGTCCAGAATACGCGCCGGCGCCGGGGGCAATACACCGGCCAAGAACCCGAATGTCTCGTCGATGGCAAGGTCAATGGGCAGCATAACGTCTCCTCTCAAAACACCGTCCTGGTAGACTTATGTCTAACTCCCCTATTCAATCGGGGATCCTCGCTCCTGAGGAGAAAGGCCGAGGCCGTGGAGTGCCTCGTCGCTTTGACACATAGTCACACGGACACGGGGAGGGAAGGGGCATGACTTTTCCTCCTACACGTGAGCGCCGCACCATTGCCGTCCGGGGGATTGTGCAGGGCGTCGGCTTTCGGCCCTTCATCTACACGCTCGCGCAGCGGTACGAGCTGGCGGGTTCGGTGTACAACGATGCACAGGGCGTCCAGGTCGAGGTCGAGGGATGTCCGCGGCATCTCGATTTTTTCCTGCGCGACATCAGTGAGGAGGCGCCACCGCTGGCGTCGGTCCAGGCTGTCACCTGGTCCCTGGCACCAGCCCGCGGCGATGAAGGGTTTCGGATCGACGCGAGTCGTCACGGAGACCAGCGTCAGGCCCTCATCTCGCCTGACGCCGCCACCTGCGCCCAATGCTTGGCCGAGATGTTCGACCCCATTGGCCGGCGCTATCGCTATCCGTTCATCAACTGCACCAACTGCGGACCCCGATTCACCATTACGCAGTCGGTGCCGTACGACCGCGCCAAGACTACCATGGTCGGCTTCACCATGTGCACATTGTGTCAGCGCGAGTACGACGATTCGGCGGACCGTCGCTTCCATGCCCAGCCAAACGCCTGCTCAGTTTGCGGTCCAAAGGTACGCCTCATGGACCCCTCCGGCCAAGAGATGAAGCTAGAGACTGTCGACGCGATCCAGCACGCGGTGGGTATGCTAGGAGATGGCGCGATCGTGGCCGTCAAGGGCTTAGGTGGCTACCATCTCGCCTGCGATCCCTTCAGCTCGGAGGCGGTGGTTAGGCTGCGAGGGCGCAAGGTGCGCCAGGACAAGCCGTTCGCGCTTATGGCACGCGATCTGGAGCACGTCCGCTCACTCTGTCAATTGGTTCCTGGAGAAGAAGTCCTGTTGACGGCGCCGAGCCGGCCCATCGTGCTCCTGCAGCGACGTGAGAATGACGGTGTCGCCGACGAGGTCGCGCCACGACAGCCTACTCTAGGCGTCATGCTGGCCTACACGCCGCTCCACCACCTGCTCCTCCACGACGCAGGCGTTCCTTTGGTCATGACGAGCGGCAATCGCTCCGACGAGCCGATTGCCTACCGCGACGACGAGGCTCTTCACCAGCTCGGTCACATCGCAGACATCTTTCTCGTCCACGATCGGCCGATCCACGTACGCTGCGACGACAGCATTGTCCGACTGAGCTCGGGCGCAGCTTCGGACGGCGCGGCCTACCCTCTGCGGCGCTCACGCGGCTTTGCTCCCGCCCCCGTGGATATGACCGGCGCGGTGGCTCAACACACGTTGGCCTGCGGCGGCGAGCTCAAGAATACCTTCTGCCTGGCCAAGGAACGCCACGCCTTTGTCAGCCACCACATCGGCGATCTCGAGAACTACGAGACACTCGTCTCGTTTCGGGAGGGGATCGACCACTATTGCAGACTGTTCGATGTGCGGCCCACGCTGGTGGTGTACGATCTCCATCCGGAATATCTATCGACGAAGTACGCGAGAGAGCTGGAAGAGAATGGCATGCCCGCGGTCGGGATCCAGCACCACCACGCGCACATCGCGAGCTGCCTCGCCGACAACGGCCGGCAACTCGAGGAGCGAGTCATAGGCGTCGCCATGGATGGGACGGGCTACGGGACCGACGGGACGCTGTGGGGAGGGGAGTTTTTCGAGGGCAGTGTCCAGGAAGGATTTGAACGCCGCGCGCATCTTGCATCCATGGCACTACCGGGCGGCGCGGCCGCCATTCGTGAACCCTGGCGCGTCGTAATTGCTTACCTTATAGAAAGACACACCGAGGAGGAGCTCCTGAAAAGCCCGCTCGAGATTGTGCGGCGCGTGGGCGAGCGCAACATACACCTGATCGCGCAGATACTTGTAGCGCGCGCTGAGATGCCGGCGATCGTTCCACTGACCTCGAGCGCCGGCCGTCTGTTCGACGCGGCTGCGGCCCTTCTTGGTCTGCCCGGCTCGATGCGCACAACATATGAGGGGCAAGCGGCGATTGAGCTCGAAATGGTGGCGAGTGGCTCGACGTCCACCCCCTACCCCTTCCGCTTGCATGAGGGCGAGAATGGGTGGGTGGTAGAGACGGGAGACATCCTGGATGCACTCGTCGAGGATGTGGTGAAGAACGTCTCGACTGAGACCGTCGCGTCGAGATTCCATCGGACCGTGGCGGAAGTCATCCTCCAGAGCTGCCGGAGAATCAGAGACGCCGGCGGCCCGACGGCGGTCGCGCTCTCCGGAGGCACGTTCCAGAACATGCTGCTGCTCCGGCAGGCGGTCGACGCTTTGCGCGAAAATGAATTCGAGGTCTATCTCCACCGGCGCGTCCCCGCCAACGACGGTGGAATCTCCCTGGGTCAAGTGGTGTTGGCGGACAGCGTTCTTCGGCGCGGACTTGGATAGGAGGCAGACTCATGTGCTTGGCAATACCGGGGCAAATCGTGGAGATCCTCGATAAGGACTTACAGCTGGCCAAAGCGGATGTCAGCGGGGTTCGCAGAACTATCAATATCGGTCTGGTGGATGAGGAAAAAGACGGAATCGAGCTGGGGGACTGGGTGCTTATTCATGTCGGCTTTGCCATGTCCCGCATCGACGAGGGCGAGGCTCGCTCGACTCTTCACGCGCTGGAGGAGATCGGCGAGGCATATCGACAGGAGCTCGACGACTTGAGCATTTCGAGGATCGAATAGTCATGCAGGCGAGCGAGCCGGTGTCAGAACATAACGACGGATGGCCTCCAGACGCCTGCACGCTGGACCACGATGGATGCGTTGTGTGTTCCGATGCCGGCATACCTCTGCGAGTCGTGGGGATCGAGGGGGACGATGCCGTTTGCCGCGATGCGGCCGGCAATGAGGCGGTGATCGCAGTCGAGCTGGTGGCTCCCGTTCAGCCGGGAGAGTTTCTACTGACCCACGGGGGTGTGGCTATCGGGCGCGTGAGCCGGGAGCGGGAGGGGCAGGGAAAATGAAATACGTCAACGAATTCCGTAACGCGAAGATCGCACAGGCGCTGGGCGCGCAGATCGCGGAAAACGCGCACCCGGATCGCCACTACAAGATCATGGAGATTTGTGGTGGTCATACCCACACCATCTATCGCCATGGCATCAAGGATCTGCTGCCTCCGCAGGTGGAGCTGGTTCACGGACCCGGATGCCCGGTGTGCGTGCTGCCGAT
>QHBP01000436.1 GCA_003244175.1 Chloroflexota bacterium | reverse complement strand
GCAACTGTCAAGAAGAACACGGCACACGCAAGGTACGTGACCAGGCCCGCTCCTCGGGACAGTGACCCGAATAGACTCAATCTGAGATCGACCGAAAGCAACGTGGCCAGGGTCAGCGAGAAGAACATGGCGATGCCGGCCATAAACAGCAGATCTGTTCCTCGAATTGCAACGTGCCTCCTTGGACCGGCAGCGGCGCCCGTGAGCCAGGCGGCGCCGGCCACCGACGCCAGCACGCGCAGCAGCACGCCCTTGTCGGCCTCGAAGCCGGTGGCCGTGACAGCCGAGAAGTACAGAGGTATAGCCAGCGCCGCGACCAGCCAGGTCGCTTCGACGACTGCGTCGGCTAGGTGACCGATGTTGGCGGTGGTGACCGACGGGACTGTTACCTTTGGCCGAGCGCCTCCACGGGCCGGCTTGGCAGCGCCTCGCCGCTCCAGAGTCGCGCTGCTACGACGTTTTGCCATGTGCGAGTATACCAACGTGCCTTTCACAGCAACGCTCGTGACTTCCACCCAGGATTCGCCGCAAACGTGATCAATTTCCTTTTGCGGGGGCTACGCCTCCTGCGGACAAATCCGCGACTTTTTGTCCGCCGGCTCGCCTTCTTGCTGCGATCGCCATTTCGTACCCTTCCGGCAGCGCATGACGCGTCGCACCGGCGCGGACGCATTCACGCGTCGTACCAAGAATGGCTTGTGTGTCGCGGCCGATTAGAAGCAGGGAAGACGATACGCGAGCCAGTTGAAGAGATTCTCCTGAGTGTGATCATGCCCGTGTTCAACACCGAGGAGGCACTGCTGGAGGCCGCGATACAAAGCGTAATCGATCAATCGTACCCGCACTGGGAGCTGTGCATCGCGGATGACGCCTCGTCTCACCCACGCGTGAGACAGCTTCTGGAGAGTCGCGTTCAAACGGATACGCGTATCCGGGTTCTCTATCGGGAACAACGGGGACATATCGCCGCGGCCAGCAATAGCGCTTTAGAGATCGCTCGCGGCAGCTTTGTCGTGCTCCTTGATCACGACGACGTTCTGGCGCCCGATGCCCTTGCCGAGCTGGCTTGCGTGATCGAGGCGGAGCCGGCCGTCGACCTCATCTATACGGACGAGGACAAGCTGGAGCTTGACGGTGAGCGGGCGGAGCCATTCTTCAAGCCTGCCTGGTCGCCCACGCTGCTCCAGACGTGCAACTACGTAACACATTTGGCGGCGCTCCGCCACTCGATTGTCGTCGAGGTGGGCGGTTTCCGGCACGAGACCGTCGGGAGCCAGGATCACGACCTCTTCCTGCGGGTAGCGGAGCGAGCTCGCGCCGTGGCGCATGTGCCACTCGTGCTCTACTCCTGGCGGAAGACGGAGACCTCGACCGCGTCGGCCAGCGCCACCAAGCCCTACGCGCTACGAGCGTCGCGTCACGCGCTGGAGGATTCAGTTCGGCGCCGGCGTCAGGACGCCCGCGTCGAGCCCTCCCATCTCAACGGCATTTTCTTCGTCCGCCACCACGTCCCTCGAGGCGCATCGGTGTCTCTCATCGTGCTCGGCCGGGGCGAGGACTGGCGCACCACTCTGGATCTGGACGGATTCAAGGTGAGCGAGGTCGCGCGTCTCGATGATAACAATGGCCACGAGGAAGCGCTTCGCAACGCGCAGGGAGATTATCTGCTCTGGCTCGACGCCACGGCCAAGCCGCGAAGCCGTGAAAGCGTCTTGGCCTTGCTGGAACACGTACAGAATCCCAACACGGCAGTCGTCGGGGGCCGCACTGTGTATAGGCGCATCCTGACGTTGCAGGGCGGTGTCGCTCTTGGAGACGGCGGCCAGCCATTCTTTGTGGGAGCCGGATTGCCGGAGCTGCCCCAGCACAACTTTTATCTCAACCTCACGACCTTGCCGCGCGAGATGAGCGCGGTGTACCTGGGCTGTTGCGGCGTGCGCCGGAGCGTGTGGGAGGAGCTGCAGGGGTACCGCTCGGATCTCCCTCTCCCACTCGCCATGACGGATTTCTGTCTTCGCGCCCTAACACGAGGGTATGACAACATATATACGCCACTGGCCGAGTACGAGTCCGCGCAGTCTCTGAAGCCGATGATGTCGGTCGAGCACCACGCCTGGCCGTGGAGGGACTTCGTCGACCCATTCTGGAACCCGAATATGACACCTCGCACGGAAGACGGGCTTCCGTTCCGTTGCCATGGCAATCGGGAAGCGCGAATCCGCCAGTGCAGCACCTCGATAGGCCACCGACCCGTGGATACGTAGTCCCTGTGTTGGAGTCGGCGTAAAGAATGGCGCGGATGGCGATCAACATCGTGACTTACAACAGCGCGTCCGTCATCGACGCCTGTCTTACGAGCGTGACGGCGCAGGACTACGCGAACTTCAGCGTGACGGTTATCGACAACGACTCACGGGACAACACTCGCGACGTTCTGGAGCCCTGGCGAAACCGCGGTATCCATGTCCTGACAAACGACGCGAACCTATACTATTCTCGTGCCCATAATTACGGGATACACGAGACGGACTCGGAGTTCGTCCTCACTCTTAATCCCGACGTGATCATACGACCGGACTTCCTGGCCCGCGTCGTCAACGCGTTCGATCGACACCCGCGAATTGGCTCAATCAATGGCAAGCTATTGCTCCTGGATTCAACCAGAACCGATTTCAGCACCCTCGCGGCCCTGCCCGTCGACACCATGCTGATCGACAGCGCGGGGCTGATGATGTTTCGAAGCCGGCGCCCATTTTTGCGTGGTAATCGCAAGCCCGCGGGTTCGACGTGCATGGAACCCGCACACATTTTTGGCGCCGACGGTGCGTGTGCGGCGTACCGCCGTACAATGCTGGACGATGTTGCAGTCGAGGCAGAGTACTTCGACAATGACTTCGTGATCTATCGCGAAGATGTGGACCTGGCCTGGCGAGCACGTCTCTATGGTTGGGACGCCTACTACCTGCCGGAGGCCGTCGGTTATCACGTTCGCGGCTTTCATCCTGGTCAAAGTCGAAGGTCGATTCCCAATCATCTGAAGAGACAGTCCGTGAAGAACGGATGGTTGCTGGTCATCAAAAACGATACGCCCAGGTCGGTCCTACGCGATTCCTTGTATATAGCACCCTACCAGCTCAAGGTGCTGGCTGGGCTCGTCAGTATCGAACGCAGCTCTCTTGGCGCCATGCTTGACTTGCTCAAGCTCATCCCGCGCATGCGGCAGAAGCGTGCGGAGATTCAAGCGAAGCGGCGCCGCTCCAATGATGAGATGCAACCGTGGTTCGAGTAAAGAGGGACTGATGCGCTCGACTATCGGATACGCCACCGCGATACGCCGGCAGCGGTCGACGCGGTTGGCGCGTGGCGCGACGCTCGCCGGCGAGTACGTACTGGATCTCGCCATCCTACTGATGGCGTACCTCGTCGCGACGTATTGGCGGGAAGTCTTACCGTTCGGCAAATATGTCGGCACAAACTATCAGTGGCACTCGCCGCAGATATACCTGACGGTAGCGCTAGGCCTCGCGCTCGCGTACATGTCGCGTTACGGCCTGCAACAATTCTTTGATCGATCGGTTGGGCACCTGACCACTCTTCTCGTCTCGATCCCTCTGGTGGACGTCGCAATCTTGGCGATCATGCCGTTGCAATCGGGTCTTCAAAAGGGCTACTTCACCCTCCTCGCCGTTCCCTTGGCCCTCCTGCTCGTCCCGCGGACGCCGCACGAACAGGCCGATGTGGGAGCACCTCCGCTGCTCTCGAGCCTGCAGCGCCTCTGGGCGAACTCGGGGCTCCTCCGAATCTGGATTCTCTACAACGTGCGATCCCGTTACGCGCAGGCCCTTCTGGGGGTGCTGTGGATTGTGCTACTCCCGCTGTCTACCGCCCTCGTCATGACCGCGGTCTTCGCGGAAATAATGCGCATTCACACGGGAAACACACCGTTCATCTCTTTCTTTCTCGCCGCCTTCGTTCCCTGGGGATTATTCAACCAATCAATCGCCGCCAGCATGCGCTCGATCATCTCCGCGATGGGTCTCATAAATCAGATTTACTTCCCGCGCGAAATCATCGTCCTCTCTGCGCTAGGGGAGGCCTTAGTTGACTCCCTATTCATGTTTCTGGCGATGTTGCTGATTAATGCGCTCGTCGGAATAGAGCCGACCGCCATGTTCGTGTTCTTGCCGGTCTTGCTCCTCATTCAGGTCGCCCTGATGCTCGGCTTGATGTTCACGGTCAGCTGGCTCAGTGTCTTCGTCCGCGACGTGCCGCAGCTGGTCAGCGTCTTCCTTCAGATACTGTTCTACCTCTGCCCAATCATCTATCCGGTGAGTATCGTGCCCCACCGCTACCAATTCCTTATCAATCTCAACCCCATGGGGTTGCTCATCGAGGCGTGGCGCAATGTGATCGTGTACGATCGCATGCCGGACTGGTTCAGCCTGATTTATCCCGCGGCCCTCGCCTTCGGCGTCCTGGTCTTCGGATACCGACACTTTAAAGCGAATGAGGATCGCTTCGCGGACATGCTGTGATGGCAACACAGCCCGTCATCGTCGCCGACCATCTCTACAAGAGCTACATGCCGAGAGCTCACCAGGTCAGTCTGCGTCACGAAGCCATGCATCTGCTCAAGCACCCCCTTCAACACCGAGACCACTCGGAGGACCTCTTCTGGGCGCTACAGGATGTATCCTTCGCGATACAGTCCGGAGAGTCGGTAGCTCTCGTCGGTCGCAATGGCTCGGGGAAGACGACGCTCCTTCGCCTGTTGTGCGGCATTACACGTCCCGCCCGTGGCTATGCCGCGGTTAGGGGCCGCTTTGCCACCTTGATCGCGCTCGGCGCCGGTTTCAATTTCGAGCGAACGGGACGCGAAAACATCTTTCTCAATGCGGCCATTCAGGGCATCCACCCGCGACGCGTTGGAGAGTACGCCGAGCGTATCGTCGAGTTCGCCGAGCTCGAAGAGTTCATCGACGTTCCGGTAAAGCGCTACTCCAGCGGCATGGTGACACGTCTCGGCTTCAGCATTGCCGCGCACATCTCACCGGACATCATCTTTATCGACGAGGTGCTGGCGGTGGGAGACGAAGGCTTCCAGCAGAAATGCCTCGTTCGCATTCTGGAGATGAAGAGAGAAGGTCGCACGCTGATGTTCGTCTCACACTCCGCCGAAACGGTCCGAAAGGTGTGCGAGCGTGCTCTCTGGCTGAACCACGGACACCTGGAAATGGACGGCCCGGTGGACGAGGTCATGGACGGCTACGCGGCACTGCTGCACCTGCAACAAGGGGAACCCGAGAATGCTCGCATGCGCTGATAAACTCCCCACGATGCGTCGAGACCCGCGACGATGAAGAAGACACTTGCGGCCCCTCGCACCCGGCTTCTACCACCCCTGACGCGTCCCTGGCACGTGCCGAGCCAGAGATTGTATCTTCGTTTCGGGCCGTGGCGTACGTCCGCGCCGCGGCTGCTGGTGACGCTCTGCGTGGTTGTCATCACCCTCGTACCGGTGCTGAATATCGTTTCGATCGTCTCGAGCACGGGCGCCAACAACCCGTCAAACGATTACCTCGCCGAGCTCCCGTACTTCGATCAAATGCTCAGCGGGACGTATCAGTGGCAGAATTTTTTCCACGACTCGTTCATTCGCTCTCACTCGCTGGCTATCCCTTTCTTGCTCCGGCTTGCCGTCATGCTCACCACGCACTGGAATATGTACGTCGAGCTGGATGTAGGGCTCGCGGCAGCCTTCCTCAAGCTGTTGCTGCTGGGAGATGCCTTCACAGCGGCCATCGGTCGCCGGCTGAGCTGGGCGTTGTGGCCCGCGCTCGCGGCCCTGGTCTTCGCGACCTCGCAGATCAACGTGTTTACCTACGGGGATGCGAGTCTGCAGATTGAAATGAACCAGCTTGGGCTGGCAGTGGGCATATGGGGTTTGTCCCGCCTCCGGAATCGTTCCGTGTCTCTTGCGGTCATGGCGGTCGGTGGCCTCGTCGCCTGCTATTCCGGAGCGGGCGGCATCCCCGCCTGGCCCGCGTTCCTCCTGGGCATGGTCCTGCTCGGGTACCGCTCGCTGTGGTCCTATGCAGTCTGGCTTGTCGCGGCCCTGCTTTCATCGCCTGTGTATGTGTATTTCGAAGTACTTCACGGCGCGGGGCAGGGTAACCCGGCCGGCCCCCTGCTCGACCTCAACTTCATTTTCTCCGTCATAGGGCTGCCGTTCAGCCAGGGATTGCTGCCGGCCACGGCGTTGAGCGTTGGAAAGGTAGGTGTCGCGATGTCCGCCATGGGAGTCGCGCTCCTCGTCGCGAAGCGTCGCCCGCGCGTCTTAGTACAAGGCGCGCCGGCCCTGATGTGCCTGGCGTACGGTCTCATTAACGCCTCGATCATCAGTGTGTTTCGAGGCGGTGCGGGGGGAAGCCTCGCGCCCTGGTACAGCGCCCACGCCATCCCCGTATGGATCGGCCTGGTAGGACTGGCGGCGGTCTTGTGGACAACTAGCCCGCTGCCGGCCATCTCCCTTCCTCCCCCGCCCAAACACGTCCGGCGCCGGCCGCCGTCCCCTGCCTGGCGTCGCAACCTTCGCCATCTTAGAGGGGTTCTCAAGTCCTGTGTGCCCGACCTGCCGGTGTGGGCATGGTGCCTCGCCACGAGCGTCATCCTTGTGTCTTTGTACCGCGGCGCCGATCTCACCTATGCCGACAAGGTGTTTTACCTCAACTCAAGAAGCCCCGCCTCCGCCTCCTGCTTGCGGAACTACCGCGTCGCGCCGACCTACTGTGAGGGCTACGTCTTTCAATGGGGTGTCGGACACTCCTCGTACCTGTCACGACTCGCCGCGCCACTGGAGCGGCATCACCTCTCCGTGTTCGCGCCCGACGAAACGTGGACCTTGCAGGGCGACTTTGTCCTGGACAGCGTACGGGTCAACGATGCGTCGCGAACCGCGGGTGCCTATTGGTCCACCGACCGCGGGCTGACTCACGTGCTCTTTTCCGACTACCATCACCTGAACCTGATAGTGCCCTTGCACGACTTCGTGACGTGGAGCGTCGCACTCCCGAGCAAGCTGACGGCCGCCTCCTTCCAGTCGGCAGTCGCCAGCATCGATCCAACGGGAACGCCTACCCGAAGGCAAGCGGCCGAGATCGACATCCGGGTGAAGGGAGGTCGCGCCGCGTGGATGCCGCTGTTTCGACACGTCATGTCGTCCGGCGATTCGGCGTGGCGCAACGTGTCCGTGCCGTTGACCGCATACGCAGGCAAGACGATCACGCTGCGCTTGGCATCTAAGGGCGGCAGCGAGGCCGATGTGACGGCGTACCGCTATCCGGATATCAACGTGTCGCTTGATCCTTCCGACCACGTGGCGCCTGAGGCAGCGATTCAACCGGTACTGACGACGTCGCGAGACCTTCATTTCTCGACGAGCGAGGCCGAGTCTCCAACTCGTGGTATCAACGTGTGTCTCGACGATTATTCCCACCTCTCCCTGCGAGCCACTATCTCCCCCTTGGTGCAGGAGCCGGTGATGACCCTCCAACTCGCGGTGCAGCACAGAGACGGGACGGGACAAAGCCTCACCGAGCTGATCCCTTTCGTCAACGACGGATTGAGGCGGACCTACACGTACGACTTCAAGCTTCTGGAACAACCCGTGGACAGCCGCCTGGGATCGCTTGCTCTCCAGGAGCCCTACCAATACGGCGTGAAGCGCGGGGCGATCATTGGCGCCGTGCGCTTGGTACGCCGGCCCGGGCCGAGCCGGTGCGCGCAGTAACGATGCAATGGATGACGCATTGTCCGGATTTCGCTTTCTTCCCTTGAGGCTCTTTCTGTCCGCTAATCGTGCCTGCACAATATCCACGTGATCACGGTTCTCAGCCTCAACACCGCCATGGACCGTATCGAGGTTGTGCCTTGCTTTCGTACAGGTGACGTCTTTCGCGCAAGCCAGTCCTTGCCGTTTGCCGGAGGGAAAGGACTGAACGTGGCACGCGCCGTCCGACATTTGGACGAGGGGGTGCGGGTCGTGGGTTTCGTGGGAGGTCCACAGGCACCCGCCATCGGCGCGGCCTGCACCGACATGGGCATCGAGCAGCACTGGGTGTCGACCGCGGAGGAAAGTCGCACCTGCCTAATCGTGGTGGACCCAAACGCAAACGTCGAGACGGTCGTGAACGAGCCCGGGCCACATGTCACACAAGCAGAGGTCGACAAGCTGAGCGCAGCCGTCCGTGCGTGTCTCGGTGAGGGAGACATGCTGTGCATCTCCGGAAGCGCACCTCCGGGCGTGCCGAGCGATTTCTACGCGGACGTCCTGATTGCCGCACGGCACAAGCACGTTCGCGTTCTTGCGGACGTCAGCGGAGCGCTGCTCCGCGAGATGTGGACGTTCGGGGTTTGGGCTCTCGCACCAAATCAGGCGGAGAGTCGTGAGGCACTCGGATTTGGTGACGTCCCTGAAGATGTGGCCCGACACCTGTCGAGCGGCGCCGACCACGTTCTTCTCACGCTGGGGGCATCCGGCGTCATATACGGTCACTGTGGTGCTGCTCGGCATCTCTTTCCTCCAGCCGTCCCAACCGTCAATGCCGTCGGCTCTGGAGACGCGTTCGTGGCCGGCTTTGCGGTGGGTATTGAGCGAGGCTACGAGCCGTTGGAAGCGGTGCGGCTCGCCATGGCCTGCGGAGCCTCCAACGCTCAGCACCTAGAGCCTGGGGTAGGAGGATCAGAGGAGATTGAGAGACTGATGGGTGGAGTGACAATGCGCGAGATCCGGGAGAGGTGAAACATGCTTGAACGACGACCACTCGAGGCGTCCGATCTCTACAAATTACGTCTCATCTCGGACGCGCGCATCTCGCCCGAGGGCACCCACGTCGCGTTCGTTCTGCAGCAGATGGACGAAAAGAAGAACGAGTATGCGAGCAACATCTACATCGTCAACATGCAGGGAGACGTACGCCAGTTCACGTCCGGAAACAAGGACAGCGCCCCGAGATGGTCACCGAACGGGGAGTTCTTGGCATTCCTCTCCAAGCGGGGTGACGCGGCTCAAGTTCACGTTTTGCGCGCCGATGGAGGCGAGAGCATCGCGCTTACGGACCTCAAGCATGGCGCGGGTGTGCCCGTCTGGTCTCCAGACGGCACCGCCATCGCCTTCGCCGGCTTGATTTCGACCGAGCCGGAGGAACAAACGACTGACAAGGATGACGAGAAAATCGCGGCGACAAACATAGTGGACCGGGCATCGTACAAAGTTGACGGCGTCGGCTATATCGGCAACCGGAGGCGACACATCTTTGTCGTGACCATAGCGGACCACGCTCTGAGGCAGCTGACCGATGGGGACTTTTTCGATGACGACCCAGCTTGGTCTCCGGATGGAACGCTTATTGCCTTCGGGAGCAGTCGGGGCGAACGATGGGATGTGACGCCGGCCGGTGATATCTACCTTATCCCCTCGTCGGGAGGAGAGGCACGTCAGATCACGCGAGATGGCGCCTTCGGCCGGCCCGCTTTCGACGTATCCGGCAGCCGCGTATTCTTCCCGGGCAATCAGGATATGGACGATGTCTTTGCGCCCTCGCGCCTGTACAGCGCCTCCCTGGACGAGTTCGATCTTCGGGACGAACTTGGCGAGTGGGATGGGAGCTTCGGTGCGGAGGTCCTCAGCGACGTGGTGCGTCCTTCCGACGACTACGGCCAGCACGTCTCCCCCGCGGTCGAGGGCGCGTACTTTTTAGGCACCGTGAAAGGCACGGTCAACATTTACCTGGCGACAAATGGCCTGGTCCAGTCCGTGACCCGAGGAGCACGAACAATCTCCGACTTCTCGTTGAACCGCGAGGGGGGAGCTATGGCTTTTGTCGGGGCGGACTCCGTCCACCTGTCGGAGATCTATATTCGCAATGGCGACCAAGAGCGGCGCCTCACTCATGAAAACGACGCGTTACTGCGAACTGTGGAGACTATTGGCCCCGAGTGTTTCTGGTTCGAGGGCGCGAACGGCGAGCGCAGCCAGGGATGGCTTTTGCAACCGCCAGGCCCGGATCAAAATCAACGCGCGCTCATCGTCTACGTTCATGGAGGTCCGCACCTGGCACATGGCGAGTCCTTCTTTTTTGAGTACCAGCTCCTCGCCGGACGAGGATTCGCGGTCTTCTACCCCAACGTCCACGGATCGTCGAGCTACGGACGCGCATACCAGACAAGCATTCACGGGGACTGGGGCAACCTCGATTTTCAGGATGTAGTAGCTGGAGCTAGTGCGGCTGCCTCTCGACCCGGAATAGATGGCGGCCGCATTGCCATCGCCGGCGGCAGCTACGGCGGCTACATGAGCATCTGGGCCATGGCGCACAGCGATCTCTTTCGAGTGGGTGTGACCGAGCGCTGCGTCTCAAACCTTCTGAGCTTTTTCGGAACCTCGGACAGCGGATGGGTGTGGGATCGATCGTTCAAAACGACGCCGGAGAAAGATGGGTACAAACTCTGGGACATGAGTCCGGTCAAATACGCCGCCAATATTCGGGCGCCGCTCCTTGTCATTCAATACGAGGGCGACGACCGTACGCCCCTGGAGCAGGGCGAGCAGATCTTTGTCGCCTTACGCCGGCTGGGCAAGGAAACGCGCTTTATCGTCTACCCCGAAGAAAGCCATGGATTGACACGCATGGGCAAGCCGTCCCGGCGCGTAGAACGAATGGAGCACATCCTCGCCTGGTTCGACAAGTGGCTGTAGCATCCAGGTGGAAACTTTCTCGACATTGCACTAAGGGCAAAGACCCGCGACAGACCTTTGAATCACGAGTCATTGCGGTCCTCGACGCTTTGGCGGACGTCCTGGCCATTGGCATCCTTCGGAGCGACAGGCGCTTCGTCCGGCGTCTTCCCGCCGGCCAGTATCGCGCCCTTCGTCACGGTCGGCTCCGTTTCTTTCACCGACGGTTTGTGATTTACAAAGCGATCTCTCCAGCTCTCACGCACGGGTACATTCCTTTCGTCCTAAGGCACGACGACTCGTACACTCTTTATTCTAGCGGCGTCGTCGATGAGGATTCCCGCTTGAGGCACAAGCTCGTTCCTCCGTAAATCTCCTTCATCGCTCACCTTGCTACTGGCGCTGCAAGTATAGGCCGTGTTGCAAGGGTGACGTGATCGCGTACGAACCCCTCTCCCAGGAACCGGCGACGTAACCACCCTCTAGCTCCAGCACAAGCCAGGAACCGTTGGGAACCTTCTGCAGAAAGAATCTGTCCCAAGGAGAGGGAGGACGCGGCGCCCGAATCTTCTCGTTGTGGCTTGGGTTGTCGCTACGCGCAAGCGGGAGAAGGAACCTGTCATAGGACGAGCTCGCGATCGCGGAACCCAACAGCGGGAGGAGAATCACCGTCAAGAGCAGCCATATGAACAACAACCAGGCGCGCCTACCGACCTGCGCCAGATCAGGATACAAACCGAACCACACCGCGAGTGGGGCCATTGGAACTTGGATGAGCGCGCTAACGACGAGCGAGCGGAGAACTGTGTCAAGATCCGAAGAGAATCCCTTCCAGGTTTTTGCTCGCGCCCATGTAACGATCGCGATGTATCCGGGTGCTACTGCCAGCACGAGAACTACCAGTGCCTGAAATGTCGTCGGAAGCATATGCCGCCTCCTTACCGCGTACCTGAAGCGTCATGGCCTTTGTCTCGGAGTCCTTTTATGCCCATGCACTGGCCTCCTCGAGAGCCGTGACATCCTCCACACTCAGATCCACGTCCACCGCCTTTGCCAGCTCCCGCCACTGTTGCGCGCTATTGGCGCCAATGATTGGCGAAGTAATGCTGGGACCGGCAAGAAGCCATGCCAAGGAGACCTGCGCCGGGGTGGCGTCGTGGCGGCCCGCAACTTCGTCCAGAACATCGATCAGACCATATCCCTGCTCATTCAGATAGGTGTCCTTAATGCCTTCGGCGCGACCGGACTTCGGCAGCTCCTGTCCACGGCGATATTTTCCGGTCAGAAATCCGGATGCGAGCGGCGAGTACGGGATAACTCCGATGCCCTCCTCAAGGCACAACGGCTCCAGCTCGCCCTCGAACTCGGACCTGTGCGCCAGGCTGTAATTTGGTTGCAGACTGTCAAATCGGGCGTATCCGTTCTTGTCGCTGATCCATAGCGCTTTCATGAGCCGCCACGCCTNNTAATCGTAGTTGGAAGCGCCGATATAACGCACGAGCCCGCGCCGCACGAGATCGTCGAACGCTTCGAGCGTCTCGTCCAGCTGCACCTCGGGATCGTCGGAGTGTGCCTGGTACAGGTCGACGTAGTCGACATGGAGTCGACGGAGAGATGCCTCTATCGCGTCCAGAATGTGCTTGCGAGACAGCCCCGTGTCATTCGGCCCCGCGCTCATCGTGCCCCGTACCTTGGTGGCGAGCACAATGCTCTTCCGATTGCCGCGGCTCTTCAGCCAGCGTCCGAGTATCCCCTCCGCCACGCCTCCCGGATTCCCCTCTACCCACCGTGAGTAGACATCAGCCGTGTCGAGGAAGTTGCCACCCGACTCCACATACGCGTCCAGGACATCGAATGCCTCATCTTCGGTTGAGGTCCAACCGAACTGCATAGTGCCCATACACAGATCCGCCACTTTAAGCCCTGTCCGCCCCAGATTTCGATATTCCATCACTGCTTCTTCCTCCATGCTGGTGCGATTGAGAGGCACTGCGCTGCCATCTGCTACATGTATACCCCGGTACTAGGCACGGGGCCAAAGGACACCTATACTAGGCACGCCGGGCAATCTCTATTGACACAAGAGAAGCAAGGACATAGACACAGAATGATTCGAGTGGCACTCGCGGACCGGGAGCACCTCCTGGTGCAGGCTCTGTCTCGGCTGGTTGGGGCCGAGGGAGACATGACCGTCGCGGGCACCTATACCGATGGCGAGAAGCTCATCGCAGAGCTGACGGACAAGCCGGCGGACGTGGTCTTGATGGATCCCATTGGCCTCACCCCGATGGGCATGGACCTGGTACGACGCGTGACCGGTGCTATGCCGGAAACGCATGTCGTGATCCTGACCGCAAACCAGCAAGAACAGCAGCTCTTCGCCGCCATTCGGGCGGGGGCGCGGGGATACCTGTCCAAGAGCGCCGATATTACGGAAGTGCTGGAAGCGATTCGAGCGGTGGCATATGGCGAAGCTCTCATCAGCCCCGAACTCGCCATTCAGCTCCTGGACGAATTCGCGCGCCTCAGCTACCTGGAGACGGGCCTTACGGGACGCGAGCGCGACATTCTGAGCGCCATCGTGCAGGGCGACAGCAACCGCGAGATCGCGCAACGTCTCGGTCTGAGCGAAAAGACCGTGAAGAACTATGTCAGCGACATCTTGAGCAAGCTGCACGTCCGTGACCGCACCGAAGCCGCTGTGTACGCACTGCGCATGGGGCTCGTCACCGAGGGTGACTGGCGTATGCAACAGCAACAGAGAATTCGGAGCCGCAGCGTCGGTTGACCTCAATTTGCCTCTTGCATCTCACGGCAAATGCAGGCACAATAGTTCCCGTCCCCACACCTCCATCGCGGCTGCCTCTCCCCACTACGTCGCATATTTCTGGAGGTGTGCATGTCCGTCCTTCTGCCCGTCGTGCTTTTCGCCATCGTCGGCATTTACTGGTTTATGACCCAGATCCTACCCGAACGCCGCCAGAGCGCTTTATTGCGCCCAGGCTTCGGACACGGTCTATTAACCGATCTAAATGACCGGCGGCATGAAGCGGGACTACCTCTCCTCGAGATGGATGAGGACCTGATGCAAGTAGCCGAAGGCAAAGCAGTGCATCAGATCATGACGGGCGAAAGTGACAACGGGTGGGAGTACCCGGAACACTACCGGGCCTTGTTCGGACGCGGCCTCCTGATGGAGATCGTCCTGAGCGGGCCGGCGGAAGTGATTGGCCGGCGCCTCGGACGGCAGCGTGACGTTTTTGATGGCGAGTGGGTCAGCTGCGGAATTGGGGTGGCCGGTGGACAGTCGAGACAAGTGGTACTGGCCATGGTCGTATGTCGCGACGCGTGGGAGCCCGCCGTCGAGGTCGCTCAGAACCGGGGCTGGGTGGCACGGGTTGGACTGCGCATCTAGCCTTTCACCTGGCCTGCGCGACGTGTGTACAGGGTCGACGTACCGTCGTGGTAGACCAGGCGCCAGCCCGGGTCGCCGGCGAGAACCTGCGCCAGGGGAGCGTTTGGGTCCACCAGCACATTGGCGGTGCGGTATCGATTCAGCACGCGCTTCCAGCCGGCGGTCCCGTCATACGCCGTCAGATAGTCGTGGAGGATTCTTGTGTTGAAAAGCGTATTGGCTCTGCCATCGATGAAGTCCTGGTACCGAGGGTAGCCTTCCCACAACACGTATCCGCCCCACGCATACGAAGTGTAGGTCCGTGATGGCAGGTTGTGCCGCATCATGAAGGTCATGGCTGCGGTGGGGAAGACGGTTCGCTCATTCCGCTCCAGGACGCCGGCTTTGACAAAGTGAAGCGCCTCCATGGGATACAGCACGCAGACCAGCGCGAGAAGGGCTACATTGAGCGACCGCTCGACGTGTCGGCTCATCGAGCGCTTTCTGGAATCGTTGGCGGTGTGGCGGGTAGCAAGGAGAGCACCCTGCAGGTAAAGGGCAAGCAGCGGGCTGATCACGACGGACCAGACGGCGACGTTTCGAGACTGGCTCAGGGCGAGATGTGTGAACGCGAGAATAAGAAGGAGATGCGTCCAATTAAAACGTTGTCGACCGCTGTAGAAGGCACCGATAAGCACCAGTAGCATCGCCTCAAAAACCATGAACACGGGCTCGTGAAAGTTCGACGACACCCATTCGTTGAGGACATTTGAGTACGCCGAAGGAAAGATCCACACCAGCGGATACAGGACCTGACGCAGACCGTAAGGATTGACCAGAGTCGCCCCCAGAGTTGCCGCCGCAGCGAAAGCCAGAGCTCTTAGCTCAGCCGCCTCGAGCGAGCCATCGTGATGGCGCCGGCGGTTGGCGGTCTCGCCGGCCAGAGTGAGGCCGAGGAGTACGAGGCCGAGACTCCATCCGCCGTGCATGTTGGTCCAAAGGACCATGAGCAGCGGGAAAACAACGAGCAACCGCCTGTCCCGCTCTCGCACATATCGGTCGAGCACGAGAGCGTAGATCGCGAGAAAGAGCAAGGACAGCATCTGAGGACGGGCTCCCCAGGTAGAGCTGGAGGCGACGAAGGCCCCCACCAGCACGAAGAGCGCGAGGATGGCGTTCGCGCCGCCTTCCAACATGCGCCGGTAGGCGAGGCCAAACGTGGTACAGATGATCGCGGCAAACGCAACGATTGGTCCCCACTGCCCAAACGACTTGAATAGTCCGTAAAGCAGCAGCTCCGTCAGCCACTCGTGGTCGGTCCAGGGGTGCCCCGCGAACGTGAAGGAGAAGTGGTCGACCACCGGGATAGCGTGATGCGACCAGATGTATGCTCCGTCTTTGAGGTGCCACCACAGATCGGTGTCGAGACGAGGCGCAAGCCCAATCAGCATAATCGCACCCAGGACCGTAGCCAGGCCCACGTGATAGCGCGATGGCGTTACCGGCCCGTCGTCCGACGGCGCCACACTGGACGCCTCGCCCGCCCGCGATTCCACGCCCGTTACGGCCGCCGGCCTGGCGGTTACGTGCCTCAATGTAACGGAATCGATGTGGCATTGAAAGTCGATCCGGCACGAGTATCCTGGACGTTGGTAGGTTCGATCCGCACTGACTCTCCTGGCGCCGATGTCGGCGACGCGTCTAGCTTACGCCCTGAATACTGGATCCACCACGGCCTTATGGATTACTCCTTTTCGCCCGTCACCATGGTCCGGTTGAACGTCCGCCCGTGGACCCCGTAACCTTAAGCGCCTTGTCTACCTCAATGGACGTCGTGATTGTCGGCGGAGGTCCCTGGTCACCCGACATCAACTTCCCGATTCATCACACGGCGCGCCTCCTTGCTCGCAGCCACCGCGTTCTCTACCTCTACCGCGACAGTCACACGTCGCTACTGGGGCATCTCGCCGGTCGCTTGCCAGGATTCCATTCACGGATAGAGCTGCTTCGTCACGTGGCCGCCCCGCGGCGGATTGAGCAGGTGGACGAGGGACTCTGGGTCATGCCGCTGTCCGGCGTCAGCGCGTTGCTCCCCCTTTCCTATCCACCCATTGCACGCGTCGCCAACATGCACCTTGTCATACGTCAGGTTCGGCGTGCCCTGCGCACGCTGCATTTCCGCGATCCCCTTCTCTGGTTCTACTGGTGGTTTTTTCCCGAGATCGCGGATGCCATTCCTCACCGCCTCGCCGTCTACGATATTTACGACGACCACTCCGAATACGACTACATCCGACTCAACCGGCGCCGTCAGGAGTACACCCTGGCCCAGGAACGGGCGCTGCTCCGGGCCGTTGACGTCGTGTTCGCGGTATCGCGCTCGCTCGTACGCTCCAAATCTGCCGGCGCGCCCGTCCACTACCTCCCGAACGGGGTTGATACCCGCCTTGCGGACACGGCACGCTCAGCCGCCCTGCCTTCCGAATTCGCACACATCCCGCGTCCCATCGCCGGCTACCTGGGGTCGTTCGACTCGCGGATGAGCTGGCCGCTCGTGGAAGACATGGCACAAGCGCGGCCAGATTGGTCCTTCGTCTTTGTCGGCGGCGGCACCACAGCCCCTCGGGCCGTCCATCCCAACCTGTACCTGCTGGGCAATCGCCCCTATCAGGAGGCGCTCCGCTACGTGAACGGCTTCGACCTCGCGTTGATTCCGTTTGTGCGTGACGCCCTCACCGAGGCCATTTGCCCAGCCAAGCTATTCGACTACCTCGCGCTGGGCAAGCCGGTATTGTCTACTCCTCTGCCCGCGGTGGACGACATCGTGGGCGATAGCGACATGGTCTACCGTGGCGAGTCGCTCGACGATTTTCTTCTCCTCGCGGACCGCGCTCTTCACGAGTCCGCGGACCTGCCTGAGCGCCGCCGCGAGCTGGCTCGAGCGCTCACGTGGGAACGGCGCTCCGAGCGGGCCATGGAGATCATTGAGGAGGCGATGCGTGCGTGAGTTTGGCACCTGGGATCTCCCGCAATCCGGCCCGTTCCTGCTGGCGCACGCCCATCTCATGGAGGACGAGGCGAAACGCGATGGCCGTCCTGCTGAGGCGCTTATCTTTGTGATGGAGGAGCAAGAACCGACGTTTCATCACGAGGCTGGGCACGTTCGCGGTGCGGAGACGGCCATTGTCCAGCTCGGCCTCCACGCTATATCGCGATGCGATTGAAATGCCGAGATCGGCCGCTACCGCTTGCTTGATCGCCTCCGTGCTGCCCAGCTGCATCGTATCCGCCGGTGCGATTCCGAGATGCGCCAGGCGCTCCTCCATCAGCTCCTGGGTTCCGGAGCCCGGTTCTCGGACCAGAAACGTCTCTCGCCGCAGCTCGCCTGGGTAGATCAATGGCTCGTGAGCGAATCTGTGCGACGGAGAGACGATAATCACCAGCTCGTCGTCCAGGTACGGCTCGGCGCTCAGAGCGGAGTTTGCGATTGGGCCGGCCACAAGCCCGAAGTCCACCTCGTTCTTCAGCAACCGCTCAATCGTGTGACGCTTGTTCCCAACGCGCAGGCTGACCTTAATTCCTGGATGACGTTTGCGAAACTCGCCTACCACTTCCGGCAGCACGTAGATGCCAATGGTGGCACTGGCGCCAACAACGAGGGTTCCGCTGGACAGCCCCTTGAGCTCGTCGAGTGTCAGGCGGGCCTCCTCTTCCATCAGCGCCATACGTTGCACGTAACCGGCTAGAGCACGGCCGGCATCGGTAAGGTAGAGGCGCTTCCCTACCCGCTCGAAAAGATCCGCTCCATACTCACGCTCCAACGCCTTGATGTGAAAGGTGACGCCCGGTTGACTGATCGATAGCTCAAGCGCCGCCCGCGAGAAACTCAGGTGCGTCGCCACCGCATTGAAAACCCGTACCTTTTGCGCAAGCATCAATGTTCCTTTTCGCCAGTCAAGGTTTTTGTCGCTCAGATTATAAGGCGCGGACAATAATTGTGCGCTGCGTGGCGATTTCAGCTTTTCTCTGCAAGTGCCAACGCATTAGTCTTCTTGATGATGACTTTCAACGATACATATTTGACTTATGAAGCAAGCCGGTTTAGATTGGGAAGAGAGGCGTTATGTTTTGTTCGGGGAGGTGATAGCATCGCTGTCCAACACATCGAGGAAGTCGTCGACCGATTGCTTGAGGATCGCGCGTTTCGCATGAAATATAGCCAGGATCCGGATACCACGCTCCAGGCATACCTCTCGCCGGATGAGATCCATGCCATCAAGACCGGCGACGGCCATAGGCTTCTGGAAATGGGCTGTGGCCACAAGCTGGAAGACCTGACCGAGGCCCTTTGCGGACCCCATCCAGGGCCGTAGGAGTCGACTAGGAGAGAGCGGGGGCGCGGTCGGAGTCTTCGATTTCGTGCCCCTTCCCCTGGTTTCGGTAGAAGCCCCAAAGCGGCGGCGGCAGTAGGTCGCGGATCGCGCGCATAACGTGTTCGCGTACCCAATGGTCACGCTCCGCTTTTGGTACGTGTCGCGGGATGGAGAGCTCGAATGGGTGCCCGAAATGCGTGACGAGACGCCCCTGTTCCTCTGAGATCCCGACCGGGAGGATGAGCGCGCCGGCCGCGGCCATAAGGTGCAGAAACACGCCGACTCCCTCTCGCGCCTCCAACAGCTCCGGCGTCGGTCCCACGTCTCCCTCGGGCATCAAGCCAATCACGCGACCGTCCTTGATCTCTTGGGTTGCGGCCCGCATCGACTTGGCACGCGCCACTGCCGGAGTATCCGGTCTCGCCATTGCCAGAATGCCGAACGTCCGAAAGGCTCGCTGAAAGACTGTGCGAATAAGATCCCGCGACACGTGGATGCCCGCGACCTGGAAGGAGTCCCACTCCTCAATCGCGATCCATCGAATATCGCAGCCGGTCCTGAGACGCATCACGTGAGCGACCAATACCGCGGGCCACGCCATCCAAAGGCCCGGTCGCTCGTAGTGGTTTGCGACGACCACGAGCGGTCCTTCCTCCGGAACATTGTCAAGTCCACGCACCAGGGGCGTTGCCGGCACGTCCCAGAGTAGGAGAGCGGCGTCGCGAGCGAGGGACCGCGGCTTGCCCCGAGCGACGTAGACGATCGCGCGCATGGCATTCAGCAATGATGGTCGGTAGCGTGCTCCGTAGGTATACCCCGAAGGAGGAGCCGAGGTCTTGGCCTGCCAGCCAATCATCGCGCACCAAGGCAGCGCGCGTCGCGAGAGAGCGTGCGCGCGGACAATCGTGAACAGATCATGGCCAACGATTGTACAGACTCAATTGAACGAAACGGCGAGGCGACGGGCAACAGGACATTCGGTCGGGCGTCGATTTGATAGGCTGATGGACACGGTGGCACGAAGCGGCCGCCACACAGGAGACCACGCATCACCTTCCTCCGCCCGCTCGGTGGCATCTTTTTCGTTTTCTGCTCTCTCGTTCTTGCGAGCATAGAGGGTCACACTGTGCAGGCGGCGGCCGTCGCGCCCGCGCCTCACTTCGGCAACGTACTGGTCAGCCACGACAGCTTTCTCGCGCACAGCGAGCCGGCCATTGCGGAAAACCCCGCGAATCATCGCAACCTCGTAGCGGGTTCCAAATTCTTCACGGATCCATCGACGTACCAGTTCAAAATCGGTACCTACTATTCAAGAGACGGAGGACATAGCTGGCACGCCTCCGGCCTCCTTCCCGGCTTCGAAGCTTACTCCGTGACCTCGGACATCAGTGTGGCCTTCTCCAAGACCGGAGTGGCGTACGTCTGCGTCCTGGCAGCCGGCGGTAATCGAAGCGGCATCTTCGTTTCGCATTCCGACGATGGCGGCAAAACCTGGTCCAACCCGGCAACCGTTTTTCTTGATACCACCGGTGCGACCTTTAGTGACAAGCCGTGGATGGCCGTGGATCAAACGACAACAGCGTCTGCAGGCGCCATCTACGTCGCCTGGAACCTCGACGGTGGGAGTGACCATGATGCAGGCAGTCCCGACGCGGTGACGCCACGCGCGCAGCGCCTGGGATCAGTCAAGCCGGGCATCGTGCTCGCACGCTCCACCGACGGCGGTAAGACATTCACGCCGCCCACTCTCGTTCAGGACTTTGGGCAAGGTGGGGCCATAGGGGCGATTCCTGCCGTCGGCACGCAGGGTCAGGTATACGTCGCGTACGTTACCTTTGACGCCTCCACCGGGGCAGTCGACCACATCGAGGTGGTGCGATCCGCGGACCACGGACAGACTTTCATGTACAGCCTCGTACACACCGTGCATGGCATCCCCAATCATCTCGGGACGAGCACATTTCGAAGTCTGAGCCTGCCAACCTTTGCGGTATCGTCGAAAGACGGCTCGATGGTTGTCGCGTGGGCAGACGAGGGTTCGCGGGACGCAGACATCCTCGCGAGCACATCGCGTGACGGCGGGACTACGTGGTCGCCTTCTACTCGCGTCAACCACGATCGCCTGAACAACGGCAAGGACCAGTTTCAGCCGGCCCTCGCCGTCGCCCCGAACGGCATATACACGTGCGCGTGGTTTGACCGACGCCATGATCCGAATAACCGGCTGATCGACGAAGAGATTGCACAGAGCAGTGATGGCGGGATCACGTGGGGCCACAACTTCCGCGTGACGGCCAAGTCATGGGACCCGTCGATCGACGCTCCGCTTCCAGAGGGTAAGCCCTCCAATACCTTCATCGGCGATTATCAGGCCCTCGCCGTGGACAACACCACCGTGCATCCTCTGTGGAACGACACGCAAAACGGCCACGCCCAGGAGATCGAGACCGCCGTCCTGCCGGAAACGCGGTTGCGGTAGAGGCACAGCGCGGCTAAAAAGAAAAGCGACAGATGGCAATCCGGGCGGTACGAGTTCCGATGGTGATCGAGCCGATTGCTGAAGGCGGATTTTCGATTCGAAGTCCTCTCCGATCGACATGTCCCCCACCGGCTGCACGTGCGCCTCGCCATCATTTCCCTACAGTTTGTCGAGCATTTCTCAGCTTCGAGCGTAGTAGCGTAGGCAACACACGCATCAATTCCGGGTGCAATGATCTCGGACACGTGTGTTTGCAGAGGAGAGAAAACATGGTCTTGAAGACCAGCGCCCGCAACCGCCTCCCGGGAGTCGTGACCGCCATCAAGCTCGGCGAGATCATGGCGCAGGTGGACATCCGCGTCGGGGACAACCATGTCGTATCAGTCATCACCCGCGAGGCCGTCGAAGAGCTGGGCCTGCGTGAGGGAGATGAGGTGCTCGTGATTATCAAGTCGACCGAGGTCATGGTCGCCAAGGCGAATGGACCGGAATAACGTGAGCTCCGACCGAGACATTCGGACAAATCTCCCAAGTCTGGACTCCCCTCACCCGCTCTGCCTCAGAGGGGTCGGGGGGCGAGGGCGGGCCAAAATGAGACTGTTTCCCTCTGCGCTCGTTCTCACAACCCTTCTAACTGCGCTCATAACGGGTCCGTCTGTGCACGCCGCCGGTGGCACGGTCAACGTTTTCTACGCCGGCTCGCTGGTGAACCTCAACGAAACGCTGGTCGGTCCCGCGTTTGCCGCGGCCGAGGGCTACACGTACCAGGGCAAAGGCGCTGGCTCGCTCGCAATCGCGGCGCAGCTGAAAGGTAAGCTGGCGGCGCCGGACGTTGTCGAGCTGGCCGATCCAGCCGTCGACCGGCAGCTGATGGGGCCGAGCAACGGGGACCTCGTCGCCTGGTACCTGACGTACGCCCGAAGCGAGCTCGTTGTCGGATTTGACCCGCGCAGCCACCTGGCGCCGGCGTTCCGCGCCGTGCAACATCATCACCTCTCCTGGTATCGAGCGTTGGAACAAAGGGGCCTCCGCCTCGGACGTACCGATCCGAACGTGGACCCCAAGGGCTATAGGACTCTCTTCATGGCCGGATTGGCCGAGCGTGTGTATCACCTTCACCACTTTGCGCGGCGCATTCTCGGTTCAGCTACGAACCCCTCGCAGATCCATCCCGAGGAGGTCCTCGTCGCACGCATACTCACCGGCCAGGTGGACGCGGGGGTCTTTTATCTCTCCGAGGTGAAGGATCTGGGGATCCCCTATATTCCGCTCCCCGCCAAGATCAATTTGGGATCCACCCGCTACAAGCATTTGTATGCAACACAGCGATTTGCAACGAGCCACGGGACGGTTGTGATCGGGGCGCCTATCCTGTTCACCATAACAATCCCCGCCACGGTGCGAAATTCGGAGGGCGCACAGGCCTTTGTGCGCTTCGTACTCGGCAGGCGCGCGCGGGTCATTTCGGCCGCTCACGGACTCTTGTCGCTGCCCATCGCGATCGGCGGGGAGCGTCATCGAGTGCCGTCGGCCATCCTTGCCCTCGTCGGCAAGGGGTGACAACCCGGCCTCACCCGCGGCGAGCCCCTGGTGATCTCACGAGGCTTCCGCTCCTGTTATTCGGCGTTATCCTTCTCATCTACCTCATTGGGCCACTCGTCGCACTCGTGGGCCAGATCAGTGGAAGGGATCTTGCACAGACATATGGGGATCCGCGGACGCAATCGGCCGTCCTGACGTCTCTGGGCACCGCAAGCGTCAGTACCTTGATCGTCGCCGTCTTTGGCGTTCCCCTGGCCTATGTGCTGGCTCGCTTTCGATTTCGGCTCAAGAGGTTGATGTCGGCCCTCGTCTTCTTACCGCTCGTCCTCCCACCAGTCAGCGCCGGAATCCTCCTCCTGATTCTCTACGGACCAAACGGCCCAATCGGAGGTCTGCTGTCATCTCGAGGTATCGATCTTGTGGACACCGCTTCGGGAATCGTCCTCGCGCAGGTCTTTGTGTCCGCCCCGTTCGTCGTGGTTAGCGCTCGCGCGGCCTTTGAACGTGTTGATCGTGAGTACGAGGAGGCCGCGGCCAGCATGGGTGCGACGACATGGGAGACGTTTCGTCACGTGTCCGTACCCATGGCGCGCGCCGGGATCCTCGCGGGTCTCACCCTTGGTTGGATGCGCTCCCTCGGCGAGTTCGGGGCCACGGTGATTCTCGCCTATCACCCATACTCCCTTCCCGTGTTGAATTATGTCGATCTCAGCAGCACGGGACTGAGCGAGGCGTTGCCCCTGGCCCTTCTAGCACTGATCTTGGCCGCCGCCGCACTCCTTGTTCTATTCGCCGTTGACGAGCTGACATTGCGCACGGTCTGAAGCAGATCTGTGTTTTCCCTCACGTCCCCGTTGACCGAGCCGCCGCTGGGGATCCGCGCTGCTCCACCAGTTGTTCCAACCTGTCGATCATGCCCTCCATGATCCCAAACGTCCTCTCGATGGGCTCGGGAGAGGTCATGTCCACACCGGCGAGCTCCAGCGCCTGCAAGGGGTACACGGAGTCACCCGTCTTGAGGAACTCCAGGTAGCGTTCACGCGCCTCAGACGAGCCGGAGAGCACTCCCTCCGCGAGGGAGTGTGCGGCGGAGATACCAGTGGCGTACTGGTACACGTAGAAATTCATGTAGAGGTGGCCGGAGAACTCCGCCCAGGTGATACCGGTTCTGTCCTTGTCCATCCGCAGTTCGTCGCCGTAACCCTCCCCGAAAAGCTCGGCCATGAGTGCGCTGAGCGACTCGGCATTCAGCCCCTCATCACGCTCCGCTCTCTCGTGCATTTCCAGCTCGAAACGAGCGAGCGACGGCATGATGAAAAAGTAGCGGTGAAAATTGGACATGGCCTCTTCGATGACCGCGATCTGAAAGTCGGGATCGTGGGACGTCTCGAGCAAGTGCGCACGCACCAACGCCTGATTGAAGTTCGACGCGACCTCCGCGACGAACATGCTGTAATCGCTATACACCAGCGGCTGGTGGTGCCAGGTGAGATACGAGTGCATCGAGTGACCCAGCTCATGTGCCAGGGTGCTCATGCTCTCCAATCCGCCTTCGTAGCTCATGAGGATGAAGGGATAAGTCCCCGGCGCACCCGACGAATACGCTCCCCCACGCTTGTTCTCGTTTGGGTACACGTCGACCCAGCGTTGTTCGAGGACGCCGGCCTTGAGAACGGACAGATACTCGTCGCCCAGTGGCCGCATGCCGTGCGTCACCCACTCTACCGCCTGACTAAACGGGAACTGCTGCCGAACCGCCAGCGGCGCTTTGATATCGTATTCGCGCAACGTGTCGTATCCCAGCGCCTTTCGCCGCACACGCCAGTACCTGTGCCAGACCGGTAGGTGGCGCCTATAGGTCTCGATCAGGTTGTGATAGACAGCCAGTGGCACGGAACCCGGGTCGAGGGAAGCTTCCAGGCTGGATTCATACTTGCGCGCACGTGCAAAAAAAACGTCCTGCTTCACGCCCGCCAGCAATGCGGTAGCCATCGTGTTGCGCATGGCAAGGTGCGCATCAGCATAGTGCTCCCATGCGCTACGCCTGACCTCACGATCCGCGTCTCGGAGCAAAGCATCGATATTGCCCTGCGCAATCTCGATCGTGTCTCCCCCGGCGGTGCGTGCCGGACTGAATCGGAGGTCGGTGTCCGTGAGCATCCGGTGTGTGCTCGCGGCGGTCAGGAATGGATCCTGGACCAGCCCAAGCACCGCCTCCACGTCTGCCGATCGCACGTGCTCGCGCCGGCGATACAGCGCGTCGAAATAATGCTCGCGACGTCGCAGCTCCGGCTCGCTCTCCATCCATCCTCGAAGCACATCCATGCCAAGCTCGAGGATTTCCGGCTCCGCAAATGCGCATGCGGTGGCAACGCGACCCCACAGCGACGTGGCGCGGTCGTTCTTCGATTGCGCCTCACTGTACGCCGTATCGGCGTCGTGCTGCATGCTGGCGTAGACAAAAACCGTGTACACCCGCCGCAGCAGGTCGTCGGACACCCGGCACCAATCGGCGAGGATGGCTGCCCCATCGGCCAAATGGCCGGGGAAGTGCTCGATGCCACCGATCGCCGCCGCCACGGCATCGAATTCGCTTTGCCACGCCTCATCCGATGCAAAGACGCTCTCCAGGTTCCAGGTATATTCCTTAGGTACATCGCTCCGCGGCGGCACGCTTCCGGCCATGTGGACACTCCTCTTTGCCGGCGTCGCTTTCTGCGCGCCGGCTGGCTGTAATGTCTATCCTACACGGCCTCACATCTTGCGAGGTAGCGCCCGGACTCCCTCCTTTCCATGGGCCCACCCGCTCGATCGACGGATGGCCCGTGTCTCAGACGGCCCCGTGAAGGATGCGGCCACAATTAGCGCACGAGACAAGGTCGCCGGAACGCACGCGCTGCACATCTTTGGACGGAACGGCGATCCTGCATTCGCCACAGATCCCTCCTGAAAGGGGGGAAATAGCGTGACCAACGGTCGACCGCAGCCGTCCGTAGACGCCGAGAGCCCGGGCATCGAGCGTCGCCGCGAGTGCATTTCGTTCCGAGTTCAGACGCGCCAGCGAGGACTCCTGCTCTTCCACCTGTCGCTTGGCTCCCGGCCGGCTGTTCCGCCATTGGTCCCCGAGGGCACCCGTCTGCTCGCGCGCGTTCGCGATCATCTGCTGCAGACTCTCCATGCTCTCCATCCCGATCAGGACCTGCCCTTCCAACGCATCGAGCTGCACCGCATGATGCTGAATCTCTTTCTCAAGCGAGGCCAGCTCGCGCGCGTCCACAATCATGCCGCCATACATGCGCGCCTGATCTCGCTTGATCTGAATCTCGAGCGCGGCGAGGTCGGCTTCCAAACGTCGCTGCTTGGTCGCCGTTTCGCGTTCCTGCGTCTCCATGTCCGCCAGACGCTTCTCGGCAGCGCGCAGCTGCGGGTTGCCTGCCATGCCGCGTCGCACCATCGTGAGCTCCTGGTCGTGGCGCTCGATCTCGAGATCCAACTTTTGCAGGCGAAAGAGAGAGGTGGTGGTGGTCACAGCGCCTCATCAAGGCGGTAGGTGTCGTATGTACCGGTGTGACCCGCGATGATGCGGAGCATAGACCCCCATCGGGACGATAATGAGACCTGACAACAGGCTATTCTGCACTCTATGCACATGGGGCCTGAAATCGACGCGGAATCCGGGTGCCGTTTCTGCGGTGACTCGCGGATGCGAGCATGACTGGAAGCGCACGAAGGGGCGCTCGCAAGACATTGGGACGCGGCCGGGCCGCACAGTGGGAGTCTCTTCAGGAGTCTCTATACGGTTGGCTTGGACTTGTCCAACGTCCCCTTGCTGCCGGCAGGAGCATCGAGTTTGGCCGCATACCGGCCGCCCCAATCACCCTTGCCGCAATTTACGGTGACTCGGTCCCTGGACACGGACGATACATCGGCATACGGGATGTACAGATCCTTTGCACCAATGCTCAGAACGCCGCCATGCTCGACGCGAAAGTAGTCGGAGTCGAGGCTGACGGACGAGTTCGCCTCATGACCGATGGCCGCCGTCGCGTCCGCCGCCAGATATCCGTCCGCGACAACCCCAGCGGCGCCGGGAGCGCCCGCCATTCCGGCATTCGGCACCTGTTCGATTTCCAAGTACTCTGACATCACAGCCCGTGCGCTAGATGCAGGCACGTTCAGATCCGGATCGTCGGCTACGATGGCGTTTGTGCCCCCTGGTTGGTCCCCGCCTATAGAGGGCTGTTTCAAGGCGCCGGCGATGCCGACAGTCCCCAGCTTCTCCCCGTCGCTCCCGTACACGTCCATTCCCTCACGAACATCCAGTCTGGTGGTAGACATGGCAACCCTCCTTTGCTTCGGTTACATGTCCTAGACATACGTTAGGGCAATATGCATGCCGTATTCCAGAAATGAAAGGTATGCAAATACGACTTCAGTGTATGTGATATACTCATTCAGAGAAAAGGGGAGAGATTCGAGGTTCGTCCGTGCGGTCTCTCGCCCGCCGATCCATCCGCCTGCGAGTTTTTTCGACCTGCCTGCTAATGGTGGTGGGAAGCTCGGTAGGAGTCGATTCGTTAAGTCCCGCGTCGGCCGCTGGGCCCGTGTTTCTGGAAGCCAGGGCCACCTGCTTTCCCTACGAGTCCATACTCGAGCCGTGGGCTCCGGCGGTTTCCAGATCGGGGACGTCGTGGGTGTGCCGCACCAACAAGTTCAGTAACGCGGCGACGGGTGGGTTCGCGCCTCCCCGGGGTGACTGGGGAATCGCGTATGCCTATAACTGCGGCAAACGCGCCAGTGACTTCATTGTCGCGGTAGGGGATCCCGGATTCGACGTCCTGCTGCCCCGCACCTACGCCTGGGAGCATAAGCGCCAAGGTTCGGGCTTCTACATGGAGACCAAGTGGCGAATGGCGGCTCTGAAGAGCGTCCCGCTCTTATACCGCACGCAAGTCGAGCTCTATATTGCCACGCCCTGCACCTTCCACATCCGAGCAGTACTGGGCGGCGCCGCGGTGGTTTCCCACTACGTGCCGCCGCTGCCCGCATTCCATAAACTGCGGTAAAGAGAAACCGACATCGCCTGGGCCAGGCGGCTCGGCCTTGTTGCTGGCGTAGCTCGCCCTCCGTGGCCGTCCGACTCTTACCCGGCCAGCGCCTCCTCGACGGGCTCTTGCTCCTGACGGGCGTCGGCTGCGCTCCTGCCGCCACGCAGTAGCGTGGTGAACAGCGCTCCGGCAATCAAAGCGACGACCGCAACCGCCAGGGACGGCCGCGCGGCATTGAGGAATGCCTGACTAAAAACCTCGTGCCCCAGTGTGGCCAGGTGCTGCGCGGCTGCTTGCGACGCATGCGCCGGAAGCGAGCCACCGGTGGACTGTCCGGCACCGAAGTTCTGGGATCCGTGGCTTGCCGTTTGGAAGGCGGAGACGAAGTGACCGCGGTACCCAAGCGGGACCTGGGCGGCAACACCTGCCGCTTGCTTCGGCAGCTCTTCGGCGAACCGATTCGCCAGTACCGAGCCGATCACGGCCGAGCCGACGGCCATTGCCACCTGGCGGTCGGTCGTGAGGAAGCCGGAGGCTGCCCCGGAGCGAGACGGTGGGACATCGCGCATCGCAAGTGTAATCATCGGCGCGAACACAAAGCCGAAGCCCAGGCCGGTCACGGCAAGCGGGATGACAAAGCTCCACGTCGTATCCGCCAGTCCCAGGGCGTGTTCCAGGAGCCCGACGCCGATTGCGGCGCAGGTAAGTCCAGCCATGATGAGATACTCGCCATTCACGACGTCGGTGAGACGACCGGCGAGCGGCGACCCTGCGAGCAGGGCAATCGACATTGGGACCAGGGTAAGGCCGGCGTGGACGGCGCTCATGCCAAGCACTGACTGCAGGAAGATGGTGATGGGCAGAAACATGCCGCCCATGGCGATTCCTACCGCCGCGCCCACCAGGTTCGTCACCGAAAAGTTGCGGTCGCCGAAAAGCGAGAGCGGCAATAACGGCTCCCTGGCACGCATCTCCCAGAGGACGAAGAGGGTGAGGAGAAGCACGGCGTAGACAAGCAGGCTGTAGACGCTGACGGCGCTCCAGCGCGTGGGGCCCATCGAGAAGGCGCCAAACGAGTTGATCGGGCCCCAGGAGTACCGCTTGCTCTCCACCAGGGCGTAGACGAGCGAGAACAGTCCGCTCGATGCCAGCGCGACACCGGCCAGGTCGAGATCGTGAGAACGCTGAGATCGAACCTCCGGGACCAGCAGAATCGCCGCCACCAGTACCAAAAGGACGATCCAGGGATTAGCACGGATACGTGGAAAAATGAGCGTGGGAGTGGGACGCGCGCTAGCCTGCATGAGGTTGTCTCCTTCAGATGTCGATTCCATGCCATTCGCTCTCTCTACCGTATCGATCCGGGAGGGCTGCAACATCGGCGATCCGACGCGTTGAAGCGGCGACAAACGGCACACCGCGGCCCAAGACAGGTGACGTAGGCGGAAGATCGTTGGATACAATGGAGCGCGCGGATAGGGTGTGGTTTGACGGTGAGTACAGGAATCGTGACCAACACGGAGCAGCTGCGGGAAAACCAGGAACAGTTCGCCCTGGCGGTCCTGGCGGCGAATGACGGTCTGTGGAGCTGGGACCTGCTTGACGGCTCCGTATACTTCTCGCCCCGCTGGAAGGCCATGCTGGGCTACGCGGAGCACGAGCTGCCAAACGGGAGGGGGGAGTGGCAGTCCCGGATTCATCCGGAGGATCGAGAACGGGCAGTGGCTACCCTCCAGGCC
>QHBP01000130.1 GCA_003244175.1 Chloroflexota bacterium | reverse complement strand
GTCAGTGGGCGTGCCGATGCGGAGCCGGTTGCCATCGGGGTCTCGAAGCTCGATCTCACGCGCCCAGGGAGCATCTTCCGGCTGTACCCCGAACTCCGCGGCGATGGCGTCGATATCCCTCACCCGGAGGTAGATGAGGGTGTCCGGTCGAACGGCATCCGCCGACGAGGTGCTCACGAAATCGGACGTCACGAGAACCTTGGGATCTTGAGGCGCAAGACGTAGAACGGCGAGAGATGCTTCGCTCGACGTGGCGCCGTCGGCAAAAGCATTATCTTTCGAGCGCTGACGGCAGGAAACCTGTCTCGCGTCGATCACGAATGCTTACCGAAGATCCGCGAGTTCGGCACGTGCGATCTCGACGTATGGCAGTGCTCCCAGTCGTTCGAACATCTGCAGAGACGCCGTCAACTTTTCCCTCGCTCGATCAATCTCTTTTCGGACGGTTTCCATCCGGCTCCACTCATGCAAGCTGCGCGCCTCGGCATATGGATACGGCATGTGGTGGGCCAGCAAGACGGCGGCGCCGAACGCCTCCTCAGCCTCATCCCACCACTCCGCCCGTGTCAGGCTGATTCCATGGATGCGGTGCCACTCGACCAGCGCGAGTCGCACGTCCTCAGCCGAGGCCTCCGCGATCCCGCCAGCCACCAGCTCGTCGGCCCGTACGGTGTCGCCAGTCTGTACATACGCCCAAGCCAGAAGCAGCAGCAGGCCCGTGACGTGATGTGTACCCGCAACGACATAGTGGCCCCGCGGGATCGCCCCGACGCCGGTCGACGGCTGCACGCCGCAAGACTCCCCGAGGAGTGCTTCAAGACGTTTCCGTGCGTCCTCCGATCTGCCCTGGAGCAGGTCACGTTCCGCCTGCACCTCTTGTGCTGCTTGCAACGTTTGCACATCGCCGGTCTCACTGCTAATAGCAACGCACTCTTCAAGAAAGCGAGAGGCTTCTCGCCACCGACCCTCTGCGACGGCGAGGGATGTCAGTCCGGGCAGATGATACCCCGACTTCCAGGTCGCACCAAGCGCGCTCATCATGGCGAGCGTGCTATCGGCATACCGATGGGCTTGGGCCCAATCGCCAACGACAAAGGCATTAACACTGAGTCCGAAGTTGGTCGCTGCCTCCTGTCGATAGTTGCCCATCTTTTTTGCCAGCACAAGCGCACGCTCCATGGAGCGTCGATGCGCATCGAAATCTCCTCTCACAAGGTGCACACTTGCCGCATTCTGTAAGGCCCGGCAGACACTGAAAACGTCGCCGGCTGCCTCCGCAACGGGAATCGAGTCTTCCAGCGCGCGCTGCCCATCTCGCCAACGACCCAACATCGCGAGCGACGAACCCCGGGTGATCTCTGCCTCCGCCAGAACCCCATTGTCATTTGCCGTTTTTGCGAGGCCGGCAGCGCGTTCCGCGGTTGAGAGAGCATCGATGTAGCGCGCCCGCGCAAAGTAGAGCTTGCTCAGGACAGACGTGACGCCGGCCAGAGCCTGCGCCGAGCCGCCAATCGTGAGCGTCTCGATCGCCGGCTCAAGTCGCGAGACGCCCCGTTCGGCCTCGGCGGTCGAGTAGTGTACTCGGCCGATCTGGGCTACCACCCGGCCCTCGCCTTCACGGTCACCTACCGCTCGGTACAGGCGCGCGGCTCGCTCGAGCATCCAGAGGGCCTCGTCGTACCGTATGGTGGCGGTCATCAGACCACCCATCTTTTCGGATGCTTCAGCTTCGCGCCGTTGCTCCCCGGATTCCCCTGCGAGATCCAGCGCGATTCTGTAATACTGCGCGGCGTCATCGTGGGCAAATGTCGCTGCCGCCCGGTCCGCGACCAGCATGGCGTACCGAAGCGCTCGTCCTGTGTCCTGCGCGCCCAAAAAGTGCCCGGCTAACTCCGCTAGCCGGCGTTCCCGGTCGCGCTCCGGTGCTTGCTCCAGGGCCTCCCCGGCGATGAGGTGAAGTCGACGCTTGCGCCGGGAGGGCAGCTCAGAGTACAGCGATTGCCGGGTGAGGGCATGGCTAAAAGCGTAGCTGTCCCGTCCAACCTCGCGCATCAGTCCCGCGTTGATGGCTTCCTCCAACGCCGCTTCAATCTCCTCCTCGCGTTCAGTCCCTGACCGCGTCACGGCCCGGAGGTCGTCGAACAAAAAAGTCTGACCCAGCACGCTGGCTTCATGCAGGATCTCTTGAGCTTGCTCGGTCAGCCGCGAAAGCCGCTGGCCGACGACGGCACGAATGGTGTCCGGGACCTCAATCTCCTCTAGCGTTCGCCGTTCCCAGCCACCGCCTTCGCGGTAGACGTCGCCTCGCTCTACCAGCGCTCGAAGCACTTCGTGAAGAAAGAACGGATTTCCCTCGGTATGGTGATACAGGAGTCTCGCAAACTCGTCCGACACCTCGAGCTCGCCCAAAGCGTCGGCTACGAGAGTGGCGGTTCCATCAATCGGGAGTCGAAGGACCGCTATCCGCTCGACCAATTGCTGTCGGGTCAGATCGAGGAGAACTCCTTCCAGCGGATGGCTTCTGTCGACCTCGACATCGCGGTACGTTCCCAGGAGCAAGATCCGGTGAGAACGCGTGTGACGGGCGAGGTGCAGTAATAGGCTCAGACTCGAGCCATCGGCCCACTGGAGGTCGTCCAGGAGCACGGCGATAGGTTCTCGCTCGGCGATGGCCTGAAGGAAGGCCGTGACTGCCCAGAATAAGCGCTGCAGATCCTCCCGAGTGTCGAGGGAAATGGCGGGCACAGGCAGTGTCTGATTGGGCAGGAGTCGTCCCAGGTAGGCCCACTGCGTGGCGACCTGATTGCGAACGGAAACAGGCGCAATCTCATAAAGTCCCGCCAGGGCATCGAGAAAGGGATAGAACGGTGTCGCGTGCTCGGGCTCGTAGCACGCTCCGGTGGCGATAAGGAAGCCGCGATTTCGCGCCACCAAGGTGACCTCTTGTGCCAGACGCGTCTTTCCCACACCAGCCTCACCCGCAAGCATGATCAAACGTCCGTCGCTCCGCGTCGTCGAGTCGATGGCAGTGAGGACTTGACCTAGTTGTTCGTGCCGTCCAATAAGTGTCCCCGACGGTAGGGAGCCAAGGAATCCTCCGATGGGAAGCCGCTGCTCGATTCGTTCATCTGTTGAGACCGACGTACTCCGTACATGCTCAGGCCCAGCCGGCACGACCTGGACGACTTTCACAGGGCTGGAAAATCCCTTGAGCTGTACAAGCCCTCGCTCTGCGTACGCAAGACCTGTAAGCTTGCGCGCCACGCCGGCAACGGTGTCGCTGGCGAGAATTTCTCCGGGTGCCGCGAGGCTGCAAAGCCGCGCAGCCAGGTTCAGAGCGGCGCCACGATACCCATCTTCGACGGGGATAGCCTCTCCCGTGTCGATGCCAATGCCCACCGGGAGCGGTTGCTCCGGCGTCAGCCGTGACTCCTCCGCAAAGCGCTGCTGTAGCGCCACGCTCGCGCGGAGCGCCCCACGTGCGGATTCGAAGACGGCCAGCGCTTCGTCACCGCGCAGCTCGATGACGCGGCCACCGTGCTCTGAGACCATGTCGCGCGTCACGCCAGCGAACTTCACAGCCAGGCGAGTGGCTGCCTCATCCCCACGCTCCACGACAAAGCGCGTGTACCCCCGCACGTCCGCTATAAGGAACGTGAGTGGCGTGGAGACGGACAGTGGGGCCTCGGCAACGGGAGCCATATCAGTTACCCCTTGTCCCCGACCCATGATGCAAGTCCCTGAACATAGCTAAAGGTTACGCTGGACCTGGTGAAACATCAAGACGCCGCACTGATGTTGAGTTGCTGAATCTGTCACGCGAGCGACGCCCAGGCCGTCTGCCTGGCTGACTGCCTGTGATCATATGCGGGCTCTCGGAGAGGGCTTCTCGACCGCTATGGAGCGATCCTCCATGAATTGGGCGGCCTCTACTGCACCGGATGGTGCTAATGCCGAGCCCGCGCCGCAGGCCGAAGCGATCGGCGCCCGTCGCGACGACGAGAGCCGCCGGCTGCGGGGCTGGCGTCTGCGCAAGGTCGGTCATGACGCGACCTCCGTCTTGGACGATGCCGGGGCGGAACGATGACCTGAGTCTACCACTGCGGCCCTCCTCGGTAGCGCGGAGGGGAACCAGGTTGACACTCTTGCTAACTTCGGGATATTCTCCAGTACCAGCGTGATCGAGGATGGCTATGAAAGGAGAAGGTGCCATGGATCACATCTGTTTCGCATTGCCAATCCTGCCCGGGAGGACCGACGATGCGCAGACGTTTCACCGGGAGCTGGGCGGTGCGCGAAAGTCCGACTATGCAACGTCCGAGCAACGCATCGGCATCGATAAGGAGTACTGGTTCCTCCAACGCACGCCTCAGGGCGACATGCTTCTGGCCTACGTAGAGAGCGCCGACTTCGCCACTGCCCTGGGGCAGTTTGCACAGTCGCAGGATGAGTTCGATCAATGGTTCAAGAAGCGGTTAGCGGCTGTCACGGGTGTGGATCTGAATAACCCTCCGCCGGGACCGCTCAGCGAGCTGGTCCCGAGCTATTCATCCCGGTGATCGAGATCAGGTGGGCTGGCGCGAGGGGTAGCATAGTTGTCGAAGAGGCAGCGACTTTCGCTGGACTGTTAGCTCGTTCGGAATCGCAGACCATTGACAAGAGCAATGCGACTGCGCCGACTTGACGATGTCTGAATAGCCGGTATATCATGACCCTAGCCGTCGGGTGTGCAGCCGGCGGCTCGGCGCGCGGAAGGCATTGAGGCGCGACCCCAGAATGGCCACCTAGGTCGCGATGAGCCACTGGTGAACCCGAT
>QHBP01000114.1 GCA_003244175.1 Chloroflexota bacterium | reverse complement strand
CGCGAACCCCCGAACACCGGGGGCGGAGCCCCTGAGGGTTGGGGGTCTCGGGGGCGGAGCCCCTGAGGGTGCATCACCGACAATAATCTAACGGGGAAGTCTACCACCGATATCGACAGGGCAGTGGCCCGACGCAAGGAAGGTGAATGAACGAGCCGGCAACGCTGTTTGTAAACGGCAACATTCTGACCTTGGATCGGTTTGCGCCTCATGCCGAAGCCTTGCTGGCTCGAGACGGCCGGATCGTGGCACTGGGACCTGGAAGCGAGACGGAGTCGCAGGCGTCGCCGGCCACCCGCCGTATCGACCTGGGGGGGCGGACGGTCGTGCCCGGTTTCAACGATTGTCATTGCCACATTCTGGGATTCGGTCTGACGCTCGACCAGATCGATGTCGGGACCGACGCGGCGCGGAACATCGGCGACATCCAGCACCTGGTGGAGCAGCGCGCCCGGCAAACGGCGGAAGGAGCATGGGTCCTCGGCCGTGGCTACGATCAGAACGTGCTGCAAGAGGGCCGTCACCCGACGTGCAACGATCTGGATGGATCCTCCCACGGTCACCCGGTGCTCCTCTGGCACACATCCGGCCACGCACTGTCGTGCAACAGCAGCGCGCTGGAGCTCGCCGTTGTGCACGCCGGCACATCCACGCCGCCCGGAGGGGACATCGAACGTGACGAACACGGTGAGCCGACAGGTGTCCTCAAGGAGTCGGCGACCGACCTGGTATTCAATGTTGTGCCTCCGCCGGCGGCAGAACAGGGGGCCGAGGCGATCATTCGCGCCATGAAGGTCATGGCGAGTCAGGGCATCACCAGCGCCTCCGACGCCTCAACCGGCACGGGATCCTCTATCGACCCGGAGCTCGACATGTACCATCGGGCGGCAACCAGCGGACGGCTGCGCGGCCGCATCACCGTGATGCCGCAAATCCGCTACGTCGCGCCACCAGATACCGAACAGATTCGCGAGCCACGCTCATTCCTTTCCGGACAAGAAACCGAGTGGCTTCGGGTTGGCCCGACAAAGTTATTTTCCGACGGGGCTCTTACTACCCGCACCGCGGCGCTGCGAGAGCCATACACTGACACGGCTGGCGACGGCCTCATGATGTGGGAGACGCCCACGCTCGATTCCATGATTCGCCGGGCACACCAAGGCGGCTGGCAGATAGCGACCCACGCCATCGGCGATCGCGCTGTCGAAATCGTTCTCGACTGCTACGCACGAGCTCTGCGGGAGACGCCGCGTCGGGATCACCGTCACCGCATCGAGCACTGCATGCTTCTCGATCGCGAGCTGGCGGCTCGCATCCAGCAGCTAGGGATTGTCCCCGTCCTGCAGCCGGGCTTTGTGAGTCGTCTCGGGGACGCATACGTGACCGGACTGGGCATGGAGCGCGCGTCGCAGCTGATGCCGGTGGCACTATTTGATCAGCTCAACATCACCGTCGCGTTCTCCTCCGATCGACCCGTCATCCCGGGCGCGCCTCTCGACGGAATTCGAGCAGCCGTGCAGCGTCTCACGCCGGCCGGAGCCACTTTGGGAAGAGAGCACTGTGTCTCCGCCCTGGAGGCGATTCGACACTACACGATGGGGAGCGCTTATGCCACCCATGCGGATTCCGAGGTGGGGGCGCTGCGGCGAGGTTCGTTCGCGGACTTCACGGTCCTCTCAGACAACCCCGCCGGCATTCCGGCCGGCGAGCTCGCGGGCGTTCGGGTAGAGATGACCGTCGCCGGCGGCGTCGAGACCTACGGCGAATAACTATGTTTGCCCCGCCGCTTCCGGTGCCGCCGGCACGGACTCAAAAGAGCTTTCCTCCCGGGACGCCAGCGGGAGCTCTAGGGTGACAGTGGTTCCCTGTCCTTCCCGGCTTGCGACGGCGATCGTGCCGCCATGCTGCTCGATGAGGTGCTTCGCGCCGGCAAGGCCGATTCCCGTGCCCGGAATCGCGCCCATGACATTGGACCCCCGGTGAAATCGCTCAAATACTTTTGGCAGATCACCTTTGGGGATTCCTACGCCTTGATCCGCGACACTCAGCGTGACCCACGTCCCGCCGGCTCTGTCCTCGCATTCGACGCGCACCGTCACGACTCCGCCCATCGGGCTGTACTTGATGGCGTTCGACAGAATGTTGTCGATGACGCGTTCCAGACGGGATTTGTCCCACACCCCCACGATGTCCCGTGGTCTGCTTTCGATCTTTATTCGATGTTTGTTCTGGCTCCCCCGGGCCTCTCGCACACGGTCTCGCACCAGCTCGTCAAAATTCACCGCTCGACGTACGAGATCGATGGGACGGCCCATCTCGAGTCTGCTGATGTCCAGCATCTCCGTGATCAGGCCCGCCATCCGCGAGGCAGTGACGTCGATGCGGTCCAATCCCTCGAGGAACGGTTCGAGACCGGGCGCCTCCGACCGGCGCGCCCGTCTTTGCAGCAGCTGGGCAATGCCCTTGACGGTCGCCAACGGCGTCTTGAGGTCGTGCGCCGCCGAGGAGAGGAAGTTGTCTTTGTCGTCCTCCAGCGCTCGCTCCGCCGTTACGTCGCGGAAGACGGCGACCGCCC
>QHBP01000163.1 GCA_003244175.1 Chloroflexota bacterium | reverse complement strand
GTTCAGCGCCCAGCCGGGCAATCGGCCCGCCACGGTCCAGCTCCCAGTACCAGAGGCCAAAGACAATCACGTTCGTGAGCCAAATTTCAACGGCGGCCACCAAGAGGTTCTTCGCCTCTTTGGCAGGTGCTCCCGGCAAGTAATGGACGAGAAGTGCCAGCGAGATGATGTTGGCGGCGCTGGCGAGCGCTACCAACACCATGAACGTTGGTCGTTTCCAGCTTGCATGCCGCCATCGATCGCTGGCATTTGTCAGCACGATGGGGACGAGCAGGAGCGCCTCGAGAACCGGAAGCGTCCACCTCGGTTTGAGAAAGATGAGGTTGTCCGGCAGCACAAGGTAAAGCACGATGCTGGCAAGCACCGCCAGACTCGCGGGCCATCGTGAGATGTAGTGGGAGGGGGCCCCCCATGCCGCGCGCGATGGGACGACGTGCGAACCGGAAGCGACGTCCGCTGGTACGGCCTTCGTCGTCTGTTCGACAGGTTCCCCGTGATGCAATCGTTGTTCCCTTCCGGTGTCGTTCCCGTTCCCCAGACTAGGTACCGGCGCTCTCGTTTGTCAACGCCACGAGTCCTTCCCCTCGATCGGCGTCTATGCAGCCCGGGCGCAATCGAGCGGAATACAAACGTGTCTTTGGCGCCGGGGATGTCAAACAGGCGGCTTGCCGGCGACGGAGCGCCCAGCCTACATGAGCGAATGTGAAGGGTGACGGTCGCCCACTCACCGTGTAATGCGATACTATCTCGCGAGGTAAGCGCACCTGGCGTGAGTAGGTCGCATCGCGCATTTGGTTTGCATACATAGGGAGGACAGAAGAATGAAAAGAAAGCTCCTTGTTTTCAGTCTCGCCATCGCGCTTCTCGGCGGGATTCTCGCCCCATCCGTGGCCACGACGGCCAACGCGGCCTCCCGGTCGCACGCTCATGCCGCGGCCTTCGACAAGACCAAGTTCCTGCTGCATCTGGGAGCCGCTTACTACGCGTTCCATCATTTCGTTTACAGTCCGTACAAGGCAGGAAAGCTCTCACGTCACCACCTGTTCACGGTTGGCAAGGCGGTTCTCGCGCTCGTCTTTGCCGGCCACGAGGTGCACACTGCCTACACGCTGGCCAAGAACAGCAACAGCAAGACTCTGCACGTACTGATCGCGCCGATGACTGCGTTGTCGTCTACCTTTGCGGCGATTGGCGCCAAGTTCAAGCATGGTCAGGTCAGCAGCAGCGACGTCACGGCTCTGAACGGTCAGACCAGCTCGTTCTCGGGCCTGGCAAAGTCCCACGGCTTCCCGATCGTGGACAAGAAGGTGTCCATCTAGGCTCGGGGCCCTCGCACGAGCACCGTGAGGGACGCACGTCCACACGCATCCGCACCTTGACATTCCCTGTAGAGGTGTGGGTTCGTCGCCGCGCGAACGAGGGACCGCCACCTCGAATCCGCTTGGCAGTACCAGCTGCTCGTGACTTGTGGTACCCTCCACCCTGACCGCATGCCGCCTTTTGGAGGGTTGAGATGAGAGCAGCGCGACCTCAAACCGCCGCCCTCCTTCTTATAGGCGCCAGCCTTGTTCTCGCCGCGATCACGCTTTCGAGCGCGGTATCAGCGCGCAGGCAGCATGCCGGACAGGTGACCGCACCCGCGAATCCGTGCCTTGGCATGGCTCGTTGCCCCATCCAGCATGTGGTTTTCCTGATCAAGGAAAACCACACGTTCGACAACGTGTTCGGCCGCTTTCCCGGCGCCGACGGGACGCATTACGCGTGGAGGGGCAGGCAACGTATCCTCCTCAGCAGCACTCCCGATCGCCTGCCGTCCGACATTCTCCATGCCCAGGGAGCCGCCAGTCTCTCCGTGAACGGGGGCCGCATGAACCGCTTTTACCTCCTGCCGGGTGCCACACGCGGGACCCACGACTACGCCGATTCTGCGTACCTCCAGAGCGCGATCCCGAACTATTGGTCCTACGCGCGCACGTTTACCCTGGCCGATCGCTTCTTCTCCACGATTCAGGGCCCCAGCTTCCCCAACCATCTCGTCACGGTCGCCGGCCAGGCGTTCGGCGTCTTCGACAACCCCGGCGGGCAAAATCTTCCAAACTCCCTCTTCTCCTGGGGTTGCGACTCGCCGCCGGGATATCTCGTTCCGGCTCGAAACGCGCGCGGCGTCATCCATCGGGTGCCTCCCTGTTTCAATTCACGGACGCTGGTGGACGAAGCCGACCGTGCTCGCGTTTCCTGGCGTTACTATGCAGCTCCCCCGGGCGCCCTCGGATACGTATGGGCAGCCCTCGATGCATTTCGCCACGTGCGTTACGGTACGGACTGGCGACGCGCGGACATCCCCAGCTCGCGATTCGTTCGCGACGTCACACGTGGAACCCTTGCCCACATCACATACCTCACACCGGATCTACCCGAAAGCGAGCATCCACCATTCAGCATGTGTGCGGGAGAGAACTGGACGGTGGGGCAGATCAACGCCATCATGAAAAGTCGCTTCTGGTCGTCCACGGCCATCGTTCTCACCTGGGACGACTTCGGAGGGTTCTACGACCATGTGGCCCCGCCCCAAGTGACTCCGATCGCCTACGGTCCCCGCGTCCCCACGATCGTCATTTCACCCTGGACGAAACGGCACCTTGTCGATCACCGGCAGTACGATTTTGGTTCGGTGCTGCGTTTCATCGAAGATGTGTTCCACCTGCCGCGCCTGGCACGTTTCGATCTAACGGCACACAGCTTGGCGAGCGCCTTTGACTTCCGGCATGCTCACGGAGCTCCGTTGCTGCTGAAGGAACGGCCGTGTCCGGCTCGTTGACAGTGGAATGGCCAACCGGCTGAGAGGCGACAGTGGTCCGTCCGATCCACGAGACACGCCCCCCGCGACATCGGACCGTCCCTTCGGCGCGCAACATCCTCTCGTGACCTCATCTGCCGGTGGCCGCCCTCCACG
>QHBP01000306.1 GCA_003244175.1 Chloroflexota bacterium | reverse complement strand
AGACAAGGAGCTCGTCATCAGCCACCTGCGTGTTATACGTGCAAACCGCGTCGTGAAAGCGATCGGCGATATCCCTCTCTCGCGCAACCAGGTAGTAGTGATACTGCCCGCCCTGATCGTTCAAGTGCATGATGAGCAGCGTCAGCCTCTCACCTTCCCAGGTCACGTCAAAGATCGCCTGCTGTGGGCGATCGACATTGCCGAATCCCGGCCCTGCCCAGAACGTCGTCCACTGTGCGTGAGGAACAGACCGCGGAGCCGTGATGCAGAAACCGGCGTCCGCATACGCCTGGACATTGAAAGTAGGCGCCACGCCCTCCAGGATTCCCCGATCCGGGAACAACACTGGTAGCCGCTGGCTCAGCTCATACCCCATGACGAACGCGGGCTCCCGCAGAATCTCGTCGATCAGGTTTTCCAGATCCATGTACTCCCCTCCCAGCCGCTGGACAACAGCCGTGCAATCAGTCTACGTCTTGCCGTCGACTATCGAGACCTGGGTCAGAAATGGTCCCAAGTCCAGCCTCTCGCGATACGAGAGCCGAGCGAGCTATGGCCGTCTCTTGGGATCGCGGCCTCGTCGGCGAGACGGTCTACTTCAGTCGACGCCAGCCAGCTCCTTCTTCGATACCAGCCGGCGATGCTTTCGCGACACAATACGCAGTTCAGCATCGAGCGCTGAGGCAAGCGCCGCCACCGTCTTGAGTTCGGGATTCACCTCGGCGCTGAAGAGGCGTCGGAGGGCGGCTGGATCCTTCCCAATCGATCGAGCGAGCTGAGCCTTACTCAGACCCAAGGCCACGCGGAGCTCGTCCAATTGACGGATTACAGCATCCACTTGATCAATCGCCGCGCGAGCAAACTCGTACTCCCGCCGAAACTCTGCATCCGACATGCGTGCTGTACCGCGCCGATGGTGGTAGCCGGAATCAAGGGTCGTCATAAAGATTGTTCACTCCTCTCGGACACGTGCATTAGCGAACCCGTACGTCAGCGTAACACAGGCGTTACGCGTGCGCAAGGAAGATAGAGTGCCCGGCAGAGGTACGGCGTGGCGAAGGTGTTGTCGATGAGGAGCGGCGTGTCGTGCCGATGAGCGATCTCGGCCACCGCCCGGATATCGAGGACATTACCGCCCGGATTGCCGATGGTCTCGGCGAAGAGCGCCTTGGTGTTGTCGCGGAGAGCGGAGTGCCAGACGGAGAGATCATCCGGATCGACGAAGGTCAGATCGACCGAGAGCTTGCGCATCACGTGCTTGAGCTGCGTGACCGAGCCACCGTAGAGCGCCTGCGAGGCGACGACGTGATCGCCGGGCTGCAACAGCGTGAAGAACGCTCCCGCCTGCGCCGCCAGCCCACTGGCGAATGCAACTCCGCCAACGCCCCCCTCGAGGTTGGCGACGCGCTCCTCGAAAGTGGCGACCGTCGGATTCATGATGCGCGCGTACGTGTTGCCATACTCCTGGAGATTGAAGTACGCGGCCGCCGATTCGGTATCCTCGAAGACGTAGCTGGTGGTCTGGAAAATAGGTACCGCGCGCGACCCCGTGTAAGGATCGGGCCGCTGCCCCGCATGAATGGAGCGCGTGTCGAACCCGTAGATCGGATGCCGCTCGATACCATGGCCGTCGTCAGAATCCATAGAATGTCTCCAGTTCAATGCTAACGAACGGGCTCAGCGGCGTGTTACGCGCCGATTCCCCCGTGTAACGGGAACCTCGGTCACCCGTCGCAACGTGCCTCTTCATCCACACGTCGTGAGTTGCGACGTATGTAACATGCGTCTCTGTGGCCTTGCGCGGCGCATGAACGAATCATGCAGCCCCTCGCTTGTAAACGCGCTTGAGAAAGACACTGATAATCGGCGCCTGATGCTCGTCGTCCAGCAAGAAGGAGTCGTGCCCGTAGGCGGTATGGATCACGTGACGCTCGACGTCCTTACCAGCCGCCTGGAGCGCCATTTCCAGCTCGGCCGAGTCGCTGGGCGGGTAAATCCAGTCCGAGCTGAAGGAGAGCAGCAGGTAGGATGCCTGGGCCGGTCCCACAGCTTGCTGTAGAGAGCCGTTGCCATAGCTGCGCGCGAGGTCGAAGTAGGTCAAGGCGCGCGAGATATAGAGGTAACTGTTGGCATCGAAGCGGGCGGCGAAGGTCTTTGCCTGGTGGCGCAGATAACTCTCGATGGCGAAATCCGGTTCGTGCAGTGAGTACGAGTACTCCTCGCGATCCTGGAGGCGGCGCCCGAACTTCTCGTCCAGCGATTCAGCCGAAAGGTAGGTGACGTGGCCCACCATGCGGGCCAAACCGATACCGTCGGACGGCATGCGGCCCGTTTCATAGTAGTGGCCGCCGTGCCAATTAGGATCGCTCATGATGGCGGTGCGAGCGATGGCGTTGAGAGCCATGCCCTGGGTGCCCAGTCGAGCGGTGCCGGCGGTCAGGATAGAGCCGCGCACCGTTTCCGGATACGCCACGCTCCACTCCAGCGCCTGCATGCCGCCCAGCGAGCCACCGGCCACGGCCAGCAGCGTGTTGATGCCGAGTGCGTCGAGGAGGGAACGCTGGGCACGCACCATGTCGCCGACCGTAATCACCGGGAAGTCGGTGCCAAATGGACGGCCGGTGCGCGGATTGAGGGTGCAGGGACCGGTCGAACCGCGACAACTCCCGATCAGGTTCGAGCAGATGACGAGATAGCGATCGGTGTCGAATGCCTTCCCCGGCCCGATGAGGTTGTCCCACCAGCCGAGGCCGCCACGTGCCTTGATACCCCGTTCATCGGCCCCAATGCCGTCCACCGCGGTCGGTGCCTCGCTCTCGGCGCTCCAGCCGGCGGCGTGGGCATCGCCGCTCCAGGGCGTGACAGATGAGAATGGCATTGTCTCTCGCTCTTGAGAGCGTGCCGTACGTTTCATAGGCGATGCGAACCGGCTCGATCGTGACGCCGGAATCGAGCGGGAGCGGCGGGAGATCGAGAAGCTGGGTTTCAACAACGCCAACGGATCCGCGCTCGCTGGCGATGCGGGTTTCAGTGGTCATGCTACAACTCACGCCGGCGATGCCGTCGTGGGAACCTGCAGCGGCACCGGTGCCCGCTGCACGATCCGGATGTGGTTGCCGAACGGGTCGCGGTACCCGCAGTCGATTCCATAGAAGTGCTCGGTCGGCTCCTCAGTGAACTCGACACCCTTCGCCAGCAACGACGCGTAAGTTTTCCGGCAGTCGTCGGTGGTGAAGCCGGCCGAAAAGCCGGTCGCGCCCTTTGTCACTATGTCGCGAACCTGTTCGGCCGTGGCCTCGTCCATCGCCGGAGGACCGGGCGTCTCCAAGAGGATGTCACGGCCGGGCTGGCCCGGAACTCTGACCGTCAGCCAGCGCATGAAGCCGAGATCCATGTCGTTGCTGACCTCGAGCCCGAGCTTGTCGACGAGAACTCGAGGGCCTTGTCCTGGTCGAGGACGAAGATGCTGGAGATATTGATTGAATTGATCATCTGAACCTCCTGTTTGAAGTTGTCGACGTTGGCATGCTACCCGGCGTCACTCGCTCCCCGCTTCTCCAAAACTGCTCGGTCTGGTCCACGCCATGGTGAAGCACGTCGGGACCGGGCTGGCTTGCGCGCGCCTGCGGTAGGCCGTCGGCGACTCGCTCATGATCTCGCGGAACGTTCGGCTGAAAGTTCCGAGGCTGCCAAAGCCGACGTCGAAGCAGATATCGGTGACGCTGCGGTCGGTCTCGCGCAGCAGGAACATCGAGCGCTCGACACGGCGGCGCTGAAGGTAACGGTGCGGCGTCTCCCCGAAGGTCGCGCGGAAGGACCGGATGAAGTGCGCCTCGGACACACACGCGATCCGAGCCAAGGCGTGAATGACGAGCGGCTGCGCATAGGAGCGGTCCATCGCGTCGCGGGCACGGAGCAGACGGCGATTCGTTTCCTCGCTGTCACGGCTCATGTCTCAATGTAGACTGAATATCCTCAATCTCCGGATTGGCTTCCATGATGTCTTCCGCTACCCGGGACACCCGAGGTAGTGGCTCAAACACGTGTTCTTTGCGCCGCTGAAGATCGGCCAGCGACCCAATACCCATATTCGCCGAGCAGCCACCGGTAAGCGGGTTCAAACCTGTCCTGCATCGCCACCGGAGCATCGTGGTGAAGCACCTTTAGACAGCGGGAATAGACGAACTTTTCACGGTTGGGCGGCGAGTCCGGACCGGTGAGGACGAGATTGACGTCCAGATCGGACGTCGCGGGAAAGGGCGCGCCGTCACACAGCCAGTTCACCGAGCCGACGAGGTAGGCTCCGTGCAGACGGGGCACTCTCGGCGCCTCCCCTATCACCCATTGTCGCGCCGCTTCCCTGGCCTCTCTGACGATCATGCTTACCTCGGGCGGACAGGGCACGGAAAGGATATCATCTTATACCCCCTTATTTATGGCCACGCCGATGGGACCCATGGCCGTGATCGAAGATCCCGTGGGCGCCATGTTCGCGATCATTCAGATTATGCCGGAAAGCTAGCCAGAAGTCAGGGACACCAGAAGGGGCCCGGCCATGAGCCGGTCATGAGCCGAGCCCCTACCCTGATATCGCCAGGGTATCGGCGAGACCACGTCTTGTCCGTGAGCTACAGGATTGGTGGCCGGCGTGTCTTCATGGCTCGCATTGGACGCGGGCCTCTCCAGCAAGACCAGCCTCTCGAGCACGAACAATTGCCTGAGCACGGTCAGTCACCTGGAGCTTGGTGAAGATATTCGACTCGATGTGTACCTGCAGGCCGGACCCCTCGGTTTGCCGAGCAACGTGCTCCCGTATCGCCGGTACCAGTCCAAAGTCGTCGAGCGCCGGCGGACGCAAGGCGTAGACCACTCGGCGGATTTCCGCCACCGTGCCCTTGACCTGCCCTTTCAGTTCCGCCAACATAGTCATGGCAGCGTCCGGCTCCGTCCGCACCAGATCACCGGCGAGGTCGAGGCGATGAGCGAGGCTCGCCAGCGTCGCACCGATGCCATCGTGCAGGTCACGGCGCAGCCGGCGGCGTTCCTCCTCGCG
>QHBP01000063.1 GCA_003244175.1 Chloroflexota bacterium | reverse complement strand
GGCTTCGATCGCGGCCCGCGCCCGAATGGCGGCGGTGGCTACGACCGTGGCCCACGCCGCGATGGCGACAACAACTGATCGTCCTGTTCCGAAGCAATCCTTTGCGGCCCTCCCCACGATTGGGAGGGCCGTTTCTTTGTTGTACCCTATTCAACCTGCTGCCCCGGTGTTGAAAAGAATGCGAGTGTGTTGCTGAGCGACCAATTTGCTGGCAACCGTTACGGTGCATGACTGAGCCGACCCACCTCGGTAATCAGCCACATCGTACCAACGGGCGCCACCACAATCCGCACCCAATAGTCCATCCCATCAATGCGGACGATGCACTCGTCGACAACGCGCTGATCGGTTGCCTCAACCGGATAGATACCTAAATTGTAAGACCCGCTCGGCTTCGGTAACCCGAGCATCGCTCGTAGATTTGTCACGTTTGCGTATGATCCCGGTGCGAGATACTGTCGGGCGCGCTGGTCATTGTCAGCAAGGATTGACTGCAGAAAGTCAACCGGGTTTCCACGATGCTCATCCGGCACGGCGACGGTCGCGGGGGATGCAAACGACGATGCAGCGGCAGGCGTATCAGTCACCGCCGGCATGGCGACGGTCGCATGACCGTCGCCACATCCCACGAGGATGCTGAAGGACACCAGGACAAGGAAAACCCGTACCTGCGCGCCTATCGCGATCTTTCTAGTAATCGGAGCCGACATCGGTCGCGCCGAAATACAGACTGGAGCCACCCACGTTATAGTCGTGAAGTCCTTGTATGTGGTATTTATGTACTCCATTACAATTCACTGCTACTACCCACCCGGCATCTGCGGAGATCTCGTTATTGTATGTCGGCGTCATGATCTGGTTCCAGCCAGCCGTCGCTCTCGGCCAATTCGTCGGTCCGCCGAGACACCAATCGCCCTCATTGTTATACACGCGGAGCGTCACGCCACTATCGCCGGTGCGGGAGAAGCTCCCCGCCCGATAATCCTGACCACAGCAATAGTCATAGGGATTCGTCTGCCCTTGCAGCGGGCCAAAGTTGAGCGTCTGGCCATCGGCGGTATTGTCCGCCTTCGCGATCGAGACGGGAGTGATAAGCAGCAGGAGCCCGAGGGCCAGCGCGAGTCCGACTTTCTTTTGCAGTGTACGCATCGGTTGCATCATCCTTTCTCATATCTGAACTGCGGCGACCTGTTATACGTGGAGCCTCTGGGCCAAGGCAACGAACTCGGACTCTGAGTAACTCTGCGACATCAGCGAGATACCTGTCCCATTGACATCCGGTAGGACGATATAGTTCGGGCCTGGAGCGTTCTTTACTGAGTTGCCCGACGAGCCATCCCGTACCTGTACCGTGCTGGTCAGGTACCAACCGGAGACGCTCTTACCGCCGATCTGAACGGTGATCTGTTTCGCGTTATCCCAGAACGGGAGCGCTGCCTTCAGCGATGCGGTGAAGCGATCAGTCGGTGCTTCCCGAACCTCGATATATTGCTTCGTTGCCCCATCCCGATAGGCGAACCCAACGCCATCACCGCGCTGTACGACGGCATCAATCCCACGATACGGCAACGGGACCGCAGCAGGATCGACGCGCGTACCAGTCGGTGCGTTGACAAGGGGATCCGGCAGTCCATCAATGGTGTACAGCGTGAATGGTAGCGCTTTCGCTGCATCTTGGCGGGATAATTGCCGACTGGGGATACTGCGGAACATGGTCGCATCATACGGCAGATCAGTCGAGAGTACATCGTGCGGCACCGCTTTTGCGTCGAGCACCTCGATTGTCTGCCATTCCGTGGTGAGGATTGGCGTCGTGCCGTCTGAAGCGAACGCTTCTGCGCGGAGCAATCCGCCGGTTTGACGGTCGAAGCTATACTGCTTGCCAGTTGCCTGCTCACGAAGGACGACAGCATCACGACCCGCGACGGTTGTCTGCGCAGATTGTGTGTATTTTCCGGATGCGCGTGCGGATTGTAGATCGGTCGGGCGGCTATCAAAGTCACGCACGGATGGCGGCGTTCCCTTGCTAACGACAGTGAGATCCTGTCGGAAGTTATGTAATGTCGTCGTCCCTTGGCTGTCAATGACCGCCTTGACCACAAGTTTGCCCGCAGTATCGTTCGTATAGGTAATCGCACGATCAAGTGTGTTATTCGGGCCAACAACAACCCACGTTTCGCCGACAACCGTATCGGGAAACAGATACGCTCGGTCAGCGTGCGGCGGTCCACCGGTGACTTCCGGGACAGTTTTTTGCTCGGTCTCTTTGACCACGATATGGGCAATCTGCCCAAGTGCCGCAGCGGCTAATGGCGATGCCGCCGATGTTCCCGACGGAACCTGTTGTGGTGGCGTGCTCGTGACGCCAATGCCTTGGACAGCACGGGGCATTCCCAACACTAACGCGAGAAAGAGGATAAAGACCGTGCCACAAGTCAGGAGTACGCGCGGACGATAGTGCAACATGGTATTCTCCTTCCATTAGATAAAGCGAACCATGCACGCTCTGTGAATCGGCACCGTTATTTAGCGTGAGCGCGTTCACCTCCTCTCATCCGTGATCGATCAATGCCGCCGAACGCACCGAGTATTGAGGCGTCACGAGCCTCATACCTGTTAAGACGAACGGGGATCCGCGAAACGCACAGGTCGCGCATTTCTCCGCTTATGGAGAGAAGAATGCCCCCGGCAGGGGGGAGAGTCTGCCGGGGACAAGGAGAGTAGGAAGGTAACGGTCGCGGGAGGGGAGACCCGCCGCGACACCGGGGTGTCGCGGCGCTACCTGTTAAGACGAACGCAGGGAGTGAATTCGCACAGGGATCAAGGGATGGATTGCGTGATGGCGGCGAGGGTATCCGCGTCCAGCCCCGCAGCGCGGTCGCCGCCGAGGAGGAGCACCACGTCGGGCCG
>QHBP01000072.1 GCA_003244175.1 Chloroflexota bacterium | reverse complement strand
GCCGACAAGTAGCCGGTGGCTCGGCGGCACAAACCACACGTCCTGCTGGTTCCGGTGAACGTGCCACGCTTTTATGGTTCCCGGCAGAACCAGTGAACAATTGACCTGAGCCACCCGGAAGCCGTCGAGGCCATCAATCGCGCCGTCGCCTACAAGGCGAGCGATCTCGCAGAAGTCGCCCCCCTCATCATTCGCTAGACGAGGATCGAGAAACTCGACGCCATCGATCGGGTTGGGAGCGTCATACGACTGGTTGGACAGCTGACCGACGTAGTTCTCGGCGATCCAACTCTCATCCGACGAGAATTCACTCACGGCAGACTCTCCGCTAGTCGCCGGTCATACTGCGCGGCGTAGAAGTCCTTGAAGCTCCCTTCTTTAATACGCTTCCACCAGTCGCGGTGATCCTCGTACCAATCAACCGTTTGTGCGAGCCCATCCTCGAAAGTCGTTTCGATCGTCCACCCCAGAGCCCGCGCTTTGGAGGTGTCGAGCGCGTAGCGACGGTCGTGGCCAGGTCTGTCATGAACATGCCGAACCAATGATGGGTCCGCTCCGCTACGTTCAAGGATTGCGTCCACTACGTCCCTGTTCAGCCATTCATGGGATGCGCCCAGGTTATACGTCTCCCCAAGCTGACCGCGCTCCAAAACGGTGCCGATGCCGTTACAGTGGTCTTTTACAAACAGCCAATCTCGGGCCTGCATGCCATCGCCGTACACGGGCAGCGGCAGATGTTCAAGGCAGTTCGTAATAAAGAGAGGAATCAGTTTCTCCGGGTATTGGTACGGCCCGTACGTGTTGGCACCTCGAGTGACGAGGGTCGGAACGTTATAGGTGGCGTGATAGGCGTTTACGAGAAGATCGCCACCGGCCTTGGAGGCTGCATATGGGCTTCTCGGTCGCAGCGGTCCATCTTCATTGATGCGCTGCGGTGCTGGGATGTGCCCATATACCTCGTCCGTGCTTACCTGCAGGTAGCGTTCGACGTTCGCCCCCTTGGCCGCCTCAAGCAAAATGCGGGTGCCTTCGATGTCCGTTTTCACGAAGGCGTCGGGCTCGAGAATCGAGCGATCAACATGTGACTCAGCGGCGAAGTTGATGATATGGGAGTGCCTAGGCACGGCAGCAGAGACGCTGGAGGGAGAGCAGATGTCGCCTTGAACGAACGTGACACGGGGGTCGTCGAGCACTCCCTCGAGATTTTCAAGATTGCCGGCGTATGTGAGCTTGTCAAATACGGTAATCGACGAGCCTGGCCACCTCGTCAGTGCGTGGCGAACGAAGTTGGATCCAATGAAGCCGGCGCCTCCCGCTACCAGCAGCTTCAAATGACCCCGACCTTACTGTGATCCCCAAGCACGAGCTTGGACGCCTTTGGCTTGGCGTGGGATCGATAGACGGTCACGTCTCGTCCGATGAGCGAGTCCTCGATGCGGTAGGGTACGTCCAGAATTTCGGTTCCTTGCATGACGATGGCGTGCTCTAGCTCGCTGTCGACTATCCGGCAATTTGCTGCGACCGCTGAAAACGGTCCAATGTAGGATCGTTGAATGTGTGTGCCGGAACCGATGATGAGCGGCCCTCGCAGTGTGCTGCTCTCGACTTCCGCCCCTGCCTCCACCACGACATTCCCCTGAACCGTGCAATCCGCCTTTACGTTGCCGTCGATGCGGCGCTCCAACTCTTGTAGCACAAGCCGGTTCGCGTCCAGCATGTCCTCCATCTTGCCCGTGTCGATCCACCAGCCGTCCAGAGTGTGCGCCTCAATGTTCTGACCGTCAGAAAGGAGGAACCGGATCGCGTCCGTAATTTCCAGCTCACCTCTCCATGACGGTTCGATTGCCTCCGTGGCACGGTGGATCCTGCTGTCGAAGAAGTAGATGCCCACGAGAGCAAGATCGCTCTTTGGATCTGAGGGCTTCTCCTCCACGCCGATTATCTTTCCGTCTTCAAGCTCAGCCACGCCGAAGTCCTGAGGATTTGGCACACGGTACAGAAGGAGGCGTGCAGCCGCATCAGAAGACTCGAACTCCTTCACGCGGGCGGCAATGCCGCCCTGCACAAAGTTGTCACCTAGATACATAACAAAGCGGTCATCGCCGAGGAAAGGCCGCCCTGCCCTAACCGCATGAGCGAGCCCGCCAGGAAACTGCTGAGGAATATAGGTGAGCGTGCATCCGAAGGCACTACCGTCGCCGGCGGCGGCCTCAATCTGACTGGCGGTGTCTCCCACCACGATCCCAATATCGCTTATGCCGGAGGCAACCAGGTCTTCCAGCACGTAGAAGAGCACCGGCTTGTTAGCCAGGGGCACCAGCTGCTTGGCCCCGGTATACGTGAACGGCCTTAGTCGCGTCCCTTTGCCGCCGCTGAGGACAAGGCCCTTCATCCTGCGTTCCCGCCCCTCAGGGAGGCCGACCTCAATTGTTACTCCTGCACCATGGTACGCAAGTATCTACGATCCAGGTGTCCGTGCCGGAGAGCTTCATCCTCGCGACATCACGTGAGCAGACTCTGCAGCTTCCTGGCATCGACGATAGCGTGCCCATCGGGGTCGTTATTGAAGTAGACATACGCATCGATCCCTTCGGCCGTCCATTCACGCATCCGATCCGCCCACAGATCGAGCTCCTCAGGGTGGTACCCAAAGCCGTGAGTGCCACGGTGCATGCGGATGTACGTCCATGACGTCGTGAGGCGAACGTCAAGCGGCACGTCCGGGCTGACTGGAAGGCAGAGTGCTATGCCGGCCCCTGCAAGCGCGCCGTATACTTCCTCGTTCAGCCAGCTTCGGTGCCGGAACTCCAGTGCAAAGCGCTGTGGCGCGTGGTGTTGCAGGGCCGAAAGAAGCCCGGTCAGACGGTCGAGATCGAGGCGAAATGAGGGCGGCATCTGCAGAAGAATGGGGCCGAGCGTTTCGCTGAGTCCGCCTGCACGGTCCATCAGTCGGTCCACCGGCTCATCTGGATCGGCAAGCCTCTTGATGTGCGTGAGGTAGCGGCTTCCTTTAACGGCGAAGCTGAACCCGTCGGGCGTTCGAGCTCGCCACTGTTCGAAGACGCTGCGAGCGGGGAGTCGGTAGAAGGAGTAATTCACCTCTACGGTTGGGAAATGCTCGGCGTAGAATGGCAGCTTCTCGGCCCCAGGCATCGTAACCGGGTAGAAGATTTGCATCCAGTGCTTATATATCCACCCCGAGGTTCCGATACGAACCGTGCCGCCACCACTCACGCATCCACTCCTCGGAAGTCTAAGAAACTCTGAGGCAAGAATGAGGCATGGCAGCGCCATCCGCCGTAGTTGAGGTCGGTTGCGTAGTCGACAGCCCCATCACGCAAAAGGGCCGCTTCCGAAAGGAAGCGGCCCTCATGTGATCGGAGGGATGTGAGCTAGATGGTGGCTCCAGCCCGGTTGCCGGCTCCCTGGTACTGCGCGTCGCCGAAACCGAGGAGCGGTATGAATATGAAGCTGAGGAGAATCAAGCCAATCGCGTAGCCGGCGCCCTTGCCGAACGCCTTGGCGAGATCGAACATGACCATGATCAGGACGATGATGTTGACGAGTGGGATGAGTAGGAGGATGAACCACCATATCGGGCGACCCACGATACGAAGGAGAACAATCGTGTTGTAGATGGGGATGATGGCTGCCCATCCTGGCTCGCCCGCCTTGGTAAAGACCTTCCAAAGCCCAGCGATCTCTAAGATGATTACGGCCGCGTAGACTATGAACCCAAGTGCTGCCCCCGCGCCGCTGCTTGCGAATAGGGTCTCGAACATGCTGTACCTCTCCCTTGAAATGTGATTAGTGCGTACACACGGGTCTCCAAGAGACCCGCCGACACTTCCCTTGAGGCAGGAATGCCAAGTGCAGCCTAGCAGTGGCCTTCCACAATGTCAATAGGGAGTTCTTCCTGAGGCGAAGGTCAGGCTCGTGTCAGACGAGCAGAAGAGATGGCGCCAGCGAGTGGTGGGACGGGT
>QHBP01000221.1 GCA_003244175.1 Chloroflexota bacterium | reverse complement strand
TTGGTGCAGCTGGTGATGGCCGCAATGGCAACCGAGCCGTTTCCGATACGAACCCGCTCTCCGTCAAGCTCGATCTCAACGGATCCATCAGTGTCTTCTTTGCTTGAGTCGCCGTCTCCGAGCACGTGCCCGTTGGATAGCTGCTGTGCAAATGCGCCGCGAAAGTTCCGTCTGACATCAGGAAGTGCCACCCTGTCCTGCGGACGCCGCGGGCCGGCGAGGCTGGGAACCACGGTTCCGAGATCAAGCTCGAGAGTCTCCGAGTACTCGGCCACCGGGGTCTCGTCCGTGCGGAACAACGTCTGTTCTCGCATGTATCGCTCGACCAGATCGATGTGATCGGCGCTCCGGTTGGTCATGCGCAGATACGTTAACGTCTCGGCGTCGACGGGGAATAGGCCAGCCGTCGCGCCATATTCAGGCGACATGTTGGCGAGCGTGGCTCGATCCGCCACCGTGAGCTGGCTCAGTCCCGTACCGCAGTACTCGACGAACTTGCCCACGACTCCATGTTTCCGCAGCATCTGGGTGACGGTGAGGACGAGATCGGTGGCGGTTGCGCCCTCGGGCAGATGGCCGTGGAAACGAACACCGACCACCGTCGGCATCAACAGGTACATCTGCTGGCCCAGCAAGGCGGCCTCCGCCTCGATTCCGCCCACGCCCCATCCAAGCACTCCCAGGCCGTTAACCATTGTCGTGTGACTGTCGGTGCCGACGAGCGTATCCGGCACGGCAATCATGGCGCCGTCTTCTTTGCGCGTCAGGACCACGCTGGCAAGGTACTCCAGATTGACCTGATGGCAGATGCCCGTGCCCGGGGGCACGACGCTGAACTGATTGAACGCCTGCTGCGCCCAGCGAAGGAGCATGTATCGCTCCCTGTTGCGCTCGTATTCCAGATCGACATTGCGGGAGAAGGCCATCGCAGAGCCAAACAGGTCCACCTGAACCGAGTGATCGATGACGAGATCGGCCGGTGACAGGGGGTTGACCTTCTCCGGGTCGCCTCCGAGCCGAGCGATCGCTGCCCGCATGGCCGCGAGATCGACGACCGCGGGTACTCCCGTGAAGTCCTGGAGAAGTACCCTTGCGGGCAGAAACGGAAACTCACCTTTAACCGCTCCGCTCCGCTCCCATCGAGCGAGGGCCAGCACATCCTCCTGTTTCGCGGCTCCCTGTGCGTGCAAGCGGAGAACATTTTCCAGCAGAATTTTCACGGTGACAGGCAGAGTGCTCAAATCAATGCCGGCCTCGCCGGCAAGATCCGTCAGGCTGTAGTACTCGACCTTGCCGTCTTTTGTGTCCAGCGTCTTGCGCGTTCCCAGGGCGTCAATGTGCCTGTCCATTAGTCTCTCCTCTCGTTGTTGCCGGCCGCTGATCTTGCCTGCGCATGTCTGTTCAAATTGTTCGTGCAATGTCGGAGCAGACGGACGAGGTGGTCACGCTCCTCGGCGGTCAATCCCTCCATCATGATGGAGCCGCCAAGTGCGGACGAGCCGGGCGTTCGGTGCAACAACCGCTCTCCATCCCCGGTTAGACCCGCGACTCGCACCCGGCGGTCGTCCACTCCGGGACTCAGATCCACGAGCCCGCGCCTGGCGAGTCCGTCGACCAGGCGCGAGACGGAGCTTTGCTCCAGATTGAGCCGCTGGCGCAGACAGCCCTGATCGAGCGGACCTTCTTCATAGAGGGCCAGCAAGACATCGCGCTGTGACAACGTCAAGCCATAATGTCGCAGCGCGGCGTCGACGTTTCGACGCAAGGACTGATAGCAACGCTTCAGCCAGTAGGTCGGTTGTTGCTCAAGAAACTCTCGACGCTCGGCTCCGGGCGGTAACGGACTGTGTTGCGTCGTCTGCATGCGTCCAGCCTTCTTTCGGATACATTATATATGCATACACATAGAAATAAGCAAGGCGCCTTGTCTGGATCTGTGGGCGATGATCAGGCCTTCAGGCCGTCCTGTCTCCCATTGGCATGATGGTGCATCCCAAGAGGCATGCAACGGTCGTACCCTCGCGCGCGCGCGCGGCACAAGCGGCACAACATGTCGAGAGGAGACAAGACGGCCTGAAGGCGCCTGAAGAAGGCCTGAACTACCTATGACGCGGGCGGCGACAAACCGCCGCCGTCACGGTCCACCCGTTGACCCGCTCGCGGGTCCGCCGTGCGGGTCTCGGCGCGTCAAGAGGTATGAGACGATGTCATTGAGCTGCGTGTTGGTGAGCTTCGTGCCGAATGGAGGCATATTCAAACCGCCATACGTAATGCGCGTGACCATCTCGGCGTATGTCAAGCGGTCGCCGACGTAGGTAAGGTTGGGGCCGCGAGGTCCGCCCACGCTACCGATGGTATGGCACGAAATGCAGACAAAATTGTGCATCAGATGCGCTCCCTGCCGCTGCTGTGGCGTGAGTCCGGCGTAGTACTTGGCCGGAAGCGTGGGCACGGAGCTGGTGAGCGGGTTGAAGCTTGGCTTCCAGGGTTCTTCGTAGCCCTGCACCATGAGGATGGTCGTAGCGAAGGCGGCCAGCAGTACGGTAGCGATCGCCCACGGACGGCGGGAGTAGTGGCGCTCGCCCTTGTTGGCCAGAGGGATCGACAGCAGGATGATGAGGGCGATGAGCGGGAACAGGATGATGACCAGATCGGTGCTGCGCGGGGGTATCAACGCCAGCAAGCCGAAGTACCAGACGAGATACCAGTCCGGCTTGGGTGACTCCGCGGCAAGGGGATTGGCCGGCAGTCCCAGTGCGGCCGCGCCGGCAACGATGGCGAGAGTGCCAATCACGATGATGACGAGCATGGACATAACCGCGTCGCGGAAGATGCCGACGGGGAAGAAGGGCTCGCCATCGGTATGCAGGATTTCCTGATACTCCGCCCAGTAGGTCTTGGGATCGACGGGATGGCCAGGGACCGGCCACTCGGACACACCTTTGTAGATAACCAGGTAGATGTGCACGGAAACCAGGCCGATGATGGCGCCCGGTAGGAGCAGCATGTGGGTGGCGTAGATCGTCGTCAACGTGCGGCCATTGACGTGAGGCCCGGCGGTCAGCAGCTGAGCCGCGAAGGCGCCGATAATGGGGGCACGAGCCGCCTGCTCGGCGCCCACAACGATTGCCCAGTACGCGTCATGGTTCCAACGAAGCAATTGCCCGGTGAACGCCATGCCCAACGTCAAGAAGAGCAGGAATACGCCGGTGATCCACTGCAGCTCACGTGGGTACTTATAGGATCCAGTGAGGAAGTGCGCGGTCATGTGTATGAAGATGAGCATGACCATAGCCGACGCACCCCAGTAGTGGACGCCGCGCAGAATATTCCCCAGTAGCTGCTGGTGCGTGATGTACTGCAAGCTCTGGTAGGCGTGATCGGTGGACGGAACGTAGGAGAACGCCAGGAACACGCCCGTGACCACCTGGATCATGAAGCATGTGAGGACGGCGCTCCCGAAGACGTACCACCAATTGGCGCTGCGCGGTACGGCGTGCCCCGCCGTTGCTTTCCAGATGCCCGTAATGCCAAGCCGTTCGTCGAGCCAGCTGTAGATCCCCAGGACCTTGCTGAAACCCGGAGGCAGTTTCTCGTCCCGGGGTGGGACCGCCCCTGGGGAGGGCTGCGATGGGCGTACCGTGGTTGTCATCGACTATTCTCCAAACCCAACGCCACCGAGAGGGTTGACCACCGGGATTTTTTGCGTCTTGATCTGGACTCTTCCCCCGTTCACGCGTGTCTCATATTTGAAGAGGGGACGCGGCGCCGGGCCACCGGCAACCGTGCCGTCGCCGTTGAACACGCTCCCGTGGCAGGGGCACAGAAAGAGTTGTGGTGTTTGGAACCAATCCACGGGGCAGCCGAGATGGGTGCAGTAGACGGCGAAGGCCGTGAAGGAGTCCTTGCCGTTTCGCCTGAGCCACGCGCCCGTGTAGTTCGTCGCGCCGCCCCACTGCGAGGGATCATCCGGCGAATAGGCGAATTTGACCTGGACCGTCTTGCCGATCGTGAATTTATCGATCGCGCCGACGTCCCTCCACACGCTCTTCGGAGAGTTGACCAGGGGACCGAGGATGGAGCCGATGATGGGGATGCCGACAAGAAGGCCTCCCACGGCGCCAACCAGTCCCATAAACATCACGATGAAGCCCTCCCGGCTCACCGCGCGCCTAATGAGATTCATGCCGCAATTCCTGGATCCAGCTCACGAGAGCCACGAAAGCGAAGAAAAGTCCGACAAAGGACACGACCAGCGTGAAAACCAGTCCGGCGAAGCCGAGCGCGATTCCGAAGGCCATGGTAATGGGCCAGATGCTTGGCGGCGGCAGATGGATGTGCTCTTCATCCTCCGGGTGCTGGATGTCAGCGTGCGATTCATGTTCAGCTTGCGGCACACCGGCCGCGGGGTCGTGTCGGGTTAGCTCGTCTGATTGCATGTTGCTCTCTCCTCTTCGCTCGCGCTTAAAACAGCGTGCGGAGATACACGATGGAGAAGATGAAGACCCAAACGCCGTCGACAAAGTGCCAGTAATATCTCACGCTCTTGACGGGCGTCTCATGGCCAGGTCGCCAGTCGCGGGAGAGAATCAGGATACCAATCAGTCCGCAGAGGCCCACGAAAACGTGGAACCCGTGAAATCCGGTGAGAGTAAAGAAGGTCGAGCCAAACTCGCCGGGAGAGCTGATCGTCGTGTGCTCGCCGTACAGCTTGATGTATTCCGTTATCTGTCCGGCCAGGAAGGTCGCGCCGAGCGCAATGGTGCCGACGAGGAATCCGACGAATGCCTTCTTGTTGCCCCGAGTCAAGAACTTTTCGGCCAGAATCATCGTCCCGCTACTGCAGAAAAGAGCCAGGCTGAAGAAGAACGTGCGCGATATTTCGAGCTGTGACGAGCTGAAGTTGTAGGCGTACACCGAGTACATGACAATGAGCGAGATGAAGAAGATTGACTCGGAGCTGATGAAGAAAAGCATCAGCATGCGCGCCGGCGTCATCTCGATCCGAGGCTTCGCGACGACAGGCTGAGTCGCGACCGGTGGCGCGGCGGTCGCCGTGGCGGCC
>QHBP01000024.1 GCA_003244175.1 Chloroflexota bacterium | reverse complement strand
GCGGCGGTTGGACTGTCCCGCCGGTAGCCGTTTGGAAAGTCGTACAGAGGAGCACCGGCAAAGTCATCTTCTGCTCCGCTGACTGCCCGCGAGGCGTTCAGCCGGCCCCGTGGCTGCGAGCCCGTAGACACCAGGTCCTTGATGCCGGTAACGCGTACCAAATCTCCGACGTGCTGTCGGATAACAATGCTCGGTGCGGTCCACGCATTTGCGAATTCGCGTCCAATAGCCCCCTCCTGCTCAGCCGGCAAGCCGCCGCCAAGACCGGAACCACGAATTCCAGGACGGACAACCTAACCCTGGGGTACACACCGCAGATTGTCACCGGCGTCTGGACGGGCAACGCCGACCGGTCGCCCATGATTGATGTCATCGGCCTAACCGGCGCTGCACCCATTTGGCACGACTTCATGGAGGCTGCTTTTACACAACTAAGCCTGCACCCTGTGCCCTTTACTCCCCCGCCTGACGTGGTCGTAACGTCTCAATGCCGCACAGGGGGCAACTTCATCCAGTTCGGCAACGAGGACCTTACCGTCAACCCGGCGAGCTCGCTTCCCCTCTGCCAGCTTCCAGATCGAGGCTTCATGCCGGTTCCATGCTCTCAGTATCCGACCAGCCCTGGCGGTTTTCAGCCTCAGTGCTCTACCAGCTCGTACTACCCCAATCCACAACAGTACCCACAGAGCAACCAGGCACCACCTCAGTAGGCGGTGGTGCTCACGAAGCGTAGGAGAGAGAGGCGCGGGTGCGTTACGCGGTAGTCATAGCTGGGGGTGCCGGCACTCGGCTGTGGCCGGCCGCCAGACAGCACAACCCCAAGCAGCTACAGCGTCTTATCTTCGAACAGCCACTCATTTCCGAGACAGTGCAACGCCTGGCGATCGCCTATCCAGTGGACCGGATCCTCGTGGTGACGGCGCAGCAATATGTGGAAGCGGTCCGAGAGGTGCTCCCTCAGCTTCCCTCGCACAACGTGATCGCTGAGCCGGTTGGGCGAAACACCGCTGCCGCCATTGCTTTGGCTGCGTTTCACATAGTTGTCGATGACCCTGAGGCCACCTTCGCCGTCTTCCCGGCTGATCACGTCATTCTCAAGCCGGAGCCCCTCTACCGAGCACTGGAGTTAGGGCACGAACTGGCCCTGCAACACCAAGTCGTCGACATCGGCGTGCCCCCAAGTCATCCCGAAACCGGCTACGGGTACATCGAGCTCGGTGACAAGCTGATGGATCACGAAGGGCTCGCCGCGTTCACCGTACGGCGGTTTGTCGAAAAACCGGACTTAGAAACCGCACAAGTGTATGTCAACTCCGGACGGTACATGTGGAATTCCGGGATGTTCATCTGGCGAGCATCGCTGTATCTTGGTGCCCTGGAAGAGCATCTTCCCCAAACCTTCGAAGCCTTGCAGCGTGCGCTCCGATCCCCCGGTGACGAACCGGCGCTGGAGGAAGCGTACGGCACGATCCCGGACATCTCTGTGGATTACGCCGTTATGGAAAAAGTCTCTGACGTCGTGGCGCTCCCTGTTGATTTCGGCTGGCACGACATCGGAGATTGGTCGGCTCTTTACGACATGATGGAGCACGATAGTAACGGGAACGCACTGGAAGGCAAGTGCGTCACCCTTGACGTCGACGGCTGCTTGCTGCTCTCTCCCAAGAAGCTGATCGCCGCTTTGGGAATACAAAACCTTATCGTCATTGATACGGAAGATGTGCTACTCGTTCTGCCGCGCGGGCGCTCTCAAGAAGTGAAGAAGCTACTCGAACAGCTCAAAGAATCGGGCGGGGACGGATACCTCTAACGGCCCCGCCAAGGGCAGTGTCGAGCGATGGTCGCACACGGACGCGTGATACGCCTCTAGGCCCAAGCGCTCGCCGCTTCTAGCTGCTCAATGTCTTGGCCGCCAAGCTCGATCGCCGTGGCACCGGCCAGCTCCCTCCACTGCTCGGCGCTGTTCGCGCCAGTGATTGGCGCAGTCATGGCCGGACGCGTGAGCAACCATGCCAGCGATACCTGTGCTGCCGTGGCTCCGTGCCGCTCTGCTACGGCGTCGACGGCGTCCAGAAGCTTGAATCCATTGTCGTGCATGAAGCGGCCACGTACTGATTCGGCACGACCAGAGGCCGGTAGATCTCGATCTCGCCGATACTTTCCCGTCAGAAAGCCTGCAGCCAAAGGCGAGTATGGGATCAGTCCGATCCCGTACCGTACGCACACCGACTCGAGCTCGCGCTCGTAGTCCGACCGATTGGCCAGACTGTAGCTCGGCTGCAGGCTATCGTAACGCGCATACCCATTGGCGTCACTTACCCAAAGCGCCTCTATGAGTCGTGACGCCTCGTAATTGGAAGCGCCGATATAGCGCACAAGGCCGCCGCGGACGAGGTCGTCGAAAGCGTCCATTGTCTCTTCAAGGCGAACCTCTGCATCATCCGAGTGGGACTGGTAGAGGTCCACGTAGTCGACTTGCAAGCGTGAGAGGGAAGCTTCGATCGCTTCAAGGATGTGCTTGCGCGAAAGGCCGACATCGTTTGGGCCGGGTCCCATGGTGCCTCTGACCTTCGTCGCTATCACCATCTGATCGCGATTCCCGCGGTCCTTTAGCCACCGTCCGATGATCTCCTCGGAGACCCCGCCGTCATTCCCTTCGGCCCATCGTGAGTACACGTCGGCGGTGTCAAGAAAGTTGCCGCCCGAATCGACGTAGGCATCGAGCACTTTTCGGGTGGCTTCCTCGTCACAGGTCCACCCAAATTGCATAGTTCCCATGCACAGCTCGGAAACTTTTAGGCCGGTCCGACCCAGATTTCGATACTCCATCCCCATCCCCTATCGCACTCGTTAGTCGCTTATTTTAGAGGATGGCCGGGGGTCGTAAATGCTAGTCCATTGCACGAACCCGGGAGGGAAACCGGTGCGCCACGCCGTCGGCGCACCGGTCAACAACAGGCGGCCGACCGTATGCAAGACGGGACACAAGGGAAGGTTGATGGGCAGGACGCCTAACCGTTGTACGCGGTCTCAAGGGTCCAGGGGTTGAATTCTTGGTCCATTTAGTGCACAATGGTTCCCGTCTCCTTCGGGCGGCCCCACCTCGCATCTTCAAATCAGGTTTGGTGGGATCGCTATGTCGTTTTTCTTAATTTTCGCGGTCGTGCTGGTCATCGGCCTGTACTGGGTGATGACGCAAGTGCGCCGGTCAGGTAAGCGTGAAGCCGCGCTGCTCCGTCCCGGTGTCGCAGAAGGACTCATGGAAGGGATGAACTTGCGTCGGCGTGAGCACGGGCTTCCAATTCTCGAATGGGAAGAGAACCTGACCGTCGTAGCGGAGAACAAGGCGGTGCACCAGCTGCTCACGGGTCGAGACGAGGA
>QHBP01000056.1 GCA_003244175.1 Chloroflexota bacterium | reverse complement strand
GGTCAACTCCGGTCCCATGTTGGCATCGCGGGCCGATCGCCTGGCGCACCGAGCGTCTCTAATCAGAGGTTCTCCAGCAGCTATGGCGGAACGCGTGGAGCAGGAGCGCCGAGAATGGTGCTGTGTATAGTTGGTGCATGGGCAAAACTCGCACAAATATTGAGATCGAAGGCACATACATCCAGATCATCATGGATCGCTATGGCGTGCGGACTATGACCGAGGCGGTGGATCTCGCTCTCCGGCATCTGGCGGGCCGGCCCATGACACGCGAGGAGGCGCTGGCGATGGAAGGAGCGCACGCGATCCTCGAGCCGCCCACGGACAGCGGGCCCGACAACTTGGCGTGATCTTCGCCGACACGTTCGCTTGGTTCGAGTATGATCGGGCCACGGGAAGCGCTGTCCATCGACGCTTGGGAGAATTGATCGACGTGCGTGGCCCTCTGGTATCGGAGTAACGGCTAGAAGGAACATGGAGTTCGTGGACCAAAACAACACCCTCCCTATCCCCTTTGTGCTCTGTGATGTCTTCGGCGAACAGCCGTTCGCCGGGAATCAGCTTGCCGTCTTCCCCGATGGGAGCACTCTCCTCGATGGCCAGATGGCGGCAGTGGCCCGCGAGTTCGGGTGGTCGGAGATCACTTTCGTCCTACCGGGTAAGGTACCACGCCTGCGCATCTGGACGCCAAGCGGCGAGCTACCCTTTGCCGGTCATCCAACCGTGGGTACGGCGGTCGTCCTCGCACTGGAAGAGCAGCTTCCAACCGGTCCAACAGTTTTGGAGCTGGGCATCGGTGCAGTGGAGGTGGACGTCACTTTGACCGGGCCGGCCGCCGGCGAGGCCACTATGACGCAACGGGCGCCGGAGTTTGAGGTAGTCTTCGAAGACCGCAGGCTCTTGGCTCAAGTGCTAGGCCTGTTGGAGGAGGACCTTGCGCCGGCCCTTCCGGCGCAGCTGATCTCCACTGGCCTGCCTCACTTCCTGGTCCCCATCCGCTCCAATGCGGCACTCGCTCGCGCACAGCCGAGGCCCGACCTCTTTCCGGCTCTCGCCATGGAGATCGGCGTGCACTGGATGTATCTCTTCACGGTCGATACGCCGGAAAGCAATCGAGCTGCCCGGGCACGTCTACTGGGTGTAGGGCCAGAGGATCCAGCCACGGGGAGTGCCGCCGGACCGCTCGGCGCCTATCTGGTACGCTATGGGCTACATCGGGCCGGCGAGATGGAGATCGAGCAGGGAATGGAGATGGGGCGTCCCAGCCTGATCCGCGTCGATGTGCCATTGATAGCAGGAGAGATCGGCGCGGTAAAGGTGTCTGGGCAGGTCCATGTTTGGGGACGCGGAGAGTTGTTGCCGATGCATTCGACCGAGCCCACCAAGTAACCGGTGGCGAACTCGGCCCCCTCCAGATAAACGCTACGAGCGGTTCTCGCTGAAGGACTGGCGCACGCGCCAGATGCTCTCTGGATGGTCGCGGCGCAGGCGATCCCAATTTCCCATAAGATCCTCGGGCTTGTGGCTCTGCTTGTACTTGGAAACGGCGTAGTAATACTCCGCTTCCGGCGCCACGGCGCTGGTGGGATATTCTCGGATCACCCGCTCAAATACGGAGGCTGCCTTGGGCTCATCGTGCTTGCGGAGGTAGGCTTGTCCCACGCCGGCCAACAGTTGCGGCACGTACTCAAACGGGGGCAGGTAGCCGTTCCAACGATACATCTCGTACCCGTCGTTGTCCAGAATACGAATATCGGGTGTCCAGACCTGGCGATACCGCTCAACGAGAGCAGCGCCGGAATCATCTTGTGTGTTGACCTGTACGGGTATCAGGTATTCATTGATTGCGTCGGCAACTGCCCGCGTTGGATACGTCACGGTATCCAGTGCTTTGCAGCCACCTCAGGTGGGTGAGAAGAAATCGAGCAGGACAAGCTTGTCCGCGGCTCGCGCCTCTTCCAGCGCCATGTCGAAATCCTGGACCCAATTGACAGTACTCTTGTTTGGTCGTCCTCCTATTGCTATTTCAACGGTCGAGATGATGCAGCCAGCGCCCGCCGAGCCGGTGGCGCCGCATATCTCTTCAGCACCAATACAGCATGGATGGGGCCAAGCGCTCGATCACCAGGACTCACGCGTGAGGGAGTCGGTCTCCCGTAGGGGCGGCCCCGAGTNNCCGCCGGTCCGTTTCCGACTAGAGAGTGATAGTAGCACCATTCACGCATGGGCCTTCTCGATCACCTGTGGATAGCGAACATGAAGCAGCCGGCATAGACGTTGCGACTGTGGATCATCTCGATCGTCGGATCGGCGAAAATCTCCTCGATGGCTTGCTCCGCCTGGGGGCCTTCAACCATAGTGATCGCTGGGTACGCTATTCGACCGCCATGATGATACGGGCGGAAGATCATCGTGGCCCAGTCTCGGTAGCCGGCTAGATACTGACGCGGCTCCTGGTAGCCGCCGCAGTGATCGGCGTGGACAAACACTGGTCCAACCTCGGCATAGGGCCGGGGCGACTGAACGGTCGGTAGGCGATCAGAGCCAGTCGATCACCCGGCGCCGCCGGTCGCAGGCAGCAACGCAATGGCGATCCCCCTTGCTCGTCCACGAATACTTCCAGCAGGTTGCCGAAGTCGTCTTTCCCCACATCCCGGATGTGGTCGAGGGTCTCGCGCGGAAACACGCGGACG
>QHBP01000097.1 GCA_003244175.1 Chloroflexota bacterium | reverse complement strand
CTGCTGGTGGCGGCCGCCGCTTCCACCCCCCTAGCCGCGATGGCGAAAGGCCCGGACTTCTACGCGCCGCTGACGATTCGCATCATCGGAGCAGGCGGAGAGCGCACCTTCGACGCAAACGGGGGCCTCGATGGCGATGCCGCTTGGAACTTTGTTCAGCAGGTCGAGGTATACGTGGCCGGACAGAGTGTCGCGCTGCCTCCGCAGGCGCTGAGCGCCAACTACGAGATCGACTTCAGACAGGACTCGACTGCGGTGAACAGGCTTCCCTGGTACGGGACCCCGACCGCGCAGTTCTTCTACTACCAGGGTCGAGGAAGCGTGCCCTCGTACGTGCGACTCCACATGGCTCGAACCTCCGAGCCGGTGCATGACACCTGGCTGCTGGCCACGCCGAGCCTGACGGATATGGTCCAGCGCCATCTCCAGGGCCTGCAACCTGTCCGCCCTTCTCAGCCGCGCCCGGCAATTGATTCGACGGCTCTCGGGTTCGGACTGCTCGTTGCCTTGGCGCTGCTTGCAGGTGCGGTGCTCATCAGGAGGGGCAGATTATTGGCGGTCGCGGCAGGCCGGCAGGCGAACACGGCCTGAGTCCTTCTTGCACGCGAGATTTGTGTCCTCCATAATGTAGGGTATGCATCCGTGGATCTGGTCTTCACTAAGTCCGCCAGCCGCCACGGCGTCAGCAACGCCCGCGCCCAGTACGTCATCACCTACCACGTCTGGGTGTTCGACGTTGGAGGCGGCATGACTCTTTACGTGGGCCCAGATCGCAAGGGCGTCGATCTCGAGATCGGCACGGTGCGGGGCCGAACGGGCGGCACCTATGTCATTCACGCAATGAGGCTTCGCCCACAGTTCGTCGACGAATACAGGAGCCGGCTTCCATGGAAGAGATGAACAGGAGTCAGGAAATGACCGACGCCGAGGCAGAGGCCTGGGCGGACCGCTTTGAGGGCCTGCAGGTGGAGGACCTCGGACCTGGTCGAGCCGGGCCCGGTTTCCGCGGACGGCCGTCATTGGGCGAGCCGAAGCAGCACTCCCCCAAGGTGCAGGCTCGGTTGCCGCAGCCTCTCTACGACAAGCTCGACCGACGCGCACGTGCGACGGGAAGGACGGTCAGCGCGGTGCTGCGCGAGGCTATCGAGAAGCTTTAGTCCGAATACACCGGTACATTCGCAACCGCTGTGGCCATGTTTCCCTCCTCGCTCAGCCTGGGCGGATCGTAGCATCGCAACCTCCTGCGGAGTGTTGCTAGTGGAACGTCTCAATAATGGCTGGACAATAGAGCGACGCTGTGAGATCCTGTCCGCATGTGGTCTCCAGCAGCACCCCTAACAGTCTCCCCGGATCATCGTCGGACCCTCGAAGCGTGGAGCCGAGCTCATAACACCCCAAAGGCCGTGGCCACCCGTGCGGACATCATTTTGCTTGCCGCACAGGGCCATTCCAACAACGCGATCTCGACTGAGCTGGGCGTCACCCGGACCTCGGTCATCGAGTGGCGGAAACGTTTTACCGCCGAGGGCCCAGAGGCGTTGGGCAAGGTGCGTGAGGGCCGGGGCCGGCCCCGCGTCATCCCGCCAGAAAAGGTCGCCGAAATTATCCGCCTGACCCTCAACACATTGCCCGAAGGTGGTGCCACTCAGTGGAGCTGTCGCACCATGGCCAACAAGGTGGGCGTGAGCTCCGCTACCGTGCAACGGGTCTGGAGCGAACACCGCATCTACCCCCACCGAGTGAGTACCTTCAAGGTCTCCAAAGACCCAAGGTTCATCGAAAAGCTCAACGACGTCGTGGGGCTGTATTTGAACCCACCGGACAAAGCCGCCGTTCTCTGCGTGGACGAGAAGCCCATGATCCAGGCTCTCGACAGGACTCAGCCGGGCCTCCCCATCAAGCCCGGCAAGGCCCGCACCATGACCCACGACTACAAACGCCACGGAACCACCAGCCTTTACGCTGCGCTCAGCATTCTCGACGGCGCGATCGTTGGAGAGTGCACCATGCGCCATCGCCACCAGGAGTTCCTGCGGTTCCTCCGAAAGCTGGACAGGGAGTTTCCCAAATCGCTCGCCATGCACCTGGTCCTCGACAACTCCTCCACCCATTCGCACGAAAACGTGAAGGTCTGGCTCGACGCTCATCCGCGTTTCCACCTTCATTTTGTGCCCACCAGTTCGTCGTGGCTGAACATGGTCGAGGGGGTCTTTGCGGACCTCACCAAGAAACGCCTCAAACGCGGGACTTTCGGCAGCGTCGACGACTTGACCGCCGCAATTATTGAGTACCTCGACCATCGCAATCAGGACCCCAGACCATTCGTCTGGACCGCTTCAGTCGAGAGCATCCTCGCGAAGCTCCGCGATTGTAGGCCCATTATTGAGACGTTCCACTAGGCCCTTCCATGGTCAATGGCGATGACAGTGTCGTAGAGGCCGAAATGCCTGAGGCCCGGATGGGAGTCGATGCCTGTATAGGCGAGGCTCGAATCCTCATATCGACGGAACGCGAAGACGGCCTGGTTCATCTGCTCGGTGTTGAAGACCTTGAGGCTCACGAGCAGGTGAAAGTCATCGACCGTAAGACCGGTCACCGTTAGAAACAGCTCGGGTTCCAGCTTCGTTATCACATCTTGGAGGGTTGTGGGCGGCGTGACTGAGTGAGCATCGGAGGGGACATACCGGCGGTGCAAATTGTTGACGTAGGTCTTCTCTTCAACCAGTAGCAGTAGCTCTGGGAGGGGGTCCGGGGGAGGGGTGAACAAC
>QHBP01000084.1 GCA_003244175.1 Chloroflexota bacterium | reverse complement strand
GGAGAAGGTGGCGTCCATGCGCATTTTCGAGGACGCCGGCGGAAAGATGAATCTGTCCGCGCGCGATGTTGGGGGAGAGATGCTCGTCGTCTCTCAGTTCACGTTGTACGCCGATCTGCGCAAGGGTCGGCGCCCGGGCTTCGTGGAAGCGGCACGCCCGGACAGGGGAGCACTCCTCGTCGAGCGCTTCGCGTCTCGCTTGGAAGCCGAGGGCTACACGGTCGGCCGAGGACGCTTCGGCGCTCACATGCTGGTGCGCATCGAGAATGACGGTCCGGTAACCATCGTTCTCGACAGCCGAGATCTCTAGGATCCGTGCGGTACGCGGCGCGCTGTCCGATCCGCGTGGACCTTGCTGGATACTGGACGTCCCTCCCACCATACGTGCAGACGGATGGAGGTTGCGTGTTATCGGCAGCTGCGGCTCCCTACGTGCAGGGGCAGATAGCTCCAGCCCCAAGCGGCGACGTTCTCCGTGGATTGCGAGGGCACCGCGCCTATATGTCATACAAGCTCGATCTTCCTCCGAACGCCGGCCTCGCCGCCTCGACGGCGCAACGCGTCGTCTGGGTCGCACTGCAAAGGGTCGCGATTGCGAACACCGCCGATCGGCAGGAGGTAGCCCGTGCGGCAGCCGGGGTGGACGCGGCACTCGACGACGGCGCCGGCGCCGCGGACGCCTACGCCTGCGCTCTTGGCGGCATCACCTTCTGTCAAGGCGGCGAGACAACGCTGGCCGAGAGCATTCACGTGCCACCCGCGTTTCTTCATGGCCTCGGGGCGCTTCTCACGTACACGGGGCCGGCTCCGCCCGTCCGGACTCTCCAGCTCGGAGTTCAACAACGCCTTGAAAACAAGGGGACTGACGCGAAGGCGGCTTTAGATAGTATGAAAGAGTTGGCGCGGCACATGCGCGACGTCTTCGTGGCAAAAAACGTCGAGCAGGTGTTTGAGGATCTCAATAGCCACTGGCAGGCGCAAAAGCGCCTCGTCGAAGGCATCTCCTCTCCGGCCGTCGACGACATTCTGACGTATGCTTTCTTGCATGGGGCGGCGGCAGGAAAGCTTTGTGGCGCGGGCGGTGGCGGTTTCCTGCTCCTCCTGACCCACCCGGACCGTCGGCCCAGCCTGAAAGCCGCCCTGCTTCTGCGCCGCCTCCACACGATCGATCTCGCGTTCGACAGCTACGGAGTCCAGGTCAGCAGGGGGTGATCGTGAGTCCCGGAGAGCCGAGCACCTTCCCATAACACTGAGATTGCCATGCACGCTATCCGAAACATTTCTCCCTACCTGGCAAAACACAAGCTTCGTATCACGCTTGGTTTCATCGCGATTGCGACGGGGACCGGTTTCTCCGTCGTCCAGCCGTATATTCTCAGGCTGTCGGTTGACAGTCTCCATCGTCACCCGGACGTTTCCCTCCTCACTCGTTACGTCTTGCTCTTCCTGGGAGCCGCGGCGCTGCAATCGCTGTTCGCATTCGTGCAGCGCAGCACGATCAGCCGGGTCTCGAGATTCGTGGAATACGATCTCAGAAACGCCTGCTTCGTTCATCTCCAGGCGCTCGACCAACGCTATTTTCAGGAGATGCACACCGGCGACCTCATGGCTCGCCTGACCAATGACCTGAACGCCGTCCGTCAGTTCGTGGGCATGGGCATGATCAGCGTCTTCAGCACGGGAATCATGCTGAGCGCGGCGGCGGTGCTGATGTTCTTGATCGACTGGCATCTCGCTCTGGTCTCGTTCGCCGTTCTGCCTTTCGTGTCAGTGACCATGATCGGAGTCGGACAGGCGATGCAAAAGCGATTCCGCGGCGTCCAGGATCAGTTTGGACAGCTGTCCACGAGCGCACAGGAGAATCTTTCCGGCATCCGAGTCGTCAAAGCATTCGTGCAGGAGGATCGCGAGATTGCATCGTTTGTCGAAGCGAACGAGGAGTATGTGCGCCGAAACATGGGATACGTGATTCTGTCCGGCATCATGTGGCCTCTGATGTTCCTTGTCATGGGTATCGCCCTCGCCCTGGTGCTCTACGTGGGCGGCAATGACGTGGCGCACGGCGAAATCACGCTGGGTCAGTACGTTCAGTTCAACGCCTATCTCGGCATGCTGACCTGGCCCATGATTTCGCTCGGCTGGGTGGTCAATCTCTATCAGCAAGGCGCGGCCTCCATGACGCGCGTGATGGAGGTGCTACACAGGGAGCCCCGGATCCGCGACACGGGGCATACCGTCCCCATGCGCTCCTTGCGGGGCCGTATCGAGTTACGCAATGTAGGAGTTCGTCACGGGGATCGCTGGGTCTTCCGGCACGTTTCGTTTCTGGTGGAACCGGGTTCGACAACCGCGGTCGTTGGACTGACGGGCGCGGGGAAGTCCACCTTGATGGGCCTGATACCGCGTGTTCTGGAAGCCGACGAGGGCGAAGTTCTGATCGACGGCGTCGACGTCCGTCATATACCCGTCGAGTTCTTACGTCGAAGTATCGGCTTTGTGCCCCAGGACACCTTTCTGTTCTCCGCATCCTTGCGCAACAACGTGATGTTTGGCGTGGCAACGGACGACGACACGCGACTCGAGCAGGCGGTGGAGGTGTCTCGGCTCGGGAAGGATCTCGGGCAATTTCCTGCCGGGATGCGGACGATCGTCGGCGAGCGCGGCGTGAGCCTTTCCGGAGGGCAGAAGCAGCGAACCGCCCTGGCACGGGCGGTGTTGCGAGACCCGGTCATCCTGCTCCTCGACGACGCCATGTCGAGCGTCGATACCCACACGCAAGCGGAAATTCTCACGGGATTGCGCGGCATCATGAAGGGCAGGACCACGCTCATTACCGCCATGCGCATTTCGACGGTCAAGGACGCCGACCAAATTGTGGTCATCGATCAGGGTGCGGTAGCGGAGGCCGGCTCACACCGGGACCTCTTTCAGGGTGACGGACTCTATGCCCGCATGTACCGCCGCGAGCTCTTGCGTCAAGAGCTCGAAGTCGAGTAGGGAAGCCAGTGTACGCGGGACTCGAACATGACGAAGACGAAATCCTGGGCAAAGCCTACGACGGCCGGCTCATCCGCCGCCTAGTGCCGTATCTGCGGCCATATCGAACGCGGGTCGTCCTCGCTCTCATCATGTTGCTCGCCACGGGGATCCTCGACCTGGCAGGGCCCTGGCTTACGAAGCTGGCCATCGACCGTTACATCGTGACGCGCCGTCCGTCGGGTCTTGGCCTCATTCTTTTCCTCTATCTGGGCTCGCTCATCCTCGGCTTCGCCATGCGTTACGGGCAGACCTATTACATGCAGTACGTCGGACAACGCGTCATGCTCGATCTTCGAGTTCGCATCTTTTCTCACCTACAGCACCTGCCGTTGCGCTTCTTCGATAAGAATCCTGTCGGCCGTCTTATGACACGCATGACAAGCGACGTGGACGCTCTGAATGATCTGCTGACGCAAGGCGTCGTTTCCATTGCGGGGGACACGGTGACGCTAATCGGCATCGTGCTCATCATGTTCTTCGTTATCAATTGGCAGCTGGCGCTGGTCAGCATTGCCGTGATGCCCATCATCGGTCTGGTGGCTCGCTACTTTCAACGGGCGATGCGCGTCATCTATCGCAACATTCGGGTTCGACTCTCGCGAGTGAATGGCTTCCTTAACGAGAACATCACCGGCATGGTTATCGTGCAGCTCTTCAATCGGGAACGGAGCATGTTTGATGATTTTGATCGATTGAACAGCGATTACTTGCGCGCCAATCTCAACGCCGTCTTCGCCTATTCGATCTTTTCGCCAATTGTGGTGTTTGTCGGCGCACTCTCATCGGCTCTGCTGCTGTGGGTCGGCGGACACGGCATCATCTCTCACTGGGGAGCTGCCTTTACCTTCGGATCTCTGGTCGCCGCGATGCAATACACGGATCGTGCGTTTCAGCCCATTCGCGACCTCGCTGAAAAGTACACAATTCTGCAATCGGCGATGGCCGCCTCGGAGAGGATTTTCGGGCTGATCGACGAGCAGCCGGAGAAGCCGGATCCCGGGGACCCGCAGATCCTTGACCGTGTGCGGGGACACATCGAGTTCCGCGACGTGACCTTTGGCTATGATGCCGAAAATCCGGTTTTGAAAAACGTATCTTTTACGATCAATGCCGGTGAGAGCGTGGCGATCGTGGGAGCGACCGGCGCCGGCAAGACCTCATTGATCAGCATTCTGTCCCGCTTCTATGACATTCAAGGCGGACAAATTCTGCTGGATGGCGTCAATATTCAAACGATGCGGCGGCGCGACGTTCGTAGACATATCGGTGCCGTGTTGCAGGATGCCGTGCTGTTTTCCGGCACGATAACGAGCAATATTCGCTTGCATGACGATACCATAACGGACACGCAGGTTCGGCGAGCCGCCATGTTCGTCAATGCCGACCAATTCATTCAAAAGCTCCCGGACGGATACGACCACATCGTGCGTGAGCGCGGCGCCAACTTCTCGGCGGGACAACGGCAGCTCATTGCCTTCGCCCGAGCCATCGCCTTCGACCCCGAGGTCCTGCTGGTCCTCGACGAGGCCACATCGAGCGTGGATACGGAGACCGAGTCGCTCATACAGAGCGCGCTCGAGCGCCTGATGACGGGCAGGACAAGCATCATCATCGCCCACCGTCTGTTCACGATTCGTCACGTCGACCGCATCTTGGTGCTGCATAAGGGACAGTTAGTCGAAGAGGGCAGCCACGATGTGTTACTCGCGCGAGAAGGTTTCTATCACCGTCTTTATCAGCTGCAATATCGGGAACAAGAGGCCCTCCCTTAGGAGCTCGGGCCCTCCTCGAGGCTGAGCATCAGGGCTTGCAGGGCCGAACGAGTCTCCTCGTTCAGACTGCCGTCGTCTTCTTCAGAATCTTCGGACGCTTCGACTACCTGCTTGGGCCGACGCAGCTCTTTGGCGGACGCAGCGGCAGCGCGTCGCACATCCTCCACCGGATCGCGAGCCAACCGCTCCAATGCGAGCTCAACGCGCTCGAGGTCTCCAACGGACCCAAGGGCGCGAGCCAGCGCGGCACGCACCAGAGATGTGGGTGATTCCGCATACTGTTCGATCTCAGGGCCGATGTCCCGGAGCTCCAGCTCGCCCACCAGACGGAGCAGCCGGCTGAGCTGACGGGGTGTCAGCCGCTGCCGGAGCAACGATAGGACATCAGAAGTGAGTCGACCCGTATCCTCCAGGCGCTGCAGGCCGCACTCGGCGAGTGCGATGTCGACTTCGGTCGGGTTGCGTTTCATGGCCCCGACCAGCCATGCCGCAGTCCCAGCGGGCAGAGTCGGGTCAAGCTCGTGACGTTCATGAAAGGCAACCTCCGCGGCATGGTGCCGCTGCATCCATCGATAAATCATGAGCGTCAGCTCGGCGTCCTGATGCGCGTAGGTCAAGAGCGCCGGGTTCAGAGGCCGCGCCAGCCAGTCGGCCCGACGGACGGTCTTGTCGAGACTGATATTGAACATCCGGCGCGCCAGCGCGGCCATCCCGTCCTCTCGCCGTCCCCAGATGCCGAGTCCAACCTCTCCCACATCGACAAGGTTCCGCACCGGAATCCCCGCGTCGTCCAGGAGAGCGACATCCTGTCCGCCGCCAAGAAAGACTTTTCGTGCAGATCCCAACAGCAAGGGGGCCAGCGGTGACAAATCCGCACACCGCCGGGGATCGATCACCAGGCTGACGCGGTCGGACGCGATTTGAATGAGGGCCAGTATGTGCTTCCACTCCTGATAGCCACCAGGATGTCGCTCGACTCGCTGGCCCATCTCCAGGTCAACCCCTAGGGCAGCCGGCTGCTCGAGCGATGCAACCGCATCGGTCAGGGCATCGGAGGTCTGGACGAAGGCGCGGCGATGCGAACCAAGCTGGCTCGCCGATATCGGTTCCGACATTACCTCGGGGGCGCTCCGGGCAGGCCGGAAATCAGTCGCTCGGCCAATGCGATGCTGTAGCTCTGTCCACGGTCCTGGGGATACACCTGCGACATGTTGGCGACGAGGAAGTGCTTGAGCGGCGTTTCGTGGGGAGGCAGGCGATCGGCATATCCGAGAGTAACTATGGGCTGAGCAAACGGCGCCTTGAACATCCAGTGATCCGTCACCCAGCTTTCGAGGAAGTCGGGATTGACACGCCGGAGAGCCGGGAGGAAGCGCTCCAGAACCTGCTGCTCGTTCATCCCAAACAGGGGGTCATCCATGGGGAGGTAATTGCCAAGGTAGACGATGTGCCGGCCGCCGTAGTCCTCGACCGGCATGTAATTGGTGTGCTCGAACAGGCCGACAAATGGAAAGCCAGGATCACAGATGTTCAGCCAGTATACGTCGGTCAGTGGGCGGTCCAGGGCCAGGATCATGCAATGGGCGCCGTACGAATCGAGTCTGCCGTACCGGGCGGAGTAGTTGTCCCCTAGCTGCGGGGTGAGCTTGATCGTGAGAGCCGTAGGCAGAGTTGAAACGATCCGATCGACCTCGTGCTCCCCATCGGTCGCTTCGATGCAGAAAGTGCCCGCGCCATCCCGTCGAACGCCGATAATCTCGGAGCCAAACCTCGTCTCGCCGCCAAGCTGCCGAATGTACTCCGCGAGACGGTCGTACAACTGCTGGAACCCGCCGCGTAGGTATCCCAGATTGGGACTGCGCTGATGGATGCGCGCCCACATCCAGGACATGGTGATTTCGTCATACCGATCGCCAAACTTGCCACGTAAAACAGGTTCCCACAATGTCCGATAGACGCGGTCACCCATGTATCGCCGCATCCACCGGTCCGCGGTGGTGTGCTCCATGCGGTGGTAATTACGCTCCAGGCGTAGGTATCCGACCGCCGCGCCCAGACGGAGGCGATCGACGAGTGGCACCGCACCGAACCGCAAGACCGTGAGCGCGGAGTCCAGCTGGTAACGCTTGCCGCCGATAAGCGTGCTGGTGCGTGGTCTCGGCCAGACGAGCCGATCTCGCAGACCCAGCTCCTCTATGAGCGCCAGCGCGGCCGTATCCGAACGGAAGAGATGATGATAGAACTTTTCGAGGTACGACGTACCGAGTTTGAATCCGGAGGCGAGTCCGCCGGGTGTGGACTCTCGCTCAAATAAAACTACCGATTCGCCTCGCTGCGCCAGACGCAGTGCCGCCGTTAGACCCAGCGCCCCACCGCCCAAAACGCCGTTTCGGGTCAAGAAGGATCTCGCTTTCTGCAATCCACCACTATATCACGCTGTAGAATGCCCAAAACACCGCCAGGAGAGGATGCAAACGTGCAGCATCGGCGCATCATCAAGCAGGGGCCCGTCGTCCTCGCGAGCAACGAAGACGGCTCCATGGACTCGTCAGCGCCTTCGAGCCAGGGACTCTTTCTGGAGGACACACGTTACCTCAGCACGTTCCAAATCCGCATCGATGGGGCCCTCCCACTCCTTCTTGGATCCAGCGAAGAGATTCTGTTCGAGGCCTCGTTTCTGCAGACCAATCCGGATCTGCCCAACCTTTCGGCGCGCGGTATCGGACTTCTCCAGAAAAACACAATCAACGACGGCGCCGTGCGGATCGACTTGACGGTCGCGAACTGGAGTCGGGAGCCTCAGAGCGTTGAAATCTCCATCGAGGTCGGCTCGGACTTCTTTGACTTCTTTGAGGCGCGGGGAGTGAAGCGCTTGAAGCGCGGCGAAATGCGCCAGCCGGAGGCCACGGCAGACGGCGTCAAACTCGAATACCTCGGTCTGGATCACGTCTTGCGCACGACCCATATTGCCGTCGATCCGCCGATGACGCGGTTCGACCAAAGCCGCATGTATTTTCAATTGGAGATCGGGGTCAATGATCGGAAGGGCATCGGCCTGTCGGTGACGCTCAAGGAGGAGGCCGAGGAGCGCGTCAGCCTGCAGCCGGCTCCCGAGATTACACGGCATCCCAAGCCTCCATGGTTCGACGACTGCACGCGAACCACCCTGAGTAACGCTCGGGTCGAGGCCATTTTACAAAGGAGCATCGACGACCTGGAAGTCCTGCTGACGGAGTTTCCGGAGGGGTGGGTGCCGGCGGCGGGCTTGCCGCGATTTGGGGTGCCTTTCGGACGGGACAGTCTGATCACCGGGCTCGAAACGCTGGTGTGGAACCACCATCTGTCCCGAGATGTCTTACGCTTCCTCGCCGCGCGTCAGGGTAAGGAAAACAACCCCTGGAATTACGAGCAGCCCGGCAAAATCATGCACGAGATGCACACCGGCGAGCTGGCCCGCTTGAAGGAAGTTCCCTTTGGCCTGTTCTACGGCTCCGTGGATGCCACGCCCCTGTTCCTGGTGCTTGGCGCGGAGTACATTCGCTGGACCGGGGATCTCGAGCTCTTCCGGGAGCTGAAGCCGAATTTTGAGGCAGCGTGGACCTGGATTGACGAGTACGGAGACATTGACGGCTCGGGCTACGTCCAGTATCAGGCTCACACCCCTCCCAAGCTCAGCTCCGCCGCGCTCACAGTGGGATTGTTCAACCAGGGCTGGAAGGACAACGCGTTGGCCGTGATGTACTCGGATGGCACGATGGTCAAGGACCACCCCATTGCCCTCGCGGAGGTCCAGGGTTACCTCTATCGCGCCCTCGAGCTGTGGTCGGCGCTGTACCGTGACATGCCGGAATCGGAAGGGATGAGGGACGAGGCCCGTAAGCTGGCCGCACGCGCGGACACCTTGCGGCAAAAGTTCAACAAAGACTTCTGGATGCCGGATAAGCGCTACTATGCCATGGCTCTGGACGGCCACCACCGTCAGGTCGACTCCGTAACGTCGAACCCCGGGCACTGTCTCTGGAGTCGTTTGATAGACGAGCACTGCGCGGAGGATGTGGTCAAACGATTGATGGATCCCTCGATGCTGACCTCGTGGGGCATACGCACCATGGCCAATACGGAGAAAGCCTACAATCCGTTCAGTTATCACGATGGTTCGGTGTGGCCTTTTGACAACGCCTTCATAGCCGCGGGCCTGAAAAAGTACGGCTACGTGGCCGAGACACAGCGGGTGTTCGATGCCTTGGTGGACGCATCGCTCTACTTTGAGTACCGGCGCTGGCCTGAAGTGTACTGCGGCGTTAGCCGGGACATTGGTGGTGTGCTAGCCAGGCAGCCGGATGCGTCGCGACCGCAGGCGTGGTCGGCGGGAGCGGGGGTGCTGTTCCTGCAAATCATCCTGGGCATCGCCCCCCGTCCGTTTTCGAGCCGGGTGGACATCAGCCCGGTGCTACCAAGCTGCCTCACGGAGCTGACTTTGAGCAACATGAGCATCGCCGGTGGCCGGCTGGGGCTCCGCCTCGTGCGCGAAGGCAACAGCGTCCTGATGGAGGTGACGGACAATCCGAGCGGGCTGGACATCGTCATTCATCCCGCCGCGCGCGACCACCATCACATCTCGGGTCCGGACATGCCCGCGATGTCTCGGTAGGCCTTACGGGCCTTGAGCGGCGTTTATAGCCCGGCTATCGATTGATGCCTATGACGCTGTAGTAGAACGAAGCGTTATATCCGTTGTCCACGTTCACGGCCGTCGGCGGGTACAGGTGAACCGTGAACCCAGTGTACTGTCCATTGGAATTCGTGACGGGCGTGATCCACCACTTCGGCGCGTTACCGCCGACGTTGGGGTCCGAAGCAGGCGTGAGACTCACCGCGGGCTCGTTGCTGTAGGGCTTCGCGAACGTGACACTTGTCGAGTATCCGGCGCTGGGCACTGCACCCGCGTTTACTGTGACCACCACCTTGCCGGCAATGTCGGCGTCGTTGTTCGCCAAGATGTGGCTCGAGGCCCCCGAGGTGCCGGACGTAAAGCTGAGGTCACTTTGATTGCCAAGCGTCACCGGCGCGTTGAGAGAGATGGCGCTGCCCTGCAGGGTCAGGGACCCCAGTGCGCCTCCGTTGACGGTCGGCGCCTGAATGAGGCCCGTGGAAACACCGCCGGATCCCGCCACGGTCAAACTTCCTCCGATCGTGCCGGCGCCGTTTGTCGCCAAGCTGTCCACGATAAGAGCACCGTTGCTGTTGACGCCGACGGTGGCAGTCCGTCCGTTCGCGCTGACGTTGAGCGGAGAAACAGTTCCGGACGCGGCTCCCACATTGAACGAGTTGACCGTTGCGCCGTTCAAGTTCAGGCTGCTGAGGTTGAGCCCGGTCACGTTGGCGTTGGACAGGTTGAGATTGCCGCTGATAGTCATGCCACCCGCCACCGTCACCGATCCCGTCGTCGAGATTGTGCCGCCGACGGCGATGTTGCCCGTGGTGCTAAGCGAAGAAGCCGAGATGCTCCCAGCGCTCACGGCGCCGGTCGTCGTGAGGCCTCCCGCCCCTCCGTCGACCCCATTGCTGGCTATGCGGCCGCTAACCGCGAGCGTTCCCCCGATATTCGCGTCCTTTGTCGTCGCTATGGACGTGCCGGTAATCGCACCTGCCTGCAGCGAATTAGCGATGGTTGCACTCTGAGACTGTAGGGGCCCGGTGTCATTGATGGTATCCGCCCTCAGACCTTCTCGCACGAGAAGTCCTTTCCAGACTTGCTCGCTGCCATGGGCGTAGACCACACCGTAGATGCTTGTGTTCTTTTTCACCTTCAGGACGTTGTTAATCTGGAGCGACCCCTTGACCACCGTAAAATGCCTTGCCAGGGGCCGGACGAACTCCGACAGTGGTCCGGGGGCCTTCGCCCATGCGCCGGTTAGTGCCGATCCGGCCAGGACGACGGTCCCGCCGAGCGACATCGCGACTTTGACCCTCTTCGTCATGCTCAGATTCCCCCTCAGACCACAATCCGAATTGATGACAACACATTCCAGCTGCAAAAGCGGTATTGACCTAACGCCGGCCCAGTATCTTCTGTAACGCGCACGATGGTTATTGTACTGTCCCGGTACGACATCTTGCCGAAGAATGCCAAGTTCGACGCTTCCCGACACCGCGGACGGAAACGCCTGCTCGAGCTATATGCTCAAGGCTTGACTTTGGAAGATGTCGATCTGGATGCGGTCGCGAGCGCACCGAGGGCGCCACGCCGGCGTACATCAAGGAGTGACAATTCGACAGAGGGCCTCTCTTACCGTACAGGCGCCAAAGAGAGCCGACTGGACCTGCTCAGATCGGGAGGTCGGTCGTTGGCGAGGTTCGGCTCGGGTGATATCGAGGGCGCGAGCATTGGGACTCAGCGAGCAACGGTATCGACGCGGTGAGGAGACGAGCCCATTTCCCGCGCGCACAGCCGGTACCCCTTGACGCTCGTTGCCTTCTTCAGGGCGCCGGTGTCGGTTGGCGGCTAGAGCGTACGGCCGGCGCCACCGACGCGACCAATGGTGTTCAGACTGCACAGAAAAGTGATCGGCTATCCGGACCCGTAGGTCAGGCCTTCAGGCCGTCAAGTCTCCCATTTACACGCTCGCGACGCCTACGGAGCATCCCTTCCGTGAGTCCCAGGTCGCCCTCAGCCGGTCTATTCACCCTCCTCCGGAGGGGAGCGAAGCTCTGTCAAAATATCGTCTTGAACGGGGACACTCTGATCGGCCTCAGGCAGGCGGTTCAGGTTCTGTCGAGCGCTCATGTGTTGGTCGCGGACAGGACGGCCTGAAGGCTGCTTGACGGCCTGACCCACGGAGTGTGATGCGTCTTCAGCGATGTGAGCGTGTCAATGGGGAACAGGACGGCCGGAAAAGGCCTGACCTACGATGTCGACCGACAAATCGTTTCGCGATGTTGATCCGCAGTCTATGGTTTTCTTCTACAATCGGCACAATAGCTGATGACTCGGCCCCTCTACGCCCTGCCACGCAACCAGCGCCTCACCCCCGCGCTCTACACGACGCTCGGACAATCCTGCTACTTCACGATATGTGCCGCATCCCAGCTCTCGCCATTTGGGGAGGGTCGCTTCGCCGGCATCGCTGTGGACTGCCTGGTGGGGCAGCAATCGAAATCCGGTTGTAGGCTCGATGTGTACTGCGTTATGCCGAACCACATCCACGTTATCGTCACCCCCATTCTCGAAGGCTCGTCCAGCCTTCTCTACATCGACCGTTTCAAAGGCTCGTGCGGCCGTGAGATGCGACTAGCTGGGTGGACGGGTAAGGTGTGGCAAGGGCGGAGCTACGATCGTGTTGTCCGCAACGACCAAAGCCTTCACGAAATCGCCCGATACATCCTCGCGAATCCGATCCGTAAGGGGCTATGCGAGCATGTCGACGACTATCCCTGGAGCGGCATCTCAAATTAGGAAGGGATGGAGACCTGGAGCCCCAGTGCGACGCAAGTTGCGCGTCGCGACCGGTTTCAATGGGGAACAACCTCCGTAGCTCAGGGCTGAAAGCCTGTCTTCAGGGAGCCTTCAGGCCGTCAAGTCTCAAACTGAAACGTCGCATCGCGCAAGACGCATCCGGTGGCCAGCGTCATTTTTGTCCCGTTCACTCACCATCCAACCTAACGGGATCTCTTTTTTTCATTCTTCGTCGTGTGGAGGGACGCAAGCGGCACTGACCCAAGCCAAACGGCCTGTCTGAAACACTCACGCATCCGGCAGCACTGCAACCCCCGGCAACACGCGGCCTTCCAGGAACTCAAGCGCAGCGCCTCCGCCCGTGGATACGTGCGTCATCCGATCCGCCACGCCCATCTGTTCCACGGCTGCTACGGAATCACCGCCGCCGACAATCGACTTAGCGTGGCTGTCTGCTACCAGGCGGGCAACCTCGCGTGTGCCATTGGCGAATGCCGGGACCTCGAACACGCCCATGGGACCGTTCCACAGGATCGTGCCGGCGTCCTTGATGACGTCCCTGAAATCCCGGATTGTTTGCGGACCGATGTCCACGATCCTCCATCCCGCGGGAGTTTCGTCCACCTGCACGGTCTTGCGTTCCGCCTCCTGAGCGACGGCCGTGGCCACGATGGCATCGGAGGGGAGGTGGACGGGTATGCCTGCGGCTTCCGCCGACTCCAGAAAATCGCAGGCCACATCGAGCTTGTCGTCCTCGACGAGCGAGGCGCCGACGTCGACGCCGTGAGCCTTCAGCAGCGTGTTGGCCATACCTCCGCCGATGAGAAAGGAGTCAGCACGCGTGAGGAGGTGCTGCAACACAGCGATCTTGCTCGAGATTTTCGCGCCTCCGATGATGACGATAAACGGCCTCTCCGGGTCATCAAGCGCCCCGCCCAAAGTGTCGAGCTCCGCCTGCATCAAGAGTCCGGCAGACGAGGGCAGCAGACAGGCCACGCCCACGGTCGAGGCGTGAGCGCGGTGCGCGGATCCGAAGGCATCGTCCACATACCGATCGGCCAGCCCTGCCAGCCGGCGAGAGAAGTCGTCGTCGTTTGCCTCCTCCTCAGGATGGAACCGAAGGTTCTCCAGCAGTAGCACCTGTCCCGGAGCCAGCGCCCGTGCCGTAGCCTCGACCTCAGGACCTATTGAGTCCGGAGCCATTTGCACAGGCACACTCAGGCGCTGTGACAGGCTTTCTGCCGCGGGAGCAAGGCGCATGGATTCAACCACCTTGCCTTTCGGCCGTCCCAGATGAGATGCGAGAATGACCGCGGCGCCATGGTCCAGCAAATACTCAATCGTCGGCAAAGAGGCGCGGATGCGGGTATCGTCCGTAACGTGTCCGTCGGCGTCGAGCGGGACGTTGAAGTCCACGCGCACAAAGACACGTTTGCCGTGCACGTCGACATCGCGCACCGGCAGTTTTCTCCTCATAATCTCCCCTCTTTCGCCAAGTTTCTGAATTGGCACGCGACTCGGACACAATTATTGGCGGTGAGACGTCGACCAAGCAGCGCCGGCAATGGCGGGGCATCCTCATCGTGCGCGCAGCCTGATTTCTATACAAGCATAGGTACGCGAGGAAGCTATGACGGTGCATCATGCGGCACAGGGATTCAGGAGGGACGTAGGAGCGTACGAGCGCGGACGTCCCGCCTACCCTGAGGAAGCCGTCAGTGCGATCGCACGTGAATTCGGCCTTTCGCCCTCGTCAACCATCCTGGACTTGGCTGCGGGAACCGGCAAGTTCACCCGCGCCCTACTGTCCACGCGCGCCCGCCTCGTCGCGGTCGAACCTCTTGTAGAGATGCGAGCTCAGCTCGTGAACGGAGTTGAAGGGGTGGAGGCGCTGGAGGGGACGGCGGAATCGATTCCCCTGGCTGACAAGTCGGTAGATGCGGTAACGGTGGCTCAGGCCTTTCATTGGTTTGCGAACGACGCCGCTCTCGCCGAGATCCACCGGGTGCTCCGCTCCGATGGTGGGCTCGCCCTGATATGGAATCGACGGGACTTGACACAACCCCTGCAGCGAGCGGTGGACGACATCGTCAACCCATTTCGTCGGGATACCCCGTCTCACCGCGCGGGACGATGGCGTGTCGTGATTGATACCAACCACCTCTTTGCGCTCGCGAACGAGTTGCACGTATCCAACATGCAGGAGCTGGACGCGCCGGCCCTGGTGGACCGCGTCATGTCTACCAGCTTCATCGCCGAATTGTATGGCGATGACCGTGAACGAGTGACGACTCGACTTGAAGAGCTGATATCATCATTGCCGGCTCGCTTCTCCCTGGCATACGTGACGGACGTGCACTGCTATCGCTCGACGATGACGGAAGAGAGCGACTAGAACACGGATGCTCCTGACGGCGGAAACCCGCGTTCGTGGCACACTGAAGTCGCAACCATCCTCGGAGTCGCGCCATCTATGACTGAGCGTCCCGTTCGAGTCCGCATCGCGCCCAGTCCCACGGGGCCGTTCCACATTGGGCGCAGCCGCGCCGCGGTATTGAATTGGCTCTTCGCCCGGCACCATGGCGGCGCGTTTGTTCTGCGCATCGAGGATACCGACCAAAAGCGATCCAGCTCGGAGCACATGCAGGGCATCGTCGACTCTCTCCGGTGGCTGGGACTCGACTGGGACGAAGGACCGGATGTCGGAGGTCCTCACGCGCCGTACTACCAGATGGGCCGCCTTGAAGCGTACCGTGCCCATGCCGACAAGCTCGTGCAGCACGGCGACGCATATCCCTGTTACTGCACGTCGGAAGAGCTGGACACACAGCGAGAACAGGCACGGGCGGACAAGCGGGCATACAGGTATCCCGGAACCTGCAGAGAACTGAGTGAAGCGGAACGCGCGGCCAGGGAAGCGCGAGGGCTTACCCACGTGCTTCGACTTGCGATTCCGCTTGATGGATCCACGACGTTCCACGACATGATCCTGGGCGAGATCACCGTGCAGCACCAGGAGCTCGATGATTTTGTCATAGTCAAAACCGACGGTATTCCCGCCTACAACTTCGCGGTCGTCGTCGACGACATCACCATGGGGATTTCCCATGTCATTCGTGGCCAGGATCATGTGCCAAACACACCGAAGCAGCTCGTGCTGTATCGCTTACTTGCACAGGATCCTCCGGAGTTCGCTCACTTTCCCCTCGTCATGGGGATGGAAGGCAAGAAGATTTCGGCACGGTACGGCGCGACCGCGCTGGTCCAGATGGGCCAGGCCGGATACCTGCCGGAAGCAGTGCTGAACTACATAGCGGGGGTCGGGGTGAGCTTTGAGGCCGAGCACGAGATCTTCGGCCGCGACGATCTCATGAGGCTCTTCGATCTGAGCAAAGTGGGCAGGTCGGCGCCGGCCTTCGACGAGGCCAAGCTGGATTGGATGAACGGCGTGTACATTCGCTCGCTGCCGCTGGAGGACTTTGTCCATCGAGCTCAACCTTTCCTGCAGATGCGCGGCTTCATCTCGTCCACGCCCCGTCCGGAGGACGTCGAATACGCGGCTCGTGCCCTTGCGCTCGAACAGGAACGCGTCAAGACACTGGCCGACGCGCCGGACGCCATCGAGTTCTTTTTCACGCACGACCTGGCCTACGATCCCGCGCTGCTGACACCGAAAAAATCCTCGCCTGAGGATGCGGTTAGTCTCCTGAAGGAAAGTGAACGCGCCGTTACGCTGCTGCAAGCCTTTGACACCGCCTCACTCGAAGAGTGCTTTCGGGAGCTGGTGCAAACTTTAGGCTTGAAGACGGGCATCGCTTTCATGACGCTGCGGGTGGCCCTGACGGGGCGCACCGCGTCACCGCCCCTCTTCGATACCATGGTCGTACTCGGTCGCGAACGCGTGTTCGAGCGCCTTCTCCAGGCTCTCCGCGCTCTTGGAGCCGATGGCGAAGGCTCTGCATTCGTTCAGGCAGCCGGCGAGGCTGCCCTAGAATAGACGTGCCACCGAACCGGTCCCGGGGCGCGTAGCTCAGTTGGTAGAGCGCGCGGCTTACATCCGCGTGGTCACAGGTTCGAGTCCTGTCGCGCCCACCATGACGTCACGCCTCGCCGGGATTGCATTTTCCTATCGCCGTCACCGCACACCGACCTTTGAGACGAATGACCGCCTCGCCGCCGGCCACCTCCTACTCTGCCACCCCTTCGTCGCCTGGCTTTGCGTAAGGTCAGACTGAACTCTTAGTCCTCAGAAATGGGACTCCCGATTCCACGCGCACCTGAGACGTATATATACTGATCCCGTCAAATGTCGCGAGCCGGTGTAGGGACGAGCGAAATCAGCACGTGAACGACAACAATCGCATTCCGGTCATCTTCCTGCCGGGCGTCCTGATGCCCGCGTCTCTTCGCTACGCGCCGTTGCTACGGGAGCTGGGCGATTCTGTGCGAGCGTTGCCGAAGGAGCTAGAGGTCTACGCAAGCGAGATGCCGCCCGAGCGTCACACGATCGAGGCCGAGGTGGAAGGAATTTCGCGGGCGGCCGAAGCCACCGGCTTCAGCAGTTTCACCTCTACGGTCATTCGGGCGGTGCGGCGTGCGCCCTGGCCTACGTCGCCACCTATCCCGAGCGCGTCCGCAGTCTGGCCCTTGACGAGCCGGCCACCGACTTCAGTCCAGAGCACCAAGCGCAGATTCAGGACATGTTACAGCGATTGGGTCAGTTATCCCCATCAGAGCGACTGCGTGACTTCCTGGGCTGGACAATGGCGCCGGGTGCTGCCATGCCGCCTCCTCCATCTGGTCCGCCGCCCGAGTGGATGGCAAACCGACCCGCCGGGATCAACGTCTTGAACGAGGCGATCCTCCGCTATCGGCTCGATCGGGAGGGTCTGCGCAGCTTCGACCGATCCGTGTACTACAGCTATGGGAGCCTCAGTAGTCCGGAGTGGCAAGCGATGCGGGATCGGCTGGATGCGCTCTTTCCAGACTTCACATCCGAGTTGTATGAAGGCGCCAGCCATCTCAACACGTCGCACCAGCGGGAACCTGCTCGGGTGGGCTCGGCTCTCCACCGAGTCTGGCACAGAGCCGGCGCCGGCACTCCGGCACCATGAGCTGACGACTACAAGAATTGTCATTTCTCAAAATTCGAATCGCGGCGAGGGCTGGCTCAGGATTGCGGTTTTTGGGGTGATGGACCATATAACGTTGAGCTCGCCGGAGATCGCGGCCATAAGCTGCTGGACATCCGCGGCTGCCGACCCATGCATCGCTTCCGC
>QHBP01000266.1 GCA_003244175.1 Chloroflexota bacterium | reverse complement strand
TCGGGGGCAGAGCCCCCGAGGGTTGTGAAAGAATCATCCGGATTCATATCATGACGAGTATGAAGCAGATGTTTCAATGCAGTCTAGGCGGGTTCGCATAGGCAGGCCGTGCGTTTGCCTGGTCGCTGAGGAGGTTAGGATCCATGGAAACGCGTCAACTGGACTTTTATAGCGATGGGATTCGGCTGGAGGGCCTCCTTCAGCTTCCCGACGGCGAGCGCGAGGGACGGCTCCCGGTTGTGCTTCTCTGCTCCGGATTCCAGGGTCTGAAGGAGCTGATTCCCGCCAAGCTGTGGGCGCCCTTCACCGCTGCCGGTTATGCTTGCTTTGCTTTCGACTATCGTGGTTTCGGCACGAGCGATGGTGTGCGGGGACGCGTATTGCCATCCGAACAGGTCGAGGATGTCCGGAACGCCGTTACTTTTCTGCAAGCACAGCCCGAGCTCGATCCTGAGTCGATCGGCGTCGTGGGGTGGGGTCTAGGCGGAGGCATCGTCGTTCAAGCCGCGGCGGAGGACGCCCGCATCAAGGCGGTTGCGTGTCTCAATGGAGTCGGTGATGCCGGCCGGGCCGTGGGGGACTCGCGCACCTATTACGATTGGATGGTCACGCAGGATCGCCTTGGGGAAGACCGCGCCCAGCGCGTGCTGACGGGCAAATCCCAGCTGGTCAGCCCATGGGAGGTTGTGCCCCTGGATCCCGTGACCCGCGACAATGTTGAATCGGACATGTACGGCAATCACGAGCGATTTGGCGTCGATAAGGTGTCGTTGCAATCCGCGGAAGCCTACTACGCCTTTCGGCCGGAGCTGGTTGTCGACCGTATCAGCCCGCGGCCGCTCCTTGTCGTGCACGGCACGCGCAACACCCTACACCCCATTGACGAAGCGCGCAGCCTTTATGCCCATGCGCGCGAACCGAAGCAGCTCATCGAGATCAACGGTGCTCACCATCTCGATTGGATTCAGCCCGGCGCGCCGCAGTACCTGGAGACCGTCCCGCGTATCGTCGAGTGGTTCGGGCAACACCTCTCGTCGAGATCGGCATCGCTGATGCAAGGTCAGGCAAAATGACGGTTCTCTATGTCGATGTCGAGCACGAGAGCGTGCTCCATGATCCCGAGCGGGCGGCCGGTCACGCCTCTCGCCTGGAAGTCGCCCGAAATCGCCTTGCGATCGAGGCGGGAGAGCCATGCACGGTTGTTCGATTCGATGAGGTGTCCGAAGATTCGGTGAGCGAGCTGGAACCTTCGGCGGTCGTCTTGAGTGGCACGACCGTCGAGTGGCAGGAGTACGACTTCGGCTCGCTGCAAGGGCTGATCGACGTCATCCGGAGCGCACCCGTCCCCATTCTCGGCATCTGCGCGGGCCACCAGCTGATCGGACACGCGCACGGCGCGAGCTGGGGGCCTCTGGACTTGCTGCGCGAGGGTGAAAGAGATCCCGATCCGCGCTTCGGTGCCGGGATGCGCAAGGAGAGGGGATTCCTGCCGGTGGAGATCAACTCGGACTGCATCCTCTTTCGCGGGTTGGGGAAACCACCCAGATTCTTTCAGACACACTACTGGCATCTTCGGGACGCGCCCGCCGGGTTCGTCGTGTGCGCGGGCTCCGCCGTCTCTCCCATCCAGGTCATCGAGAGGTTGGACAAGCCGGTCTTTGGCGTGCAATTCCACCCGGAACGCTCCGATGATGGGCAACCGGACGGATACACTCTCCTGCGCAACTTCTTCGCGGCTAGAATTCGCTGAGACGACTCGCAAGGCGTTTTGCCCTGAACGTGAAACGCGTGCTGGGCCACGCGATAGATGACCGATGATGTTGCACATTGCGGAGCGGACCGTGGATGCGGATTCTTCACGAAAACACGGAAACGGCATGACTTTGGCGAGACTTCGGTCTCGACGAGATGACATTCTGCGGATCGTGACCGCCAACGGTGCGTCGAACGTTCGGGTCTTTGGCTCAGTCGCACGCGCCGGCGCTGGTCCAGAGAGCGATGTCGACCTGCTCGTCGATTTACCTTCCGACTGCAGGGGATTTGACTTCTTTGGCGTTCTGGACGAGATGCGAGAAAACCTCCGTTCCATCCTGGCCTGCGAGGTCGACGTCCTGAGTATTCGGGGTGTCACGGCGGAGGCGCAGGAGGTGGCGGATCGTATCCGTCGGGAGGCCATTCCCTTGTGAGTGAAGGCCGGGACCGCCGCTACCTGGCCCATATACGTGACTCCATACGGAGCGCGCTAGGCCAGTCCAAAACGCTCAGCCGCAATCTCGGCGATATGATCGCCGATGGCAAGTGAGGCGGTCGCCCCCGGCGACGGCGCGTTGAGCACGTGGATTGCACGCGATGACTCCGCGATCACGAAGTCGTCGAGGAGCTTCCCGGTTGAGTCGATCGCCTGCGCTCGCACCCCGGCGCCGCCCGGCATCAGATCGCTCGCCTGAACCTCCGGTACCAGACGACGGAGAGATGCAGCGAAAATCTCCTTGCTGCACGATCGCTTGAACTCGTCGAGTCCCGTGCGCCAGTAGCGGCGTGATAGACGCCAGAATCCTCGATACGCCAGTGTCTGGAAGAGCTCGCCGGCGTCAAGTGATGAGCGCGTGTACCCTTCGCGGGCAAGTGCGAGCACTGCGTTCGGGCCGGCCTCAACCCGGCCGTGGATGCTGCGCGTGAAGTGGACGCCCAGAAACGGCAGGTCCGGGTCGGGAACGGGGTAGATCAAGCCACGTACCAGCCCCTGCCGCTCGGGTCGCAAGAAGTAGTACTCGCCGCGGAAAGGAACGATGCACACGTCGCTATTCACTCCCATCTGGCGTGCGAGGACATCCGAGTACAGGCCCCCGCAGTTGATGAGGTAGGAGGTGTGCAGCACTGCCGGTTCCGTTCTCACCATCAGTCCCCGATCGTTCTCCCGAACGGCGAGCACGCGGTGGCCGGTCAGCAGATCGACTCCCCGTCCTCTCAGATCGTTCGCCATTGCTTCGGCAACCCGTCCATAGTCCACGATTCCGGTTGAGGGCGAATAGAGGGCGGCGATGCCGGATGCATGCGGCTCGATGTCGCGCAGGTCACCTGAGGTAATGCAACGGAGCCCGGGCACACCATTCGCGGTCCCACGCCCATGCAGCTCCTCGAGCCCGGCTAGCTCGCTCTCGTCGGTGGCCACCACGACCTTCCCGCAGCGCTCGTAGCGGATGTCGTGAGCATCGCAGAAGTCAATGAGACGCCGGCCCCCTTCCACACACATCTTGGCTTTTAACGATCCGGGCTTGTAGTAGAGTCCGGCGTGAATGACGCCGCTGTTGTGCCCGGTCTGATGCCTGCCCACGGATCGTTCCTTCTCGAGCACCGCGAGCCGACACGAGGGGCAGCGTTTCGTGAGCATCAGAGCCGTGGCGAGGCCCACAATGCCCGCTCCGACGATCACGACGTCGTAGCTGTTTTCCGTCACATCCAGGACCTCCGTCGCCATCTTGCCTGTCACCGGTCGATGACACAAGGGTTTGAGTCGCGGTGGGCGACGCCGCATCGCTCTTGGCGACATCGCATCGCCGTAGGCGATGTAACTTCGGCTTCTGTGGCCGTGCCTGTCTCGAGAAGACATTCCAGGTCCGGGCAATATTTTTCATACTCGGCATCCCGGTCCCGCACGGACGGCCGCGGAGGGCCGAGCTACGCACGGCACAAGGTCGGGCCTGTCTTCAAATTCGGTTCGGAACCGCATCTCCATAGGCGATGTAGCTCGGCCTTCCATGGCCGTGAGTGCCCTGAGACGATGCTCCGGGCCACGCAATGTTTTCCGCATGCGACATCGTCGCCCGGCGAGCGCCGGCCTCCATTGCACAGCCCGTACGCCCCTAGTATCCCAAGGCCAGGCTGTCGGCCCGGGGATCGGCCGCTCCGACGTAGACGCCGTCGTCGAGGACTTGAATAGCGTGGGCATGCCCGACGCGCGACGAATAGCCTTCTAGTTCCCTCACTGCGTCGCCCTTGTCCGAGAGCGCGCTCAGCATGTCTCGTGGAAAGCGATCTTCCAGCGCGATGATGGGACGGCCCTCGTGATCCGCACCCAGGACGGCGTCAAACCGGGGCGCATCGATCGCGGCATCGAGTGGCAGCCCCTGATCGATGAGGCGCGTCAAGAGCTGCACATGAATCTGCGGCTGTGCGCTGCCACCCATCGTGCCAAAGACCAGCCAGGGACGGCCTCCGCGAAACGCCATGCCCGGCATGAGCGTGTGCATCGTGCGCTTGTGAGGGGCGATGACATTCGCGTGACCGGGTTCCAGCGAGAACCAAGCACCGCGATTATGGAGCATGACTCCCGTTTCACCGGCCATGATTCCGGACCCGATGCCCATGTAGTTGCTCTCGATCAAGGACACGAGGTTCCCTTCGCCGTCGGCGGTGCAAAGGTACACGGTGTCTCCCGGTTCCCCGTTCACGACCGTCTCCGGTGTTCGGTCTATTTCAATTCCCGCTTGCGGTTGCGCGGAACGACGCGCTAACAGCTCCGTCGGATCCATCGTCATATGCATGGGATCGGTGATGTGCGCGTCTCTATCGACGTAGGCCAACCGCGCCGCCGTTGCCAGAAGGTGAACGTAATCGGCCCCGCCGCTGGACAGCACGTCGGTCGGCACATGATCCAGGTCGGCCAGCATGAGCAGGGCCACGATGCCCTGCGAGTTGGGTGGGAGCTCGTAGACGGTGACGTCACGATACTGGACGGACAGCGGCTCGACCCACTCGCTTCGATGCTCGTCGAGATCGGCGGACGAGAGCAGACCGCCGACGGCGCGCACGGATCGCACCAGCTCGTGCGCAATGAGACCGCGATAGAAGACCGCCGTTCCGTCTTCGGCGATTGCCCGAAGCGTCCGCGCCAGGCGCGGCTGCTTCAGGATCTGTCCCTCCCGCAGCGCGGTGCCGCCGGGGAGAAATGTCTCTAGCGCCGGCGTCTCGGGATGCAGGATCGGAACAAAATTTCGCAGGCTTGCCACGAACCTTTCACTCACCGGGAATCCGTCCTCCGCATAGCGGATCGCGTCCGCCAGGAGGTCGGTAAAGGGCAGCCGGCAGAAGCGCTCGTGCAACACACCCCAGGCCTCGACGCCGCCGGGGACGGTAATGGGCAGCGGTCCTCGCTCCGGCATGCTATCGCCGCCCGCCAGGGCACAGACTCGCTCCGGCGTCGCCTCCGCAGGCGCTCGTCCGCTGCCGTTCAACCCTGTGAGGGTTCCGTCACCCGCGCTGTAAACAAGCGCGAAGAGATCACCTCCCATGCCGCAGAGATGCGGCGTCACCGTGGCGAGGACGGCATTGGTCGCGATGGCAGCGTCGGCCGCGGTGCCACCCCGCCGCAGAACATTGACCCCGGCAGCGGTGGCAAGATAGTGCGGCGAGGCGACCATTCCCTGCCTGCCCATATGCCTCATGCGGAACCCCTTTCACACTCAACCATGCGTCTCCCTGAGCATATCCGCGCCCGCGAATAGGCTGCCGTGAGGCGAGCAGTCAGAGTAGACTGGCGTGCGTCCTGTCCGTCGGTAATCGAATTCTCCGACGCTTTCGGCTTGGTAAGAACGTGAGTACTGCTCGATCGCCCGAAGGCCATCGGACCGGCTTTGACTGCAAAGGTTGTGAGCAATATAGGTGCCGGACCCAGACGGCGTGAGAGCGTGATTACTCGAGCAGCGGCGAGCCTCGCGGTAGTCCTCGCTCTTATCGCCGCCACTCTTGGAACAGGCGCTGGCGTCGCGAGGGTTCAAGCTTCTGCCACGTTCGCGACTTCTAGCTATAGCTACACTACGGGCGGCCGCCCCTCCATACGCAATCTCACGAACCTCGGTCATGGCGCGGCATTTATACAGAGTGTGAGGGTTGCCAGGTCCGGCGCCGTGTTCGTCTCAGGTACCGTCTTCCGAGCCCGTGCGAAGCCCGCCTGGACGGCGTTCGTAGCAAAGCTTGACACGCGAGGACACGTCGTTTGGTTTCGGTCCGGGCTGCCAGTATTGATGCAAAGCATGACTGTCGACCTCCACGACAACGTGTATCTGGCCGGCGGCACGGATGTTGGAGCTCCCCGCGTGAGACACATCACGCGGACTCGCTCCAATTACAACGTCGTGGTTGTTAAAGTTGGCAGGCGAGGGCATGTGGTCTGGGCCACGAGCTTCGGGGGTAGCTACATGGACAGCGCCGCCTCTATCGCCGTCGACGGGAAAGGTGACACGTATCTCACCGGAAACACAAGTTCTACGGACTTTCCGCTCGTGCATGCGATCCAGGCGTTTGCGCCTCCATCGGCTACAAATTCCACACACTACAGCATTGCCTTCATAGCCAAACTCAATCCACGCGCTACCCGGCTCCTATATTGCACCTATTTCGGTGGGAGCGCCGGCATTGCGGCAGACGGCACGGGAATAGCCGTTGATGCTGACAACACCGCCTACGTGACCGGAGAAACGGGGCCCCCTCCAACCGGGCAGGCGGTACAGACTTCGCCGGGTCCGGCTTTCGGTTCCGGAATCGTGGTCCATCTGAATGCGCGCGGAGATCGCGTACTTTACAGCACGTATCTGGGCGGCGATGAAGGTGTTCAACCGAGTGCGATTGTCGTGGATGCAGCAGGACACGCGTACGTGACGGGGTTCACCCCATCATCAAATTTCCCAATCGCCCATGCCATTCAGAGCACCAATGCCGTTCACGCGGACAACGCATTCATTACTGAGCTGAGCCCGAACGGCAAACACTCTGTCTACAGCACGTACCTTGGCGGTGCCTCGGATGCCGAGGCTACCGCGATCGCGATCGACGCGAAGGGAGCCGCGTACATTACCGGCTCCGTGCACGAGCTTGGGTTTCCACTAGTGCGTCCTACGCAGGCCTTCTGGTCGGGTGACGCTCTGTGCCAGGATGAAAACCCTGTCATTGGTGCCCCATTGTGCACCGATGCGTTCGTCGCCAAAGTGAGCGCGCATGGCAAACGCCTCGACTACGGCACCTACCTGGGAGGGCGGGACGCCGATGTTGGGATGGCTATATCGGTACACGGATCGCACGACATCTACGTGGCCGGGTGGACCGAGTCGGCAAGCTTTCCTGGCATCAAGTCGCCCTCAGGCCTCAAAGACGGTGTATTGCGCTCCATTCTGGTAAAAATAAGGCTCTGAACTAACACATCTGATGTCCGTTGTCGTTGTCGCATTCTCCTTTGCAGAGACTTGGCCTGAAGGCCAAATCTACGGGCAGCCGCCTGCCACGAGTTCGGTAGGGTCCGTATGTACGTAGCTTTGGCCTTTGGGCCAGGTTTCTCGCATCTCGAGGGGAGATACCCCTAGATAATCTAGCAATTGCGACCTTTTAGCATCCCGACAGCTTACGTAAGCCCGAGGGTCCAACCCCGTCCCGAACCCCATCGCCAAGCAAATTGAACCCGAGCACCGCAAGAAATATGGCGATGCCGGGACTGATGGCCAGCCAGGGCGCGCTGTTGATGTACGACTGCGCCACGGCGAGCATCTGACCCCCAGGACGCGGTTGGAGGTTGGACTACGGTGCCGCCTTCGGAGGCGGGTCACCAGGATGGAATCGCCGGATTAAGGCAATGAGTAGGGAATCGTGACGGCGGATGACAGGGCCTCCGACCAACGGGGAAAACGCCCGTAATGTCTTCCCTTGATGCTCAAGGGTGACCGGCGTAATCTGGAACCATCCCGCGTGAGAGGAGGAAGCCATGCCTGAAGAACGAAAGCTGGTCACCGTCCTCTTCGCCGATGTCACCGGCTCCACGGCTTTGGGCGATGACCTCGATCCTGAGGATGTGCGCGCCCTGATGCGCCAGTACTACGATCATGCGCGCCAGGTCGTCTCGGGCCACGCCGGTACCCTGGAGAAGTTCATCGGGGATGCCGTGATGGCCGTCTTCGGTCTGCCCCATGCGCACGGAGATGATGCGGAGCGAGCAGTCGCCGCCGCCCTTGCCTTGCGGAAGGCGGTGGCGGACGACCCGGTACTTGGGGAGATGGCCATCCGAATCGGGGTCAATACCGGCGAGGTGGTAGCAACCAGCGATACCTCCAGTGGGGACTTCCTGGTGACGGGAGATGCCGTGAACGTGGCGGCGCGATTGCAGCAGTGTGCCGACCCGGGAGAGATCCTGACAAGTGAACGGACACATGCCGCGGCCGCGGTTGCCTTCCTCTTCGCCGGTAGTCGCGCGATAGTAGTCAAGGGCAAGCGCGAGCCATTGCGGGCCTTTCCCGTGGTTGGTGTGCGATCCGTCAGGGACGTGAAGCGGCCGGCGCTGGTGGGACGGAAGCGAGAACTGGCGCATCTCTCCATGCTGAAATCGTGGGCTTACGAGGAGCACCGACCTCAGCTGGTGTCGATTGTCGCTCCGGCAGGAACCGGCAAGACACGGCTGCTGGAAGAATTTCTAGCTGGACTCAATGCGGAAGAGGGGTTTCAGGCGGCAACGGGACGCTGCCTCCCCTACGGCCAGACCCTCACCTACTGGCCGCTGCGCGGCCTCCTTGAGGATCTGGTCGGGGAGATCGACCGCGATCAATTGGTGGACGCCTGGCTCCGAGGAGGGATCGGGGAGGAAGACGGCTCTCGCCTGGCGGATCTGATCCTGGCGCCGCTGGGCATCGAGAGTGAAAGGCTGACCGAGCGAGAGAGCATCTTCAACGCTTGGCGGCTGCTGATCGAGACGCTGGCCATAGAGACGCCGCGCATCGTCGTGTTTGAGGATCTCCATTGGGCAAGCGATAGCCTGCTTGATCTGGTGGAGCACATCATGCATCCCCGCACCAAAGCTCCGCTGCTCATCATAGCAATCAGCCGTCCCGAACTTCTGGATCGGCGTCCAACGTGGGGCGGCGGCGGCAGGCAGAACTTCACGGCACTCGTGTTGGAATCGCTGAACCAGATGCAGACCGCGCAAC
>QHBP01000192.1 GCA_003244175.1 Chloroflexota bacterium | reverse complement strand
GAGCGCCTCACACTGTCGTGCTCGCTCCTCCCGGGCGCGGATGGCCTGGGGCGTGCATCCCTCCTCCGGCGGCGGTCGCGCCCTGCTCGCCTGAGCGTAGATCGACAGAATGCCTTCGGCCCAGGCACCCGTCTCGGTGGATCAGGACGCCAGAGGCTCTAGAGACAATGTTCCCACCCCAACCTGGTCGGGAATGTACGGCGACGGGTACGAGTAGAACGCCAACGTGGGAGGACAGAGACAGAGCTACAGATCCCTAACGAGACACGGCGGAACCGGCGGACAGCACCGAGCATCTTGGGCTATTTGCCCGCTGCTATGAACATCGGCATGATGATATGCGTGTAGTCGCTGCCGTCGATCGGGCGAAACAGGGCCGCGGCATTCGGGCCGGACATCTCGATACCGACCTGAGGCGCCTGGACCGCGCCGAGGGCATCGGAGACGTATCGGGCATTGAATTGAATATGAACAGTTCCGCCGTTCACCACGGCATCGATGACGCCGCGATCCTCCCCCAGCTCGGCCGCCTGGCCACTCACCACCACACTTCCCATGCCCGCCTCTTCCCCGGGCTGCACGTCCAGAGAAATGGGGTTGGTATTGTCGCGAGCGAAGAAGCTGGCGATTTTGGCGGCCTTCAGCAGCTCGGCGGTGCTGACCACGATCTTGGTCGCGAACTTCGTCGGGATGATCTGCCGGTAGTTGGGGAACTGGCCTTCCAGAAGGCTCGAAACCACGTGGAGATCCCGAGCGCGGAAGACAACCTGGTTCCTGTTCGGCGTGACCGTCATTTCGACAGGTTCCTCGTCGTCCGGAAGAATTTTGCTCAGGTCGTTTAATGTCCGCGCCGGGATGATGACGCTGAAATCGCCGGTTGCCGGGCTCGCCAGGGTGCCCGATCGTACCGCCAGGCGAAATCCGTTCGTAGCCGCGAACGTTAGGACATCGCCCGAGAAGGTTGCGAGCACACCGGTGAGGACGGGCCGGGTGTCATCCCCCGCTGCCGCAAAGACCACTTGCTCGATCATCTCTTTGAGCAGACCAGGGTCGATCGCCGCCGCCGGTTCTCCCTCCACCTCCGGAATGACCGGGAAGTCATTGGCGTCGATGCCCCGCATCGTCGCCTGGAATGGTCCGGCAGTCAGCTGCGCGGAGTGGCTCCCTTCCTTCACCGTCATGGCGACAGGTTCCATTGGCAGTGCGTCGACAAACTCCGAGAGAAGCTTTGCCGGCAGCGTAATCGCTCCCTCCTCGGCCACGGTTGCGTCGATCCAGGTGCTGATGGCGATGTCCAAATTCGTCGCGGAAATGCGCAAGCGTCCCTCTGCCGATGACAGAAGCACGTTAGTGGTGATCGGTAGCGGGCTCCGAGTCGCGACCGCGCGTCCCGCCACACGCAGACCATGGCTGAACAGATCTTGCTTGGCGGTGACCTTCACTTGCGACCCCTCTATCGTTTGGCGCTACGGCCGATTGAGCTTTGATCCAGACAGGGACGATTATACGGCTTCAATCGGTGCTCGGAGGCGATGCCGCTATCGAGAAGCCATAGTCCAGAAGCTTCATGCCATCGTCGAAGCGAGTCTGGTACGTGCTGCCCATGTTGACTTCAATGATCCATCTCCCTCGCCAGTGAGCAGATGCCACGAGACACGCACCGGCACCGGGAGTGGTGCCGGTTTTCACGCCATCGACACGCCGTGACATCCATAGCAGCTTATTCAAATTCACCCATCTGTGTTCAGATCGTCCATCAGAGGATCGAGCGGTCCAGAAACGGGTGCGTGCGATCCTGGCAAACCTGGACCTCCCCATGGCGACGCGCGCCAGGGTAGCCAGGTCGCGCGGCGTCGTGATCTGCCCCGGTGCGTCGAACCCGTCGGGGCTGACATAGTGCGTGTGCCAGAGGTGAAGCCTGCGCGCCTGCCGATTCATCAACGCGACGAATCGAGCCTCGGTTCCGGACACCGCCTCCGCCAGCGCGATCGCCGCGTCGTTGCCGGACGGCAGAAGCAGGCCGTGCAGAAGATTCCACAGATTCATGCGCTCGCCGGCGAACAGGCCGGCCGTTGAGCCGCCAATGGATGCCGCGTACGGGCTAACTGTGACGACCCGCTGCAGGGGGATGTGACGCCTCAGTATGACGAGTGCAGCCATGATTTTCGACGTACTTGCGGGATAACGAAGGCTGCTCGCGTTCTTCTGGTACAGGACAGTGCCCGACCAGCCGTCGATGACAATCGCCGCCGGCGCGGTAATCATGGGGATGGCATACTGTGCGCTCGTCGCCCGTTGCGGCCGAATGACCAGGATGGCCGCCACTGCCAGCAGCACACTCAGCGCCTTCAATGAACGCCCACGGCCTGTTGCCGGCTTTCCAGGCCGTCGAGATACATGGACGTAAACGTGTACCCGGTTTCGATTAAGTGCGCGGTTTGCCCGAAGCTCCGGGCGTCGTCGATCTCCGGCAGCGGTGGCCGTATGAGATGCACGTGGATGCCGCGAGCGACGAGAGCCGCCGAACCCGCATCCGCGTTTGCCCTGGCCGCGATCCGTTGGCAGCGGTCGATGAGGGATAGCCCCCTCGGGGCCGCGGGCAGGAGGTAGCTGCAATCGAGCGCGTATACCGTGTCGACGGGGCGCGCGATGAAGGGTGCGACGGGCAGGTGCTGAAGGACGCCGCCGTCCACGTAGACGCGGCCGCGATACTCACAGGGTGGAAACACGCCGGGAATAGCCGTCGTTGCCATCAACGCTGGGACAATTTCACCGTCCTCAAACGCGGTGACCGTCCCGTCCCAGAGGTCCACCGCCACGATCGGGGCGGAGATCCGCAGATCACCAAAGGTCGCGGCGCCGAAATGACTGCGGAGGAATCGCTCCCAGGCGTGTGCCGCGTGGACGTGCCCATGGCGGACGAAGTTCGACACGATGCGCAGCCGGGAGCCGGGGAAGATATCGCGGGTTCGGAGGGCAAGCCAGATCGACTCGAGCGTGTCCAGGTTTTGATTCAACGCATACCAGGTGGCCGACACGGCTCCCGCGCTGGTACCCGCGACAACGCTGGGAGTAACGCCGCGCTCCACCAGCGCGCGCAGCATGCCGACCTGGCAGGCGGCTCGAGATCCACCTCCCGAGAACGCGAACCCGATGCCATGAGGGACGGCCGGAGATTGATGCGCCATGGAACGCCTCCCTGTTTGATTCTAGACAAGCACGCGAAGCGATGCCGCTCGGTACACTTGGAGGCGAGGAGGCACGGCAGTCTCAATGCTTGATCATGAATCGTTGATCGTCTATCACGACGACTTCCTGCGCTATGACTTTGGTTCGCAGCATCCCTTGAGACCGGAGAGGCTGGTGTTGGGTCTGGAGCTGCTCGAAGACCTCGGGGTCTGGGACAGGGCAACGGAGACCCTTTCTCCCCTGCCCGCGAGCGGCGCGCAGCTCGAGCTGGCGCACGCGCCTGCGTACGTTCGAGCCGTCCAGTCGGCATCTCGGGCTCGACTTGATCCCTCCGACCTCAAGCGCGTCGGACTCTGGCACGGCGATACGCCCGCATTCCCGGGGGTCCACGAGGTGGCGTCCATGGTGACTGGAGGAACGGCAGACGCCGTCCGCATGATCATGGACGGCTCGATCGACCATGCGTTCAATCCGGGTGGAGGTTGGCACCACGCGCTTCGTGAGCGCGCCTCTGGATTCTGCGTCTACAACGATCCGGCGGTGGCTGCGGCAATTGCCGCGAAAGAGTATGACGCCGGCGTGCTCTACGCGGACTTTGACTGCCACCACGGCGACGGCGTGCAATGGATCTTCTACAACAATCCGAGGGTTACGACCGTCTCCTTCCACGAGTCCGGACGCTTTCTGTTTCCCGGTACCGGAGGCGTGCAGGAGGTGGGGTCGGGAGCTGGACACGGGCACTCCGTCAATGTGCCCTTCGCTCCGTTCACCCAAGATGACTCCTGGCTGGAAGCGGTGGAAGCGGTCTTGCCGGCGCTGATGGACAGGCACCGGCCTGATCTGCTCATCACCGCGCACGGCGCCGACACACACATCCTGGATCCGCTGACCCACCTGTCTCTCACGACGCGATCGTTTGCCCGTCAGGCGGAGATCGCCCACGAGCTCGCGCACACCTACAGCCGTGGCCGATGGTTGGCCGTGGGCAGCGGAGGATACGACTGGAGGCGCGTGGTACCCCGTTCGTGGGCCATCGTTTGGGCAGAGATGACGGGGCGTGACCTGCCCGACTGTCTTCCCCCCCAGTGGGTCAAACGGTACAACACATCGGCGGAGGAACCGCTACCGGCACGGATGGAGGATGACGAAGAGCTCTCTCGACCCCTTCCGCGGAAGGCGGAAACCGAGCGCTGGAATCGGACAGTACTTGACGACGTGCGAGAAGCGTTCGACCGTCCCGGCTCCCACTGACGAAACATGGAGGCTATCTTGGCGGTATATTGAAGGAACCGCCCGTATGAGTGAGTAACCATGGATGATGTGACGGCCGACGATGCGCAGCTCATCGCGCGAGCGAAGCGCTCCGACCACGGCGCATATCGCGAGCTCGTGGACCGCTACAAGGACGCGGCCTATCGTCTGTCGCTGCACATCATGCGGCATCCGTCCGACGCCGAGGATGTGCTGCAAGAGGCCTTCATCAAAGCGTATGTCTATTTGCATTCGTACTCGGAGAACTACCGCTTCTACAGCTGGTTCTCCACGATTGTGCGCAACGTCGCCCTGTCGCACCTCAAGGCGCGTGACTGGGTCATCACGCCTTTGTCCGAGGAGCTGGTGATGCCGGCGAGATCGCTACGGCACGACTCGCCCGAGCTCTCCGCATTGGCGTCTAGCCGTGCGGATATTGTCCGTCGCGCGGTCGAGCTCCTCCCCGATCGCTACCGGCGTGTTCTCGTCTTGCGCTATTGGCATGATCTGACATATGAGGAGATCGCGGGAGTGACCCAACAATCCCTGGGAGCGGTGAAAACTCAGCTGCATCGCGCCAAGCTGCTTCTTGGCGAAGGGCTGCGCGCCCCGGAGCTGGGTCTGGTAGCGGAGTAAGAGTGACGAACGAGACGCGCCGTCCCGGCACGGTGGATGACGGACCCGCACTTGGCCCGGACTTTCTCGATCGACTGGAGGGATCGCTCACCCAGGCCGAGGAAGAGCGGCGGCGTGTCGCCGGTATGGACCGCCTGCGTTCCCTGCTGCCTCTTGGCCTCTTGATCGGTCCAATTGTCGCCTGGCGCCTGTTGAGTGTCTCATCGGGAAGCGCGCATGTCGTCATCAATCTGTTGGCCTGGTTGACGTTCTTGCTCGATGTCGGCGTACACGTCGACACGACCGTGCTGACCTACCTCGGTTTACAGGCGGTTCCATCCATCGCCGGCCTGTTGCTGTTGGCCCTGGTGGCGGCCACGCTCCTTGCGACGCGCGGTGATGAGGCGTGACGCGCAAACGCGCCCTGATCATCGGGTGGCTGGTTGCTCTTGCCTTGAGTGCGGCGATCCCAATCTCGGCAGTTTTTCATGGCGTCGTCCACATCGGCACGCAGCCGCTGTCGCTCAACAACGTCGCGAGACGACCGATTGTCTCTATCGGTTCGGATACCATTCTGCACCGTGGTAGCCGCTCCCTGGTCGTCTCGATCTTGGGAAACGTCCGGGTAGACGGCATCGTGTCGAATGATGTGGTGACGCTCGATGGTGACGTTTTCGTGGGTACGACCGGGCGTGTTCGCGGGGACGTGCTGTCGGTTGTCGGCAGCGTGTACCGGCAGTCTGGTGGACGCATCGATGGACGGATTGGCGGCGACCTGCATCGCTGGAACGGCACGTTTCATGGGCGACATCACGATGTCGGTACGGCCGCCCTCCGCAATGTTCGTTTGGGTCTGGCTGCCGGACTCGCTTTGCTTCTCGTTGGTACCTGCATCGTCATCGTCTTTCCCTGGCAGATCGTGTTGATCGCCTCGACCCTGCGTGACTCGCCTTACAGAAGCTTCTCTGCCGGCGTGATGGGCCTTCTCATCTTTCTCTTTCTGGTCGTGCCTCTCGGCTTGAGCCTCGCGGGCTTACCTTTCGCCCTCCTGCTGGTCAGTGGAGCAGCGCTGGCGTGGCTTTTCGGCATTGCGGCGACCGGAGTGGTCGTCGGTCGCGCCCTGTCTCGCGGCCCCGTATCACTTGTGTGGGCCTCGGCTGCCGGACTTCTGCTCCTGGCCATCAGCATGGCGATACCGTTCGTCGGGCCCCTTCTCATCACCGCCCTGGGACTCACCGGGGCCGGCGCCCTGGCGGTTGCCCTCTTGGGCCGGTCTCAACCCGCCTCCCCCATTCGCTGAAACATGTCCCACGTCTGACGAGTATATGCAGTAGATCTCCAGTTTACCCTGGATTGAAAGGACCTGCATGGACACGACAGCGGTCGCGCCCCGCACAGGCTTTGCAGCACACGTTCTCTCGCTTTCGACGACACGAGGCCGCGAATTCATCGACATTACGGAGGAGGTCGAGACTCGGATCGCCGAGTCCGCCCTCAATCGCGGCCTGGTAGTGGTCGCCTCACGTCATACGACGGGAGCGGTGGTGATCAACGAACACGAGCCCGAGCTTCTGAAGGACCTCGACCGTATGCTGACGAAGATGGCCCCACTCGAGCGAGAGTACGCCCACAACGGGGTGCCCTGCGGCAAGGGCGAGCAGCCAAATGGGCACGCCCATTGTCAGGCTCTCCTCCTATCGGCCACCGTCTCCATTCCCTTCGACAACGCCCGGCTGTCTCTTGGACGCTATCAACGCGTTTTCTTCGTGGAGCTCGATTGCCCGCGCGAGCGTCAGGTCAGCCTGATGGTACTCGGCTGCTGAGTGCGGGCCTGGAAGTTGAAGGGTTCAGGAGTCCGGGAGCGCAGCTCCCGGACTCGTTTCAATTTAGGCTGTAGAACTAGTGAATGACGGTCGTCGGGACGATCTTGCCCGATAGGATCAAGCGTCTGTAGACGTTGACCTGAGAGATGATCGAGCGGGGGACTATCCTCGCGGGCGGGGCGAACCCGGTCCCGCTGTTCTTGAGAGAGAACAGGTGGTCCCCGGCGCGGAAGTGGCCTGTCTGCGCCTGACGGATGATCAGCCGCACGGCAACATCCACCTTCTTGAGAGCGCTGGTAATGACATACGGGCCGAGACCGCCCTGGTCGGCGTCCACGCCGATGCCGTACACACTACGCTCGTGCGCCGCTTCCAGGTATCCAAGTCCGCTCGAGCCGGCGACCGCGAACAGGATGTCGGTCCCACTGCTAATCTGCTGCAAGCCGATCTGCTTGCCCTTGGCCTGATCGATGAAGCTTTGCGAGTAGTTGCCCCGGATGCCGATAGTGGGATCGACCTTACGCGCGCCCTGGATGTACCCGGCGATGTAGCGATTGACGGGCGGGATCGAGACACCGCCCATGTATCCGATGGTGTTGTGCATGGCCCGGCCCACGTGGTCCTTCTCCATCAGGCCGGATAGCACCCCGACGAGATAGCCGGACTCCTGCTCCTTGAAGAACAGGTTCGCAACGTTTTTCAAATTGTGGGGGTTACCCTTGGCATCGGCGGGCGCGCTGTCAATGATGGCGAATTTTCGATGGGGGAATTGCCTGGCTACCTGGTACATGGCCGACGCCATGAGAAAGCCGACGCCGATCGTCAATCCTGTCCCCTGACGCGCGTAATAGGTCAGGTTTGGCACGTAATCGGTGGGGGCGTGCGACTCCACATACGTTCCCTTGATGTGATACAGCGTGCCGGCCTGTTGGAAGCCGAGATAGGCGAGATGGTTGAACGATTTGTCATTGATGCCGCCTACATCCGTCACCAGACCGACAGTGAATGCGTGAGCAGCCGTATGATGAGCCACACCACGAGCGGCGGCCGGCGTAACGATCATCGTCGCCAGAAGCAGGGCAATGCCGGGAAGGGCGAGAAAACGACGCATGGGACCTCCTTCACGTTCCTTTGAGGGCGCAAAGCACAACGCGCTTTGCGATTCCGCGCACAGGCATCTGGAGAGCTACGCCATTCCCACCTCCACGGTGTGACCACGCATCCATCGTGTGTGCGAGAGCGCATACCGGGTGTCAGCGGCACCCCTCGCGGCAAACGCTTTACTCCCCTACACACCGCGCTATTGTGCCGTGTGAGGCGGGGGCAAAGTCAATCGGGGAGTGCTACCATCCTTACAGATGGCACAGGTCTTTCTCGGCACTCAAGGTTGGAGCTACAAAGACTGGGTCGGCTCCTTTTACCCTCCCAAGACCCAACCAAGCGACTATCTGGCGCAGTACACGCGTGAATTCGGCGCCGTCGAGCTTGACAGCACGTTCTATGGAACACCGCTGCCCTCGCGCGTAGACGGCTGGCGCGACAACACGCCGGACGACTTCGTGTTCACTGCCAAGATGCCCCGCACCATTACGCACGACCGCCATCTCATCGATTCCCGCGATGAGCTCGAAGAATTTCTGGGCGCCGTCACGCGCTTGCGCTCGAAGTTAGGCCCCGTGTTGATTCAGATGCCGCCCAGCTTCAAAATCGACGAGCGTCCGGCGTTAGAGAACTTCTTATCGATCCTTCCCACGTCGGTGCGCTTTGCCCTAGAGCTGCGACACCGCAGCTGGCTCAACGAGGCCACCTTTGACCTCCTCAGAGCCCACGAGATCGCCTGGACGATGGTCGATCTCTCGTTCATGCCACGCCAGGTCGCCTTGACGACGGACTTCGCCTATGTGCGCTGGCTTGGCAAGAGAAGTGACATACAGAGGGTCAATGCCGTCCAGATCGACCGAACCGACGATCTGGAAAAGTGGGCCCAGACGCTGCAGACGGTATCGACGAAGGTCGAGCGACTTTACGGCTTCGTGAACAATCATTACTCGGGGCACTCCCCGTCCGACGTCCGGAACCTACGCCGCCTTCTATGCCTTCCTGAGACGGAAGCGGCGGGGGCGACGACCCCAGTATCCCAGGGAGTGCTGCTGTGAATCCGTGGTACGCGCTCATGGAGTCGCCGTACCGGTGGCCATACCTCAGCGCGATGTCGCTGGGGGTCGGATCCATAGGCGCCATGACCATGATCGCCTACGGCTGGTCGCACGGCCTGGCTCGAGTCTGGTTCTACGCCTGGTTCATCGTGTGTTTGTTCTGCATTGCCAAAGCGATTCAAGCACTTCGCGCCGAGACGCAAAGCCCTCATCATGAGGTGGAAGCCCCATCTCCACCCGCGAAGAGGCCGGAGCGCCAGAACAAATAGTCGGTGACAAGATCGGTCCGGGCACCGCACGGCGTCGCCGTAGGCGATGTAGCTCGGCCTTCCGTGGCCGTCCGTGCGCAATGAGAATGCCCGCGGCGCGAAAAACATGTGCGGCCTGGACGTTGTTGTCCTTGAACGCCGGACGGACGGCCACGGAGGGCCGAGCTACACCGGCGATTCCGTACTTTGGTTACGTCGTCGGTGCGGTTCCCAATTGAGCAGCCAACGCCGACGTGGAAGCATACGCCAGCGTTAGCGTTCGGCCGTGAACATGAAGGAAGACCGATTGAGCGGTGGCCCGAACGGTGGCACCACCCGTGTTGATGGTTCCGGCATTGGGGTAGCGCTTGTGAAGAGCTTGCAGAAAACCGGCCTTCGACACCAGGGCGGTGGCATGACTGGACCACACCGACTTCATCAGCAGGGCGTCCTGCCCCGCCTTCTGCAGGAATACGTAGCGGTCACCTCGATATTGGTCCGTCACCTTGTCCACCGCGCCCTTAGACAGGTATTGCCGGAGCAGCAGCTCGTACTCGAGAGCGCCAAATACGTCGTCATCCAGGACCTGCCACGACTCGAACCCCGTGGCCGTATGGAGGCGCACGTGCTCCGGCTTCCATCCGCTCTGGTAGGCAGACGGGTGCATGATCTCAAAGGTGGAAGACGGAAGTCGCGCATACGCGCCGTCGACGGCCCGCATACCGCCCAGCTGATACAGGCGCTGCGCAAAGGTCAGGCCCGTTGTATACGGAAAGTCGAACTCGCGCTGTAGCGCCTGCGGCAACCGTTGCCCTTTTTGCGCCTGGTTTTGCAGCTGGATCAGGTCACGAATCTCTTGGGAATTGTATGTTCTCTCAATGTAAAGGAGCTGCGTATTCACCGCGTCTCCCTCGATCAAGGCGTGATGCGCCTCGATCGCATCGGAATTGCGGTACGCGATTTTTGTCTGATCTGGACTCATTTTGCGCAGATGGAAGTACTGATCCTGAAGGGCGTGCGTGTACTCGTGGGCGATGGTGGACCGTTCGGGACCGGACAGCACACTCGAGCCGTGTCTCACATACAAGACCGTCGTCTTCGGATCGTAAAAGCCGACGACTTCGCCGGTGAGACCCTGAAACAGAAGCCGTCGCAGGCTGTCATGGGCGGTCAGCATACCGAGCATGACCAGCTCTTTTTGGCTGATCCGGATCTCGCTGTCCGGATTGCCCTGCTTCAGCGACGCCACGAGCGTGGCGTCGAACGCCTTGTCCGATGGGAAGCGCACGGTAACATTCGCTTTTGGCACGAGATGTCTGATCGACTGCGTCACCTTTTCAATCGAGGCAAGCTCGGCGGCCGAGTCGGACTGAGATCGAGCCGCCCGCGCGGCCGATGGAATCGCGACCGCCAGAACCGTGAGGAGTGCAAACAGCCGTTTCATAGGTGCGACCACGAGGTGGAGGCCTCGCCCGCCAGACCGAGCTCAGGTGAGACCGAGCGCATGGCCTGAATGACGAAACCTATATGTTCGTCCAGATCGACACCAAGCTCTTCGGCCCCGTGGATGACATCGTCGCGATTCACACCGCGTGCAAATGCTTTGTCCTTCATCTTCTTGCGCACGGAACGCGCCTCCAGATTCTCGATATTTTTGTCGGGACGGACAAGGGCCGCTGCCGTCACCAGTCCACTGAGCTCATCGACGGCAAACAGCACTCTGTCCATGGGATGGGTCCGCGGCAGGTGCAGGTAGTCGGCGTGCGTCTTTATCGCGTAGACGAGGTCCTCGGGATACCCCTGCTCTTCGAGAACGCGAGCCCCGAAGAGAGGGTGCTCATCAGGATCGGCTTCCGCTCGTGGATTGGGGTGCTGCTCGTAGTCGAAGTCATGCAGGAGCCCTGCCATTCCCCACAGCTCCTCGTCTTCGTCCATGTGCTCCGCGTATGCACGCATGCAGGCCTCGACGGAAAGCATGTGACGGCGCAAGCTCTCGCCGGCCGTATATGCGGTCATCAGATCCCAGGCGTCTCGTCGCGTCTTCGGCATGTCCATCCCTTCCGCTGAACGGGGGGCAATCCTGGCGCTCCTAGCGTAACCCAAGAAGCCGGCCGGGGTCCGGCCATCCCGTCACTATAATTCAATGCCCGCCACAAGGGGCGGGCACAGTGCAGCAGGAGGGCTCGGATGGCCGACGTGTGCAAGAACTACATCGGCGGCAAGTGGGTTGAGGCGCAGGGCGGCGAGACCTTCGTCAGCATCAACCCGGCGAACAAGGACGAGGCAGTCGGCATATTCCAGCGCTCCAAAACGGACGATGTGGTGGCGGCGATCGATGCGGCTCACGCCGCATTTCACGCGTGGAGCAGAACCCCAGCACCGGGGCGCGCGGAGATTGTCTTGCGTGTCGGTCTTCTACTCGAGGAGCACAAGGAAGAGCTTGCGATTCTGGAGACGCGAGAGATGGGCAAGGTGCTTGATGAGGGACGCGGCGACGTTCAGGAGGGCATCGACATGGCGAAGTACATAGCAGGCGAGGGCCGCCGCCTTTTTGGCGAGACGGTGCCCTCGGAGCTGCGCAGCAAGTTCGCGATGATGGTTCGACAACCTCTTGGTGTCGTAGGACTCATCACCCCCTGGAACTTCCCCATCGCCATTCCCACGTGGAAGATCTTTCCTGCGCTGGTCAGTGGGAACAGCATCGTCTTCAAGCCGGCGGAGGACACCCCGGCGTGCGCGACAAAGCTGGTGGAGCTGCTCGAGGAAGCGGGTTTGCCGGGTGGAGTGCTGAATCTCGTCACGGGATACGGCCTAGAGGCGGGTGCTCCGATCGTGGAAGACGAGCGGGTTCGGATGATCTCGTTCACGGGCTCGTCGGCGGTGGGGCGAGAAATCGCCGCAAAAGCTGGACGCACTCTCAAGAAGGTGATGCTCGAGCTCGGAGGCAAGAACGCCATGATCGTCATGCCGGACGCCAGCCTCGACCTCGCACTTGAAGGGGCGCTTTGGGGGGCGTTCGGCACGACCGGACAGCGCTGCACGGCGACCAGTCGCATAATCTTGCATGAGGACATCGCGGACGAATTTACCGGCAAGCTGGTGGAGCACGCGTCGAAGCTGCGCGTGGGGCCGGGCCTCGATCCGGACAACGAGGTTGGCCCGCTGATAAACGAGAAACAGCTGCAAACCGTCGACAACTACACGCGGGTCGCCCGGCAGGAAGGAGCTGACATCTTGCTTGGAGGCCACATCCTCACCGGTGAGGTGTACAACAAAGGTTTCTTTTACGCGCCCACAATCTTCGGCAACGTCCACTACCGGATGCGAGTAGCCCAGGAAGAGATTTTCGGACCGTCGGTCGCGATCATGCCGGTCAAGTCATACGAAGAGAGTGTCCAGGTTGCCAACTCCACGCAGTTCGGCCTGTCCAGCTCCATCTATACGCAGGACGTCAACACTGCCTTTCGCGCAATACAGGACCTCGACGCCGGTATCACATATGTCAATGCTCCCACCATCGGAGCGGAGATCCAGCTTCCCTTCGGGGGCGTGAAGTCGACAGGCAACGGACACCGGGAAGCCGGGACGAACGCCGTACGAGAGTTCACGGAGCCGAAGGCCGTGTACATCGACTACAGCGGCAAGCTGCAGCGTGCGCAGCTCGACGTGGAGCAGCATGGCGCTTGAGTCCCCGTTGGAGGGTCGAACCGGAAGTCGGTACCATGAATGAACGATGTATTGTGAGCGGAGATCCGTGTGGCTGTTCGTGACATTGTGAAGCTGGGTGCGCCGGTACTGCGACAGAAAGCAAAGAAGGTGCACCGTGTCGATCCGTCAATCAAGCAGCTGGTCGAGGACCTTATTGAGACCGTGCAGGTGGCCAACGGAGCCGGCCTCGCCGCGCCTCAGATCGGCGTTCCCTTGCGGGCCATCGTCACGCGTGTCGACGATCAGATTCACGTCGTCCTGAACCCGGAGCTCGTCCAGATGTCGGACGAGGAGATCGAGGCCGACGAAGGATGCCTGAGTATTCCCGGCTGGTATGGTCCCGTGAAACGCAAGGAGCGTGTGACGGTCCGCGGACAGAGCCAGACGGGCAAGTCTATCAAGATTAAAGCGGAAGGGTGGGAGGCCCGCGCCTTTCAACATGAGGTCGACCACCTGGACGGCATCCTCTTCACGGATCGCATGGATGACCCCTCCAAGCTCCACGAGGTGGAGTCGCAGGAGGAGGAAGAGGAGCTCGAGGTCGAGCAGGTCATCGCTTAGGCTCGCTTTTTCAGCACTTCGCGATACAGACCCACAGTAGCCTCCGCCACGCGCGCGTGCGTGAATCTCTCCAGCACCCTAGCCCTACCGCGCTGTCCCAAGCGGGTCCGCAGAAGCGAGTCGCGGTAGAGGCGCAGCAACGCATCCGCGAGCGACGATTCGTCCCCCTCCGGCACGATCAGGCCCGCATCGCCGAGCACTCGCGGGATCTCCCCGGAGTCGGAGGCGACAACCGGCACGCCGCATGACATGGCCTCGATGAGGACTCGCCCGAATTGTTCCTTCCATCTGGAGGTGCTGACGGACGGAAGAAGTACGACGTCAACGCTTCGTAGGTAATCCGGCATCTCTGCCGACGGCATCCGCGGCTGGAGTGACACGCGGTCCCCGAGGTGGAGATTACGCACCGCAGCCTCAATTTCGCCGCGCATCGGTCCATCACCCACGATCTTCAAGCGTGCGTCCGCGGGTAGACGGGCAAAGGCATTGACCGCCAGCATTGGACCCTTTGCCGGGACGAGGCGATTGGGAAACCCCACCGTAAAGGGGCGGCACTTGGCCCCGCCGGTGTGGAACAAATCCGGATCGACACCAAATTGTGGAATCTCCGCCACCGGCCCATCAAAGCCCTTGTCCCGCAGCACCCGCGCAGCCTCGGAGCTGCCGGCGATGGCCGCGCGAACGTTATGGTACACGTAGCTCTCCATCCAGGAGAAGGGCGGCGGGTACCGCCGGGCAAGATTCTGCCAGCTAAAGAACACCGACGGTATGTTCATCTCGCGAGCGGAACGAACCGCAAGAAACGTGGACAGGTTGTACGGCTCCTCGTCCACGTGTAGCAGATCGGGCTGAATGTCACGCAGCACTCGGGCAAGATTGGGGTAGTAGTGCAGGTGGAAGTGCCCGTTCCAACGAATAGGCGTGACAAGCACTCTATATCCAAGATCTGATTGTTGCTCGAGGCGTTGGACGCCACCTCCCTCGCGCCATTCGGGCGGCACGATCGCAACCACATCGATTCCCAGCCGGGCCATCTCCTGAAGCTTCCGTCGGTACGTCCCGACGACAAGAGCCTTGGAGAGAACCGCGACCCGCATCAGGCGAGCATCGACCGGTAGACGTCCGCCGTCTGTTCCGCGGTCCGCTGCCAGCTGAACCGCGCCGCGTTGCGAATGCCCTGCTGACTGAGCTGCATGCGATCATGGTCTGACTCCACGAGGCGCACCATCGCTTCCGACCAGGCACGACGGTCGTCGGGATCGAGCAGCCAGCCGCCACTTCCCACGACCTCGGGCAAACTGGTCGCACCCGACGACACGACAGGAGTACCGCACGCCATCGCCTCCAACGGCGTGAAGCCAAACCCTTCGTAGCGGGAGGGAAACAGAAGACCCATGGCCGAGCGGTACAAGGCCGGCTTGTCGCTCTCATTCACCTTCGGAAGCAGCACGATGTCGGATTTTAGGCGCAGATGATTGATGAGACCGGGAATGTCTGGGTACAGCACATCGGGCACCGGAAAGTCCGCGACCACGACCAGCTTGACCTCGTGACTACGCATGGAAGGCGCAACATCCGCCCAGGCCCACACCAGCAGCTCCACATTTTTTCGCCGCTCCGCACCGCCGATGTACAGAAGGAAACGCGAAGGCAGGTCGTAGCGCTCCGTCAGGATCTGGCGCTCACCCGATACCGGTACCGGCTGGAATCGCTCGTCGACGGCTTCGTACGTCACGGTTACCCGATCCTCGGGCACCCCCAGAACGCGAACTATGTCCTTCTTCGAGTGTTGAGAGACGGTGATTATCGCTCCCACCCGCTTCGCCGTCCGCGCCATGAGTCGACTGTACAGTGCCGACTGACGAGAGCGGTGATAGCCTTTCAGGACGAGGGGAATGACATCATGTATAGTCACCACCAGTGGAACGGCGGACAGCACGGGTGCCGCGAAGTAAAGCGAATGGAGCAGCGTCTGCCCGCGCCTGGCGCTCGCCAGGGGCAAGGCCGCGATTTCCCATAGGAGCTTGTCGATCCGCGCGCCGGCGCCGGCTCCCCGGTTGAAGCCGGCGGCCGGCGTGGATAGGCGCTCGATCGCGACGCACAGGTCGAGGTCGGCCGGCGCCTGCCGGAGGAAAAGGCGAAAGTTCAGGTCCGGCGCCGCCGCCGGAAGATGTCGTGCGAGCTGTCGCGCGTAGACGGCGCTCCCGGAGTTGGGATAGTCGAGCGGGAGGCCACTCAAACCGACTTCACATGCCATCGGCCACCCGTCGATACAGGTCAGCCGTGTGGGCCGCGGCCGCGGCCCATGTGAAACGGGAGGCTTGTACCGGTCCAGCCTGCCGCAATTGCCGCTGCAGCGTCGCGCCCACGAGCAGCCGCCAGAGGGTCTCCGTCATGTCTTCCACGTCGGTAGGATCGAACAGCATTGCAGCATCTCCAACCACTTCGGGAAGGGAAGACAATTGGCTGCACGCGACCGGAGCACCACAGGCAAGGGCCTCGAGGGCAGGCAGCCCAAAGCCCTCATAGAGTGAAGGATAGACAAATACGTCCGCACAGTTGTACAGACACACGAGATCTTCATCGTTGGGACGGGCAAAGGTCACGGAGTCCTGCAGCCCAAGCTCCCTCAGCTTGTCGAAGATTGGCTCATAGCGCCAGCCCCGACCACCCACGATAACCAGCTCTTGAGCACACCCCCGTGCTCTGAGTGCCGCATAGGCTTCGAGCAAACGGACGTAGTTCTTCCGCGGTTCCAGGGTACCGACCGCGAGAATATACCGCCCTTTTACGCCCAGGGCTACGACACGGCCGTGCGCCCAGGCACGGTCGGTAACTGGACGGAACGACCGATCGACGCCCTCGAGGACCGTCACCACCCGCTCCGGAGCAATCCCCACGAGATCGATGACATCTCGACGCGTGCATTCCGATACCGCGATGATCAAGGTCGCGCGGCGGGCCGAGCGGGGAACAATGACCTCGAGATACCTGCGGAGACTGGGAAACGCGCACTCGGGACGTCGGAGGAACGCGAGATCGTGAACGGTGACGATCGACGGCTTGCTTCCCACCGGCGGAAGACTGAAGTCGGGCGAGTGGAAGAGATCGAACGATCCAATCGCAAACTGAATAGGCACGGGAAGACGGGCACGGTGCCAGACCGCGTTCAGCATGCGGTCGGACACCGGTAGCGGCCGAGTCCGGAAGCGAGAGTCGAGAGCCGGCAGCGACCCCATCATCTCCCCCGCGGCCGCATAACAGACCTTGTAGTTGTAAGGATCGTCACGGGCGGCGAGCGCCGACAACAACTGGCGCGTGTACCGTCCGATTCCAGCGGATTGTCGAGCGGCTGCCGTCGCATCAAACCCGATTGTGATGGGCATGTCAGACCGGGTGCCGGAAATGCGACCTCTTGCTCAATAGATATACGAGGAACCCGAAAAACGCCACGCTGTAATAGCTGAGCACTCGGTCCACCAGCACCACCGCCGCCGCGTCCACCTTGGGGATACCGAGGTAAATCATCATCCCTAACAACCCCGCCTCGACCAGTCCAAGGCCTCCGGGAGTGAAGGGAATCGTCGTCAGAACGGCGGTCCCAAGGGCAAAAAACAGCATCGGCGCAAATGGCACCGAGGAGATGTGCGACGAGTGCAAGCCCAGGGACAGGAAGACCAGCTGCAGGCGGCCGCCCTCCAGAAGCCAGATCACGGCCGTCAATGCCAGCAGGCTGGGGACTCGCTTGAAGCTGTGGAGCGTCCCCTCTTCGAAGGCCGCGTACTTGTGCGCAAATCGGTCGGGCAGACGGTTTCGGATCCGAGCGCTCAAGGTTTTCATGAGGACGAGAGCGGTAATGCCGGCGGCGGCCAAACCCAGGCCGAGCAGCAAGATGGTGCTGATGTGGCCGAGCTTGTTATGGAAAGCCACGAATCCGGTCAATGCCAGCAGAAAGCTCAGAACGAGAATATCCACGATGCGCTCTGCCATCACCGTACCGATCGTCTTGGTCCAGGAAACTCGCGCCCACAGCTTGGCGAGGTAGGCGCGGTACAGATCACCGAGCTTCGCGGGAACGACGCAGTTGACAAACCAGGAGATGTAGATGATTTCCGTCAGGCCACGAATGGACATGTCGTCCACTGCATGCGAGCCACTTTCCCGATACGCGTTCTGCAGCAGCATCTTCCAGCGGAATCCACGGAGTGGGAACGTAAGGTAGTACACGGCAAAGGCCCCCAAGAAGAGGCCGATGTTGAGTGTCTTCAAGCGTTGCCAGAGGGCGTGCGGGTCGATATTGCGCTTCAAGTACAAAATGACAAACACGAAGATGACTACGGCGAGACCGAAAGAGACGATCGACTTCCAGTTGCCCAGGCGGTTGCCAATGGCGAGGTCGCGCTCCGCCTCCGCGTCGGTTGGCTCGATGCGTTTCTCTAGCTCATCGACGAGTGCATCGTGAGGGGACGCCACGCTATCTTGCTTACCCTGTTCTGCTATTTCCATCGCCGGCACCCACCGTCTCATGCGCGTATCGCGACTGCAAGCGCGTCGCCACGGTCACAAGCGCTACGAGCAGACCCACCAGGGCGGCCATTCCGTGCACGTACAGCACATCGAACAAATTATGGATGCTGGTCGCTACCAATGCTCCCAATGCGCCGAGCACAGCTACCCGCGCGAGCGTACCGTGCACGCGTTCTTTGGCCGCATAACTGTACCATAGGGCCGAACCGGCCAACAATGCATACGCCGTCAAACCGACGATCCCTGCTTCAGCGGCCACGTTGATGTAGTAATTGTGGGCGTGAGCAAGGGCTGCGTACCATCCGCGCGGATGGAAGTCGGGGTACGCGATCTCGTAGTTGCCGATTCCAACGCCCAGTAAAGGATGGGCGGAGAACATGCGTACTCCGGCCAGCCAGTGGGCGGCTCTTTCAACCGCTGAGTAGTTCGCATCGTTGACGTCGCCAAATGCGATGCCGCCCAATCCGACCGCGTTCAACAGGCGCGCAAAGGGGCCGAGGGGCACCAAACCGAATGACGCCAGCAATCCCCCGGCTACGAGGGCGAGCAAACCCGTCCATGCGAGCCTCGCAAGCGGCCGAGCTATGCAGCCGACGACAACGACACCCGCCAGTAGCCCTGCTATAAGAGCACCTCTCGATTCACTTGCGAGAAGCGCACCGACAATCAACAGGAGCGAGACGCCAGACCACCATCGCCGGCGCCCCGTGCTCAAGATGCTCCCCGCGAGGGCGAAGGGCATTGTCATGTTCAGGAATCCCGCGTAGGGGTTGGGCTGGTCG
>QHBP01000411.1 GCA_003244175.1 Chloroflexota bacterium | reverse complement strand
CGCTCACGGCGGTTAGCAGCAGCGCAAAAACGATTGCCACGACGCCCCGTCGCGTGCGCAGCTCCCGCAGAATCCGTTTCACTGCACTCCCCATTTTGACGCTGATGGGCGGTTTTGCGCTGATCGCGCGCCCGGTGGAGGCCGACACGTCGTACACGTTTCACGTCAACACCACGAATGATACGCACGCATGCTATTGCTACCACCACGAATGTTCCCGATGTCACCGAAATTTTGTTCGTCAGCCGTGCCTCATCGGAGAGGTCGATTTACCACCCAGGTGTAGGCCGCGTGGTCACTCTCCGGCTGGTCCTTAGCATGTTGGTACCGCTCATCACGACGTTGCCCACGGGACCGTGCGTGCTACCGGGCCAAGATATGCTGCAGAGAGGAACCGACGTCCTACAGACTGTGCGAAGGGGATGCTGGAGAGGGACCACGCAGTTGCGGTCTTACTGGAACGCGGGTCACGATCTTCTTGCCGCCGAGCACTCTCGCCCAAGTCGGCCGCCCCTACGCATCGATACAGGTCCAATCACACAAGACCCGCGCCAAGCACGTCTTCCCAAGCTCCCCTCGCCCAGAATGGGAGTGGAGTCGGGGGTGAGGGGAGACGCGGGCTGAAAAATAGGCGCGAGCATCTCACCGTGCACAGGAGGGACGTGTCACACCCGAACGTAGAGAGGGCGGGCACGAGGCCACGCCTCTATCCAGACATGTCAAGAGACGGGTGCGTGTGAAAGGCAGACAGCAAATGCGTTCCCGGAGGTGTCCCATAAGCTCCCCTCGCTTCGGAATGGTAGTGGGGCCTGGCGGGAGAGACTCGGAGCGCGTAAATTCAGGCCGGCGTCCGGCAAAGGCTCGAGGCGACCGGTCATCGGAACTTGTTCATTCAGGCACGTTGACCCAGCGCTCTGATCGCGCGCTCTCGATGATGCTATCCGCGATGACGTTCTCGCGGTGGCCGTCGGCGAAAGTGGGGAAGTTCCGCTCCCGTCCGGAGCGTCGACCGCCGGCACGAATGTAGTCGTAGCCANNAGTCGTAGATGGCGCGATTGATTGCTGTGTGACTGTCGGCGAAGCCCTCGTCGTGACCGGCGGGGTAGCGCGCAAATGGCCGCGCCTCCTCCACCAACAGGGACGGGTCCTTGATCAGCACCTCGTTGGCCCGATCGCGATGTCCGAGCCACAGCTCGTTGGGTCGCTCACCGTCCCAGGACAGCGAGCCACGGGAGCCGTTGACCTCGATGACGAGGTGGTTCTTGCGTCCCGCGCTGACCTGAGAAACCTGCATCGTTCCCCGCGCCGTCTCTGCCAGGCGCAGGAGTACCGTTGCCGCATCCTCGGTCTCCATGCTCACCGGAACTCGGTCGACATCGGCGGTCAAAAATGTCTCGATGGGGCGTGAGGGTTTTTGTCGCACCGGCAGGAAGGTTGTCAGCTCGGCGAGAACCTGCAGGACCGGCAGGCCCGTGAGAAACTGCGCCAGGTCGAGCCAGTGGGAACCGATATCTCCCACGGCTCGCAGCGTTCCGCCCTGCTCCGCCTCCACGCGCCAGTTGTAATCGGTATCGAACAAGAGCCAATCCTGCCAGTAGCCGCCGTGCACGGAAAATATGTCCCCCAGATCGCCGCGATGAATGATGGCGCGAGCCTGCTGAATCAAGGGGTAGAACCGGATGTTAAAGGTGACGGCATTGACACGGTCGCTGCGTTGAGCCAGCTCGACCAGCTCGGCGGACTCGGCGCTCGTCATGGCCAGCGGCTTTTCGCACACGACGTGCTTGCCCCCTTCGATGGCGGTCTTCGCTGCCGGATAGTGGTAGATGTTCGGCGAGCAGATGTGGACGACGTCGACATCCGGATCCCGGATCAGGTCGCGGAAATCCCCGTAGGCGCGCGGCACGGAGAGCTGTTTTGCGTGCCTGTCGGCTGTCTCCTGACCACTCGAGGACAGCGCCACGACCTCGACATATCCCAGGCGTCGCAGAGATTCGATGTGCGCGGGACCGATAAATCCGGCTCCGATGACACCGGCGCGAATTGGCGTCTGTTCCGCGGTCATGCGTCTATCTCCTGCTCCGGGTATAGTAGCGTCTTGAGTCCGATGCGCTTCTCAAAGGCGTCGAAGGCGGTGTGCCATTCCGTCAGAGGCATGATATTCGACACCAGCGGCTCCGTTTGAACCGCCCCGGACGCCATCAAGCGCAGTGCGCGATCCCACGCCGACGGCACCGACGCGTTGCTGCCGGTGACCGTCACCTCTTTCAGACACATCTGATCGAGGTCCCATGCTACCGGCTTGCCGAATAATCCGATCTGCACGTACTGTCCGCCTCGGCGCACCAACTGAAGAAGGGAAGCTGCCGCGAGCCCGGCCCCCGAGCACTCGTACGCGATGTCCGCTCCGGCTCCATCGGTCAGATCGTGAATAGCGGCCGTGACCCAGTCGCGCTGGACATTGTAGACGTGGTCCGCGCCGAGTTCCAGCGCCAGGTCCAGACGGTGTGCGTCGGCGTCCGTCCCCAGGACCACCACCCCAGCTCCCGCTGCCTTGATCACCTGCAACGTCAACAACCCGATCGTTCCCGGTCCAGTGACGACAGCCAGGTCGCCGGGCGAAACCCGAGCCCGTTCGAGTGCCCCGTGAACGACACATGCCAGGGGCTCGGTCAGTGCACCCGCCTCAAAGCTGATGGTGTCCGGAAGGCGGTGCACATTCCGTTCGGGGACCACGACATAGGCGGTGAAGCCGCCGTCAACGGCCGAACCTATGGACCGCCGGCTCGCGCACAGGTTGACGCGACCCTCCCGGCAATAGCGGCACGAGTCGCAAGTGGAGAAGTACGTTTCGGTGGTGACGCGGTCTCCCGGACGCACGGCCTCGACACCGGCGCCGATCTCGGCCACCTGACCAGAGACCTCATGACCCAGAACCACCGGTGGGCGTGTTGGATATTCGTCGTGATAGATGTGCAGATCGGTCCCACAAATGCCGGCGGCGCGGACCGCGATCTTGACGTGCCCGGGCGAAACAGAGGGTTCGGCGATGTCGAGCAGCTCGATGTTGCCGGCGCCGGGTGATGTCTTGACGACTGCCTTCACCATTAGATTGCGTCGCCCTTGAGGCGGTTGCATTCAGCGCAGAGCAGCGACAGGTTCTCCACGGTGTTTGAACCGCCCATGCTCCAGGGAATGATGTGGTCGTACTGTAGAAGTTCCGTTGCTCCGCACTGCTGGCACTGTCCTCGATCTCTCTTCCAGATGTACCGGCGCACGTCCTCCGGTATCGGATCCCGCGCGCGAATCTTCTCGCCGGCTAGGAGCGCGTGTGCGTGCTGCAATGTTCGCTGAGACTGACGGCGGCTACGACTGACCAATGCCTTCACGTCGAGAGACTCATACCCCTGATTCTCCCACCAAAAGGAATCCTCCCACCACCAATAACGACGTGCGCCCGCGGCCGCGACCATGACGGGATCGCGGGCCTGTCTGGATTGCAGGTCTCGATACTCTTGTAGCGGTATTCGGACGGGAGGACAGCCGGTTCCCTCGAACCAGAAGCGTCTCCGAAAAAGAAAGCCCCGAGAATCCGTGACAAAATGAGCATTAGGGTCCTGGCGCAAAGTGGTGCGCAAGCCGGGCGATCCAGAAGGTCGAGCAAACCTAGAAGGCGATGGACCCGACTTGCGGTCGGAACTCGTCTCCCAGATCCAGGCGACCAGCCAGCCAATGACGAACCACATCGGGAGAGCCAGGGCGGCCATCGCCCCACGGGCGGACACCGCCATGGCCGTCAACACTAGCCCGATGACAATTGTGACCAACCCACGGCGCGTCGGCATTTTGCCCAGAGACGTCCCTATCACAACTCTCCGTTTCGACGTCTACCCTACCACGGGATCTTTCTGGCGGCAAGATTGATGCATCTGTACGGGTGTCCCTTAAAGTTTCG
>QHBP01000346.1 GCA_003244175.1 Chloroflexota bacterium | reverse complement strand
GATCACGGCGGCGGTGAAGCACAAAACGGACATTACGCAGGACTACACGCTCGCGGACGCCGCCGCGCTCACCAAACACACGCGTGCCCTCCACGTACGCCAGCAGCCGGCGTACTCGTTCGAGCACCTCGAATTCAATGTGGATCGGACCTACAAGAGCAAGCCGAATCCGCTGGCGAACAGAGATGTCCGAGCCGCGCTTGCATTGGCGATCGACAAGCCCCAGCTCGCTCAGAGCGCACTCGGCATCTCTCCCCGCGAGGCGTCGGCCATCACCGCCTGGTCGCCTCTCATTTCCATGCCCGGACTGGTGCAGCCTTTTGCCGACACTCACCTGCGCGGGCAGTGGGACCCTATCGTCCACTCGTACATCACGAGCACCGGCAAGGGGAGAGCCCTGGCCGACGCGAAGAAGCTGCTTGCCCGGAGTCCGTTCAGGAGCGGCTTTACCGTCGACTTTCTGACTATCCTGGGCAACACCGTCCGGCAGGCCCAGGAGGGCGTGCTCGCCCAGGCTTGGGCCAGGCTGAAGGTCAGGGTCGCTCCCCAATACCTGTCGGCAGCATCCCTCTTTGGAGACTGGACTTCCGGCGGCGCCCTGGCACACGGCCAGTTCCAGGTGGCGATGTACGGCTCGACGACGTCTCCAGACCCCGATGAGCTCAAATTCAACCTGCAGGGCAAGTACTGTGACCGCACATCCAGCACGCACCCGGACCTCAATGGGAACTACAGCTGCATCCACGACTCGGTGATCGACCGAGCCTTGGACACTGGGGCGGATAGCTTGAAAGACCAGCAACGGGCGGCGAGCTACGCCAGGTTCCAGCAACGACTCAATCAGATGGCGTACTGGGTCCCTCTCTACTACCGGCCGCAGCTGACGACCACCGACGGGCGTGTGATCAACTTCAAGCCCAATCCCACTCAGGCAACGTCCGAGTGGAACATGGCCGAGTGGCGCGTGCACAGCTAGACCAGCCAGAGCGTGCGCCGGCCCGGAGGGCCGTGGTCGGGCTTTCGGGTGGCCGTTTCTCCCTTCTCACTGCACCGTCAATACCTGCCCCGCTGCGCGCCCAAATACCTCCGGGAAGAACGTCTCGGAAACGTGGGTCGGGGGCACGCCGTACCGACCCTGAATCGTGGCCTGGGCGAGGTAGGTATACCGGTACGTACCCGGCGGCAGGTAGTACAGGTAGAGCGACACGCGGTTGTCGTGCAGGTCGGCGTGCATCAGGTACCACGAGAGGTCCTGAATCGCCCCGTACGGCTGCCATTGCGGCTGCCCGAACACGCCCCGCTGGCTGGTGTTGAGCGACTCGTCTATCGGCTCGAGTCCACCCGGTAGCGGATCCTGCACATTCAGATAGAACAAGCTTTGATCCGTGTGGACTGTCAACTCTACCTTTACCGCCGCGCCGGCGCGCACTCGTGACAACGTGTGTCCCTGGAGATCGAGGTACCGGCGGCCGACCGAGACCCCTTCGCTGCGGGGTGCGATGGCATTGGCACGCAGATAGTAGTGCATCCGCATCAGATAGTAGAGCGGGCCGGGGCCGAACGCTCCCCGGTGGGGAACTCTGCCGATCACAAGGCTTGAGGCTCGCGCTCGGGGTAGGCGCGAGATCGGAACCCTCAGGTTGGCAACCCGGCGCTGAGCCGACGGCTGGTAGCTGCCGGACACACGCGTCTTGGCATTAAGCACGACCCGGTACTGGTAGTCCGCCGTGCCTTCCCGGGCGGCACGAGCGTACACGGCGAGAGCTGCGATGGCTTGCGCCGTATCGTGACCACAGTCCCAGCCATCGCTCTGACGCGCGTCCATCAGCCAGCGGACAGCCGCCGGCACAAAGGGGTCATGCGGACTCAGCGTGACGAGCGTCGAGAGAACTTCGCTGGTGCTGCCGATCGCGGGACCGGACCAGTAGTTCCAGCCGGAGCTCTCCCAGTGAGCGCCGGTGGCGCTGACTTTGGCCGCTGCGTCGAGACCGGCGACCACCGTTCGCGCCCTGGCACCATCGCGAGCCCGAGCCAGAGTCGCGCCGAGGTCGGAGAGGGGACCGGGATCGAGGTGCGCGTGGCGGATGGAGTCCGCGTAGAGTGACTCGGCGGCATGATGCGGATCTTCGCCACTTTGGGCGAGCACCATCAGCAGATGCGCGCGCTCCGCCGCCGGCACCGTCGACAGCTGCGAGTGCAGGTAGGAGCGTGCCCGTGTCAAGGACTGGCGGACGAGCGGCCCATGTTCTCGCGACGCCGTCACCGCCTGTACGACGTCGGCGGTGACGAAGGGGTCGCTTTGCCAGACAAAGTCCGACGTGAACCAGGGCCACCCGCCGTCACCGAGCTGGTGATCCATCAGCTTCTGCACCCCGAGCGCGGCAGCGAGGGGTAGATGCCGGTAGGCAGCCGGGGAGAGTCCCGTGATCGATTGCGGCAGCGCATGCAGCGCTGCCGCCGCCAACACACGGTCCGCGACGTCCTCATTGGATTCGTCGGCTCGCGGGCGGAATTGACGGTACGCTGCTCCGAGACCCGCCGTCAGCGACGCGGAGACCTGCACCGTGAGTGCACCCGGCACGTTGACGGCGTCCCGAGGCACGACGATCGCCTGCTTCACGCTCCCGTATATCTTTCCCGCAGTGGCTACGGTCTCATCGGTGAGGGGCGGGTGAATGGGAACGGAGACACGGACGGCGTCCGCGCGGGCTCTCCCGTTGAGTGACACCACCCGGAAGAAGACGACCGCTCGCTTCGCCACCGGGACGGAAGCGGGCCACAGAACGATACGCTCGCCGTGTGCCGGGGCGAGGACGGACGTCGTAGCTCCGCGGGGGATGTTCAGGCCGCGTCCTCCAATCTGTATCTTTGCCCTGACGGGAAAGGCAAGGTTGTTGTTAAGCACAGCGCCGACCTTGAGTCGGTCTCCCTCGGAGAGGAACCGCGGCAGGACGGGTCGGAGGACGAGGTCCTTCGTGGCCAGCGTGTGTAGCCGTGCCTGACCAACCCCCTGCTGAGCGGTCACGCCGCGTGCGTCGAGGCGCCAGGTCGTGGCATTGTCGGGTAGGCGCAATCGCACCACCCCTCGGCCCGACGCATCGGTCACGAGGTTGCCCATCCAGTACGCGGTGTCCGCGAAGCGCGAGCGCACCGTAACCGTGGGAGGAGGCCCTCCTCCACCGCCACCCGCCAGGAGCCTCGCCGGCCCAGCTTGGGGAGCATTGATCAGGCCGTATTTGCCTCCGCCGCTCCCCTGAATCTGGAAGGGTGGCTGAGTCGCCAGATGATTGACGGACGTGACACCATCAGAGGCTGTCGACACACCCAGCTGTCTCTCCGCATACAGGGCTTTGAGGATATCGGGGTTGTTTTCGTCCTGTAGCGCGAGAACGGAGGTGTCGACCAGGGCCAGCGAAAGTTGCGCGGAGACGTGATGCCCCTTCGCATCCGTTGTCGTGACCTCGTACGTGACAGGGTCGCCCGGGTGATGCCGGTATCCGTTCTGCCGCAGATGAACGATGAGATGCTTGGGATCGACCCGTACGTGAAGCTCGGACGTTCCGTAGCGCCAGTCTGGGGGCGAATTGGTTCGCCAACCTCGATACAGCGTCACGGTGACGTAGACGTTGGGAATGTCGTCCATCCTGATCGGCACATCGATTACGGAGGAGTTGGTTGCCAGCTGCGTGACGCGATAGTGGCGGATGTTGCCGCGCTCCACCGTGATCAATGCCGTGGCGTGGTCAAAAGGCGCCGGCACCAGAATATGCGCGGTTTCCCCCACGCGATACGTCGAGCGATCCGGTTTGAGGGTGATCGATGTGTCGTTCGAGGGGCCCCAGTCGCTCAAGCCCTCGGCGCTGACGTACACGGAAATGGCATTGCGCGCGGGGTTACCCAGCGCGTCCTTGCCCTCCACGACGACACGATACTCACCGCCCTCCTTGGGTGTGAAGGTCAGGGTCACTTTGCCGTGGGAGTCGGACGTGAGGGTCTGCGTCCGCACCGGGCTGTCGTGGGGTACCGATTGCCAGGCGCTCTGATGATTCCCCACGTCGACCAGCTTACTCGTATAGGTGCGTCGATCGATGGTGGCCGAGAGCGTCCTGCCAGGGACGGCGGCGCCGTCCTGTGTCACGGCGGCGATATCGACCACGACCGGCTGACCGGCCGGCACCGTCTCATGCTCCGCAGACAGGCCAACGGCGAGATCGGACTTGTATTCGGCCACCTCGACACGCCCGCTAACGGATTGATGGTTGACGTCCATCGCGGTGGCTTCCAGCGTCACCGTGCGATCGACCACTTCCTTTGCGAGGTCAACCGGGAGGCGCATCACCAAAACGCCCCGTGCATCCGTCCGGCCGGTGCCGCTCGCGATCTGCTTCCCAAACTGGCCGCCTCCCCCTTGATTGAGATCGAACGGATTGACATTCTCGGTCTGTTGCCAGAAGTCCTCGTAGTCGAAGAACGAGTAAGTATCCCAGCCCGGCGGCTGCGGAAAGCGCGTTTGGGCATACGCAAACCATGACACCTGTTGATGCGCCGTCGGCGTGCCAAAGACGTAGCGAACCGAGGCCGCCGCCCGCAGAGTCTGTCCCTGGGCGTAGCTCGCGCGTTCCGCCGTAACCATTGTCAAGAATTCGGGCTTCCGGTACTCGGCAACGGTGAAGCTGGTCGAGACCCCGGCGAAGCCTTGGATGTTCACTAGTATGTTGTCGTTTCCGGTGGGTGTGGTGGCCGGCAACAGGAATGAGCCATGGATGGCGCCGTATCGATCTAGAGTGACGGTTTCGCGGTGCAGCGGACGTCCGACAGCGCTGAGCGCCTGAATGCTGACTCGGCGCGGTCCGAGCAGAGAGTAGACTCCATCCTTGTCGTTCCAGAGAACTCCGCGGAATCGTACGCGCTGTCCCGGCCGGTAGACGGGCCGATCCGTATAGAGGTACGTTCCGTTGCTGGACTGATTGCCCTGATACCCGTACGAGAGGAAGGGGAGAAAGTATGGTGACGACGAATTCGGTTGCCAGTACGTCTCCGCCATGCCGTAGTGTGTGCCGTCGTTCACCACGGCGGCGAAGGGAGTTGCGTGATCGGCAAAGAAGTGGAGTCCTCTCGAGTCGGTCTTTGCGGTCACGATCGCGCGGCCCCAGTAATCCGTGAGACGGACGGATGCCCCGGCGAGACCCTTCCCCGTCTGCGCCCCATTCACCCAAACAAGCGTGCCGTTGGCGCCGCTCTTCGAGGTGACGTTGACGTTGGTCACAGCGACGACCTCCGAGGACTCCGGCGGTCCGTTGATGAACGCAGGCCAGCCCGGGACCTTGTCCGGCGCGGCCGCGTCAAGCCAGTACAGGGCGGGAGGCAGAGCGGAACCGTCCTTCTGGGCTAGAGCCACGGCCAGATTCTGCACCTTGTTGAGCATGGTGGTGGCCGTCGCCGTCCATCTACGCACAACCTTGCCGTCTGGCTGTACGTTTCCCTGTCTGGCGGTCAAGCCGTAGAGATTGGTCCGTATAAGGGTATATGTGACTTTCGGAACATTGACGAGCTGGATCGGGGCGTGAAACACCTGCCCCGCGCTGAACGAGATCGTGTCTCGTCCCGGCATCCCATACAAGGCGACAGACGGGTAAAGTCGAGACGTTTTGAAACTGAAGGAGTAGCTTCCCGGAAGTGGGCGGCCGAACTGGTCGTGAACCCCGTTTCCAATCGTGACTCGATACGTTGAGGAGGGGCGGAAGTCGCCGGCGATCGCATAGGAGAAGTTGCCGTTGGAGTCCGGACCACCGAAGAAGGTGTCAAAGCGTGAAACGGACGGAAAGATTGTGAGATGGTGATCCAGCGATTGCTTGTCCATGGGCGTGCTGACGTTGACGGACACGTTGTATGTGTAGCAGCACGGCCCGGGAAATCCTCCTCCCTGATTGTACGGATTCGGCGGCGGTGCGGCGTACGATGTCTTTCCCGGAGAAGGCGCGGTGCCGGTAACGCGAGGCGTGGGAGCGACACGGAAGCTCCAGCGCGCGGTCTTCGCCAGGGATGCCTGGTCGTTGACGGAACGCGCGAATCCCGACACGGCCACGTCGTATGTGCCATCGCCCGGGAGCGACGAGCTCGGATGGAAGATGAGGGTCGACCCCTGCCACGTGATGGCGCCATCCACGCTCACGCCGCTCCGTGAGACCGAGAATGCGCGCGCGGCGGAGATGCGATCCATGAGCTGATTGAACGTCACGCGGATACTCGCGCGCGGGTCGACGAATTGCGTTCCGTTACGAGGCGAGCGCGAGAAGAGCTCCGGAGTCAGCGTGCGAAAAGCCCAATGAGGGCCCCTCGCAAGTGATTCGCCCCACGCATCCCGCGCCGTCCGCGCCAGGGTGATTGCATAGCGCGTCGACGGCCGCAGACCAACGTCCGGATGAAAAATCCAGGTGGAGGTACCGAGCCAGCTCCCATGCCCGGCGACGCGAGGTCGAATGAGCATTCTCCACCCCGCGGGATCAGCGGCGGGCGCGCTCAGGCCCCTGAGTGGCACCATTGGGTGATTAAAGGTGACGCTGATCGGACCCGAAGACGGTACTCCCTGCGTGCCGTTCCAGGGTGAATAGCTCACCACTCGCAACGCATCGCCGGTGGAAAACCGTACGGAGAAGGGAGTCGCCGGCGAGCCCGTCATCCCCCTCGCACTCGCCGCGATCGATAACCGATAGGCAGTGCCCGGGCGCAGCGATCGGGTGGGGAGATACGTCAGGGCGGTGCCGGACCACCGAAACGTACCCGAGACCCGCGGGGAGAGACGCCAGGCCCGCTCGGCGGAGGCCCGGTCCATGGGCTGGTTGAAGTAGACAGTCAAAGGGACGCCCGGAGGTACCCCTCGCTCCACTCCCGGGCTCCATCCCAGGACGGCGGCCGGAACCAGGCCCGCGGCCGGCACTCGGCCTGGCGTGAGGTTGAGGACGAGCGACAGCGAAACGGCGAACACAACCGCTAACCGCCATGCTCTACCCCTCCCCGGCGCTAATATTCCACCCACCATGTCCACCCTCCCCATCTCATCGGTTCGCAACAAATATTGCTGTTCATCTGTAGAACGCTGCAGCGGCCGAAATGTCACAGATTTGGCAGACGTCCTCCCTGCGGATAACTCCGTGGCGGCTGTCTTCAGAGCTCGCTGTCCCTGCCTTGCTCATTGAGACAATCATGATTGTCATCAGCCTTTTAGGGGCGATCGGCGGGATGGCTCCTCGGTCGATGGCGAGCGGCAACCTCGGAGATGTCGGGATCGTGGGCCCCAGCTCCGCCGGGGTGAGGACAAATCCTCACGCCCTCGCGCCTGCGGTGGTAGGAAATTCCCCTCGGGTGTACGACACGCCACACGCTTCCTTCGCGGGGGTGTCTTCGCAGCAGCCTTCCGTCTCGACACAGCCGGCACTGGTCTCGCCCGCCCTGGCAACATCGGTCACTGGAACCGCTACCCCTTTTACCGGTTCGGACATGATGGCGAGCTGCTCGCCCAGCTATTGCTACAAGAAGCCGGACGGCGCCGTTGCGGCCGGGCCCGCGTCGGTGCTCCAGGCCGTCAACCAGGCGTTCGCCGTCTATGACCGCGGTGGCAATGAGCTTCTCGGGCCGGTGTCGCTGCAGGCCTTCTTTGACACCAGTGGGCATCCGTATGACGAGCGAGCCGTGTACGACGCGGGGAATGCGGTAAACCGTGGATATGGTGGAGGCTCCGGGCGCTTCATCCTGTCCGCGCTGGTCCAGAACAGTGCCGGCACCTCGGACATCCTCCTCGCGGTGTCACAAAACAGCAGCCCCGAAAGCACCGCAACCCTCTGGTGCACATACTCGTTCGACGGGACCGTCCAGTTTCCATCGGGAAAAGGAGCTGCCGACTTCGACGGACTGAGTACAGATGGAAGCAACCTGTATGTCTCGTCCAACGAGGACACCTTCAACGGCGCGACGTTCCTGGGATCACGCATCTTGATGATCCCCAAGATCGGCGTGTACCCGGACGCCACGACAGGCGCCTGCCCCACCGCTTCGACCACGTCGTTTAGCTCCGTTCTCAATCCGGACGGCAGCCACGCCTACGCTGTGCAGCCGGCCAACCGCCCCGATGCGGCGCATGGCACAACCTACCCTATGTACTTCGTCAATTCGATTCGCACCAGTGGATCCAGCCTATCCGTTCGCAGCATCGTCAAGAACTCATCGGGCACCCCGCTCCTCACTCCGCCCCGGTGGATATCGGTTGCGGCTTACAGCGAGCCCTATTCGGCTCCACAGCCAGGCGGTAAAAACATTTACCCCGGCGACGCAAGCCTGTTAGGCGCAATCTACCGCTACGGGCAAATCTACACGGCAAACAGCACGCGAAAGGTCAGCGGTGTGACGGGTGCGAACACATATTCGAGCGTGCAGTGGTACATATTCTCGCCGGCGCAATCCACCGCTGCGACGTACTACTACACCGACCCGGTCACGAGCTATTACACTCCGCAGGTTGTTGTCGGCTGCCAAACCACGGCAGGCGCCTGCTCCGCGCCTTATGCCGCGCTCGAGGTCACGGGCTCCTCGTCCACGCAGGCAGCCTCCGCGTACTGGCTGGTCGCCGGCCAGGGCACCCCCGTACTCTTCCAACAAGGTGTACCGGGATGGCAATACAGCGCCGCGTGGGGCGACTATCCCGGCGTTTCGGTCGATCCCTCCAATCGTACGCAGGTCTGGCTTGAAGGTGAATACGCGGAGACGCCAACTACCTGGGGCACGGCGATGTCCTCAATTTGCGTTGCCTGTTAGGTCGTTGCGGCGGGCGACCCGTTCGGCGAGAACAGGACTTCCGCGAGGCCATTCGGGAAGGGGATCTTGAATGCGACCGTCTCGCATTTTCCCTCTAGCCAAATACGCATTCAGCTTCTAGAGTGTGATCGACAACAAGCGGGACGACCTCTGTCAGCCTGTGCGTGTGACAGAGTGGCGGGGAAGGGTGAAAGGGAAGATTATGAAGGACACACTTACACTGCGACTGGTCGTGATACTCACAATGGTGGTTGTACTGGTGGGCGGTGAATCGGTTTCGCCCACCCCGTCACAGGCCGGTAACAGAAGCGGAGATACGGGCCGGACCGGCCCGAGGGCGGTGGGAAGGCGTGTGAATCCACGTGCGCTGCCGTCGATTCATGCAGGGCCTGCGACGCAGGCGTACACGGTGAGGCAGGGCCGCAATACCGCGGCGCTCCCCCAGCAGATAGCACCCGGGTCTCCGCAGATAGCCCAAATCACAACGAAGGCCAGCAACCGGCTCCGCGTCTCGACTCCGGCCGTTTACTCGGGCATCAATATGCCCGCGGCATGTGCACCGGGCTTTTGCTATAAGAAGCCGGACGGCGCGCTCGCCGCCGGCCCCACCTCGGTCCTCGAGGTTGTAAACCAGGCCTTTGCCGTGTACGACCGAAGTGGCAACAGCTTGCTGGGGCCTGTTTCGCTCCAGAGCTTCTTCGGCACGAGCACGCACCCGTACGATGTCCAGGCCATCTACGATGCTGGGAACGCCGCGGGCGGATATGCCGGGGGATCGGGCAGGTTCATCGTGACGGCGCTGGTTCAGGGTAACAACGGACCGTATCGGGCGAGCGAGCTGGTGGCCGTCTCCCAGAACAGCAGTCCTCAGAACGGGGGCTGGTGCACATACGAGCTCAATGGCGTCGTGAACTTCCCCAGCGGCGCATCCGGCGGCGCCGACTACGACGGCCTGGGCATGGACGGCAGATACCTGTACATCACGTCCAATCTGCTCTCTTTCCACAGCGGCGACTTTCTCGGTTCGCACGTTCTGGTTATCCCTAAGTACACGGCCTACCCGGATGCGTCCTCGGGCAGCTGCCCCACTGCGACCAGCACCGCTTTCGATAACCTCGTCAACCCCGACGGCACTCATTCCTATAGTGTGGAGCCCGCGAACCGACCCGATGCCGCCACGGGCACGTCCTACGGGATGTACCTTGTCAACGCGCTGGCCAGGGGCGGAGCCAAGCTTGCCGTCCATGACATTGTTGTGAACAACGGTGTTCTGACCCTCAATCCGGCCCACTGGGTCGATGTGTCGACTTATAGCATCCCCTACAGCGCCCCTCAACCGGGTGGAAACAACATCTATCCGGGTGATACCAGTCTGGACGGCGCCACCTGGCGCTACGGGCAGATCTACACTTCGAATACAACGCGTGTTGTCGCCGGTGGGCAAAATGTCAATCCACATGCCAGCGTTCAGTGGTACACCTGGGTTCCGGGGCAGTCAACTGCCGCGACCTGGGCCTACACCGACCCGAACATCGCTTACTACACTCCTCAGCTCGTGGTGGGGTGCCAAACGAACAGCACTCCGTGCACCAGTCCCTACACCGCTCTCTCGTTTACGGGCTCTTCGGGAACGCAGCCGGCATCGTTTTACTCGCTGGTCGCGGGAAGTGGTGCGCCCACTCTCGTGCAGAGCGGAGTACCCGCATGGCAGTATGCGACGGAGTGGGGCGACTATCCCGGCGTCTCGACCGATCCCAACAATCACTCGGAAGTTTGGCTGGAAGGCGAGTTCACGCAGAGCTCAACGGTGTGGGGCACCGCGATCTCGGCGATCTGCGCCTCGAGCTGCTAACCCACAGGCGCTCAATCATAGGTAATCCGTATCGAACGGAGCCCGAACAGTCGATCGACTGCTCGGGCTTCTTTATCTCTTGCGCACGGAGGAGTTCATATACTGGCAGGATGCGGTGCCGAGCCGCCACGGGCTTCGCCAATCAGGCGTGTTGGCGTAGTCCGCCCAGAACCTGCGAGGAGGGACCGCTGAGCCGCCTCTTTGTCCAGTATGAGAGCTTCCTCCCGGTCAGCAGCGACACACCTCCGCTGTCCCTGGGCGAGGGCAATACGCCGCTCCTCCATGCGCGGCGCCTGGGGGTCTCATTGGGCTGCCCCAGCCTATTCCTGAAGTTGGAGGGCATGAACCCGACGGGCTCGTTCAAGGATCGTGGCATGGTACTCGCCGTGGCCAAGGCCATGCAACGGGGCGCGACCTCCGTCATATGCGCGTCAACCGGCAACACCGCGGCGTCGGCGGCCGCCTACGCCGCGGCGGCCGGTATCCGCTGCTGCGTGGTTCTTCCCTCCGGCTATGTAGCTCCCGGCAAGCTGGCGCAGGCTCTGACATACGGCGCCACGGTGGTGCCGATCGACGGAACGTTCGACCGCGCGCTCGATCTGGTACGCGAAGCCGTTGCAACCTCCGGCGCCGAGCTGGTTAATTCACTCAATCCGTTCCGTCTCGAAGGACAGAAGACAGCCGCGTTCGAGACGTGCGACGCTCTGCAAATGGCTCCCGCGGTGGTGGCGCTGCCGGTGGGAAACGCCGGCAACATCACCGCCTACTGG
>QHBP01000355.1 GCA_003244175.1 Chloroflexota bacterium | reverse complement strand
ACCCTTGTTCAACCCTCCCAGGCGCCCCTGAAGCCCGTGGCCATTGCCGCCTCCGATCCAGATGTCTACCTACTTGATCCGGCGAATAACCAGGTGTGGCGATACGGACAGGGTGTGACTGGTTACAACCCAAACTTTGGCGCGTACTTCGACGTGGTCAAGCCCGCTTTGAATCACGCGGTCTCCTTCGTGTTGGACGGGACCGATCTGTGGGTCCTGGGGGCCGACGGCTCCGTGAGCAAATTTGATTATCAAGAGCACCAGCAGCCCTTCCGAATCTCTGGACTGCGAGCACCGCTCCACAATCCCACCGCCATCTTCACGGCCGCCGCAACGAACTGGGTGTGGATCGCGGACCCAGCGAACAAGCGCATTGTCCAACTCGATAAGTTGGGAAATTTCACGAGGTCATATATGTCCGGCGCCGGCACCATGAAGCTGGGCCGGCTCAAGAGCCTGACCGTCGGACCATCCGGCAACACGCTGTATGCCGTTGTCGGGACCGCGCTTTACAGCTTCCCTGTCGCCCGATAGCGGTGCCGGCCCTCGACTTCCGAGTCCTGACGCGAGACGAGACCTCACACGCGCGCACTGGAGAGCTGCGCCTGCATCACGGGCTGATCGAAACCCCAGTTTTTATGCCCGTCGGCACACGAGCCACCGTAAAGAGCCTGACGCCGGATGAGCTCAAGGCCTGCGGCGCCGCCATCATCCTGGGCAACACGTATCATCTTTACTTGCGGCCGGGCTCCAGTCTCATTCGCGATCTGGGTGGCTTGCATCGTTTCATGTCGTGGGACCGGTGCACTCTGACGGATAGCGGCGGCTTTCAGGTATTCAGCCTGGGCCACCTGCGTGACATCGACGAAGAGGGCGTCACCTTTCGCTCCCATCTCGACGGTTCGCCCCACATGTTCACGCCCGAGAAAGTCGTGCGGATCCAGGAGGAGCTGGGGCCGGACATCGCAATGGTGCTCGACGAATGCACCCCCTATCCAGCCACGAGAGACGATGCGCGCTTATCGTTCGAGCGCACAAGTCGTTGGGCGGAACGTGCCCTGGCAGCGCACAGGCGTCCTGACCAGGCGTTGTTTGGCATCGCGCAGGGAGGGATGTACGCGAATCTGCGCCGCGAAAGCGCGTCGCAGATCGTGGCGTTTGACTTTCCGGGCTATGCCATCGGAGGGCTGTCTGTAGGGGAACCGAAGGCTATGTTCTACGAGATGATGGGTGTCTCGGCCCTCGCGCTGCCCGAAGACAAGCCGCGCTACGTCATGGGAGTGGGAGCCCCCGAGGATCTGTTTGAGGCGGTCACAAGTGGCATCGACATGTTTGATTGCGTGCTGCAAACACGTCTGGGCCGCAATGGCGCGCTCTTCACGCGAGATGGCCGCGTCAATATACGCAACGCTCGCTTCCGCAGCGATGAGAGACCCGTGGATCCCTGGTGTGATTGCTACACCTGCCATACGTTCACGTCGGCGTACCTACACCATCTCTTTCGCGCGGAGGAACTGCTGGCGTATCGTCTGGCAAGTCTGCACAATGTGCGATGGACCATCAAGCTGGTGGAGGAGATGCGCGCCAGCATACGGCAAGGTGTATTTTTGGAGTTCCGTGACGCATTCCTACGGAACTATCGCGTCGTGAACGAGGTTGTTCGGGTCGAGCAACGGGCAAAATGGACGGCGGCCAAGAGGCTCCGATAGCTGGCACACATCGTGCGGCGGCGCCGGCAGATGATCGATCGTGGAGGAATGACGATGCGCATAATCCCGACTCGGGTCCACGGCGTGCTCGATTTCCTGAGCGCCGCGACGTTGGTGGCTTTGCCGCGACTGTTGGGCTGGGACAACCGCGTGACCAAGCTGCTGGCCGCCACAGCCGGAAGCTCGCTTGTCTACAGTCTTCTGACGCGCTATGAGCTGGGAGCGGTGGGAGCGCTGCCGATGCGAGCGCATTTGGCCCTCGACGGACTTAGCGGGGGAGTGCTCTGCTCGGCCGCCCTGCTATGGCGCGACCGGGAGGAAGCTGGCGTTATCGGGGCTCTGTATGGCTTGGGCGTCTTCGAGCTTGCTGCCGCCGTGATGACGGAGACCGAGCCCACGTTCGAGTCGTTACGACAGAGAACGCGTCGATGATCCGCGGCGTTCTGGTGGACGTCGAATCGGCCCTCGCCCGTCAGACGACGATGGCGAGGACAATGATCGCGGTCGTCGCCGCGGCCACGACAGCCGCGGCCAGGATGTCGATTCGCCGAAAGTACGTCTGCACAAATGACGTGCGTGGACCAGTAGCAAAAAGCCTCGCCTCCATTGACTCGGCCAAATCTTCGCCACGGCGCAGGTTACCCAGCAGCAGCGGTATCAGCAGCGCGCCCATCGCCTCCTCATCCATAAGGGCGATCATGTTCAGGTCTGCTCCGCGGGCCCGCTGAGCCGCCAGAACTCGTTGGGCCTCCTCGATGAGGAGCGGCACGAAGGTCAGTCCTATCGCAACCATGGCGATGACATCCCGAATCGGGACCTTGAAGCGCTCCAACCATCCCAGCGCCCACTGCAGAGCGTCCGCGATAGCGAGCGGAGGGGTCGTGAGGGTGAGCAGCGAGGTGGTGTAGACGATCAAGAAGGCCTGCAGTCCGAGTCGGATGGCCAGCGCGACTCCCTCACGCGTCGGGACCATGATCCAGATGTGCGCCAGTGCTTTTCCTGGTGTGGCCACCACGATCAGGAGGCTAAAGAGCGCGATAAGGACTGCCAGCGGCCGCAGGGCTCGCCACAAGGATGGAAGGAGGTGACTCGCTTGCAGCCCGAAGAGCGCGGCAAGAGCATATGCGACGCCCATGCCCCATGGAACGTTGCAGATCAACGCGTCCGCGACGATGGTCATGGTGCATAGCAGCTTTGTCCGGGCGTCAAGGCGGTGTAGGAGGGACGTGCCCGTCCGGTACGTGAGAAATCGGGGAGAGCTACCGATCATGGTGCAGCTCTCTCCACTGGCGGATAATTGCCTCTTTGAGCTCGGTGGGAGAATCGGTGGTAGGTAGACTCATGCCGCGGTGGTCCAAGGCCAGGGCTAGATCGTAGATCCCGGGCAGCTCTATGCCCGCCCTCTCCAAATCCCGCCAATTGTGGAAAACGGTCGTGCCCGCGGGCACGACCTCCAGGCCGGTGTCCCGTAAGAGATAGGTACGGCCGGCGGCGGTGGCCTCGCGAGCGCTCGACGTGAGCCACACGACGGCCCCCGTGCCCCGAAGAGGTTCCAGCAAATCTAGAAACTCGTTTCGCGTTTGCGGGTCGAGATTCGCGGTCGGCTCGTCCAGAATCAACACCTCCGGCCGCATCGCGAGTACACCGGCGAGAGCAACTCGGCGCTTTTCGCCCCCCGAGAGGGCAAAGGGCGATCGACTTCGAACGTCCTCCGGATCAAGTCGAACCGTGGCGAGAGCGACGACCACCCGCTCCTCTACCTCGCCGGCATCCAGGCGCAAGCGTCTCGGCCCAAATGCCACGTCGTCGAACACGGTGCGTGCAAACAGCTGATCTTCGGCGTTCTGCACCAGGACCGTGACCTCGTGGGGACGCTTCGCCTTTTTAAAGGCCCCTCTCTTGGCCAGTGGGTTGCTTCCGTGAAAGAGCACGTCGCCGGAGGAGGGCCGTTCGAGGAAAGCAAGCTCCAGAGCGAGACGGGATTTGCCGCTTCCGGGTGCCCCAAGAACAGAGACAACCTCGCCCTCGTCGACGCGAAAATCCGGGTACCTGGTGTGATTTAAGAGTGGCACAGAGCCTCCGCGATCGCCTCGATCCCGCCCGGTCCAGGCTGCACGTTCACGCCCGCGGCTCGGAGCTCTCTGACAAGGGCAAAAGTCTCCGGAATCTCCAGAGCCAGACGCCTCCGCACCTGCGCGTCACCGAGAACCTCATCCACAGTGCCGGAGGCCGCCATGTGGCCGGACAGCATTCCATAGAGCGTGCCGCAGAGCTCCGCCTCCTCCATGCGATGTGTGACGAGTACGAGGCCAACATTGCGGCCGGCCGCCCACTGGACGACCGAGCGAAGCAGAGGCCAGCGGTCACGCGGCTCGACCCAGGCCGTCGGCTCGTCGAGAACCAGGTATCGCGGTTCCATGGCGATGACGGCGGCGAGCGCAACGCGCTGTTTGTTTGCCAAGCTCAGTGAATGGCACTCATTGCTTCTCCTGGATTCCAGACCCACCTGTGCGAGGGCGCGTGCGACGCGAAATCGAATCTCCCCGGGAGGTAGACCGAGATTTTCGGGACCAAAGGCAACCTCGTGCTCGACAGTCGCGTTGACCATCTGGTTGTTGGGATTCTGAAAAACCAGACCAACCAATCGCCGCACGTCAAGGGTGTGGGTGCGTGTGTCGAGGCCATCAACCAGTACCCGCCCATCATCCGGGAGCAACAACCCCTTGATGAGCCGTCCCAGAGTCGACTTCCCCGATCCGTTGGGACCCACGATCCCGGCGACCTCACCAGCCTTGATCTCGAGCGAGACGCTCTGCAGAGCCGTGGCGTCGGTGTGGGCATACCGGTATGAGACGCCCTCGACCTGAATCATTCCGACGCACGCTGGTGCGCCAGCGTATACTCCGGGACGCGCCTCAGTACGACATGGACAACGAGAACGGCTAGATACATGGTTGTTATTCCATTGAATACCCAGAGCCCGAACCATGCATACTGCCAATGCTCCTGGACCGGTTTCTCCCAGATGTGTAGATCGTGCATCATGGGAGAAGGCGCGTGTACTCTGGTCGCCACGAAACGGGAGAATCGAAACAGGACGCCAACAAAGTTCTGCGCGCTCTTAACCAGGTCGTGTACCGGGTAGCGAAACACAAAGACGCCAACGATCTGAGGAATGATCAGGTCCACGATGCCGTAGATCACTCCAGTGAATATTGTGTTTACAACGGGATGGAGACCTATTCTCCTGCCCAGACCCACTAGCATGCCGGCGATACAAGCATTGACGACGGCGAAAGACAGTATCGGACCCACGAGAGCTGAAAACAATATGTAGGCAGCGATCCCCGCCAAAATCGTTATCTTGAAGCCGCGACGCTGGACCAGCATGACTATTGGGACCGTCGCGATGGCGAGGAGCACCGGACGGACAAACAGCACCGGCAGGTACGCACGCATCAGGAGAAAGACGATCGCGATGTCGGTGAGCAGCGCTCCCTCGACGAGCGCGTGCGTGCGGTGGCGCCGCTGCAGCAGGGCATTCTGGCTCACGGCAGCGCCATAGGAGATGTCGGGACAGTGCATCCGGGGGTGGTGTCGGGGGACGAGATCATCGCTGGGCCAATCGTATCACGGGAAATCGGTACTCCCGCCGTCATGCGCAGTCTCCCCCGTGCACAGCTTTGTGACTGATCTCGTGACTTGACGGGGATAACCCGCGGCCAACTGTGTATAACCTAGTGCCGATGCGAGGTGACACACGTTCCCGCGCACCGTATTGACGTAAGCAATCGGTGGAGAGAGATGCTCCGTAGCGAGCGGCACCGTCTGCTTTGGGGCACGTACAGTGTCTGATGGGCGGGAGTCTTGTGCTCTCGACACTGGGAGGATTGTTTGTTTCTGCGGGCTCTCTTGATTTGCGTGGTTCTGATCGTGCCTTTTCACGCCAGAGCTGCCCAATATGTAGTGCGCGCGGGAGATTCGTTGCAAGGCATCGCTCTGCGCTACCACATCCCGGTGCGCACCCTGGCACATATCAATGACATTAGAAACGTCGACCTGATTCAGATCGGGCGGGTGCTCTTCATCCCGGCCACGCAACGGACGCTGTCCTACCGAGTGAGCTGGGGCGACACGTTGTCGGGATTAGCGAGCCGCTTCGGGTTGACGATCGCCTCGATTCGCGCAATGAATCCTCATCTTGGCTCGTACCCGCTCGCCGGCGAGGTCCTGCACCTCTGTTCGGGCTGCGATCTCTCCGCCGGACCACCCACGATCTCCGTCTATAGAGCGAGCATGGCAGGTTCGGGACGCACCTACCGCGTGCTTTCGGGCGACACGCTTTCGGCGATAGCCGCAAAGTACAGCACGTCGCCTCAAGCATTGCTCCTGGAGAATCAGCTCAGCGATCCCAATCAAATCGTCATAGGAACGTGGCTGAGGCTACCACCGCAAATCGCTACCTCCTACGACTCATGGCGCACGCGGTCGTTGATCGCCGGCTACGCCCGTCTCTACGGAATAAACCCGGCGCTTCCCCTGGCGATTGCCTGGCAAGAGAGCGGATTCAATGAATCTTCTCTCAGCAGGACCGGTGCGATTGGCGTGATGCAGGTGGAACCATACACTTCCCGGCACATCGAACGCCTATTGGGACGACCGTTTAATCTCTGGAACACGGACGACAACATCCACGCCGGCGTCTTTTGGCTTGGGCAGCTGCTCGCGTATTACGCCGGCGACCAGAGACTCGCCGTGGCTGCCTACTACGAGGGAACGAGAAACATCGCGCGTCATGGGCTGTTTGCCGACACCGTTCAATACGTCAACAACGTCAACGCCCTGGAGACGCAATTTGCCGGATAAGCCGAGGAGGGATCCTTGAATTTTGTACGCGCTGTCTTTATCTTTGCACTTGTTATGCTGGCTGTCGGCATGCTCGGCAGCCGTCTTTGGCTCCAAAACGCGTTCAGACCCTCAGCGGAACCGTTGGCCACGCTTGCCGTCGCATCCCAGAGCAAACCCTCCGTCACTGCCGTGACAACGCCTACGTCGTCGAGGCGTGGGCGTACCTCCGGCGCGCCTCATGCAATTTCCCTGTCAACGGTTCCCACCCGGAGCATCACAACCCCCGTGACGAAGCCGGCTGCCGGAGCCGGAGGCGCGATCCACGTCGTGCATCATCATCGCGTGCACCGCGCCAGACCAACACCTACCCCACTGCCGACTCCTGTGCCGACTCCTGGTACCGTGACACTTGCCAATTACTGGGTGAATCAAACCGTCGTGCGTCACGGCCGCACGTTTGCGCTTGGCTACGTCATCAACAACGGCACGGGGCACACTCTCCACCTGATGCTGGGCGCCTCATTGAAGTCGAGTCATACTTTGAGCTGGGCGGTTAAGGCGTTGAGTGACCCGGGACACGACGTGGTGGCCATCGTTCCCCCGGGGGTCAGCACGCACGAGCGATTCTTCACCCTCCCGTCGCGCGTTCGTCCCGGGGCCTACGACGTGGCGTGGGGTTTGCGCAACGCGGTGACGGGCGATCGCGCCGGCCTGGTTGCCGCCCCCGGCGCCCTCAAAGTGCTTGGGTAGAACTGCCCACGGCTTCCGCCTGGGCGGCGATCGTCGCTGCTTCCAAGACACCCGCGCTCGGGACCTCCTGCTCATGCGGACGACTCTCACGAAGAGCAACCATCGCGTATATCCCGGCAGCAATGATTACAAGCCCCGCGACCGTGTACACGGTGTCGATCGGTCCGAAGAAGACGCCTCCCGCCGAAGCGCGGAAGCCGTGCAAGACGGTGCTGACGAGCCACCCTGCGAGTGCTATGGAAATCACGGAGGCGAGGGTTATCGCCGGATTCAAGAGGGCCGTGGCGCGGCCGAGCAGATGGCGGGGAGTAGCACGTAGCAGGAGTGGCTGAGCTGCCACGTTCAGCCCGGCTACGGCGACGCCAATCACGAAGGTAACTGCAAGAGCAGGAACGAAGCTCGTTAGGCGAGCAAAGACGATCGTGAGAAAGCCCGCGAGGATGGTGGATCCCCAGAGGAGGCGGGCGACGCCAAGACGCTCGACGAAGGCGCTCGCGAGTATTGCGCCGGCGAGAATGCCTGCTCCCTGGATGCCCGCGAGCCAGCCGTACAGCGTCGGCGAGGTGTGGAGGTTCCAGCGCACGAAGAACACGTCAAGAGCGTTGAGCGCGCCCGCCCCCAGCATGATGACAATGCCCGTGATCAGCACGGCCTTGAGCGTGCGACTGTCGCGATAGAGGCGAGCTCCGGCACGTAGCTCCGCGAAGAAGTCGGCCTCATTGCGCGCGGACTGATCCTCCACGAACCGTGGCACGCGCATCAATAGCAGCGCCGTAAAGGAGACCGCGAAGGACGCGGCGTCGGCCACAAGTGCTGCCTGCGGTCCAAGACGAAAGTAAAGGGGCGCGGCTATCGGTGGTCCGACGAGCATGGAAATGGCCATCGTGATCTGCGTCATGGAGGACGCGTGGGGTTGGTCGTGCTCTTTGACCACGTCCCGCAGCACGCCAATACGGCAGGGATTGCAGAACTGGGAGCAGCAGGTGGAAAGGAACACGATCGCGTAAATAAGAGCGATCTGGGTGCGCGCCGGTAACGCAGCACTGATAAACGAGAGGTGAATCGCACCGGTCAACGGCACGAGGAGCGGGATAAGCAGCGTGCGGATCGCGTCCATTGCCAGCATGGTGCGACGGCCGTCCCAGCGATCGGCGAAGACCCCGGCCAGCGGTCCCACAAGAATGGTGGGAATGGCTACGACGACCAGCAAGCCGCTGACGGCGAGGGGAGCCCAGGTTTGACCACGCGCGATGGTCGTGGCGATCCACAGCAGGAGCATTGTGTCGAAGGTGAAATCGCCGACAGTGGAGATCGTTCCGCCGGTCCACAGCAAAGCGAAATTGCGATTTAGCAGCGGGCCAAATCGGGCCCGTGCGTCTGTGATAGTATCCAAATGGATCCTCCGTTCCGGCTAATCAGGCGAGGATCGGGCGCGTGGATTCGTTGGTAGCGGCCGCGCGCCTTTTTTTGCCGAGGGTTGGTCAACCGCTGGGATCTTGCTCTGCGCTCTCCTTTCTGCGCAGGACAGCACGCACCTCCTCCGAGGCGTGTAACACTCCTCGATGGCGAAATCTCTGTATGGCACGATCGGCCTGGCCGGCGGTGACGTCGTCGGTGAATTTGCAGAAGCCGAGGGCGTTGATGTCCAGAGGTTCCCCTCGATCGAGCGCCTTCTGGAGATCGCGAGGGGTGTACACGACCGCGCCCGTGACGCGACCATGCGGCCTGCTCGCAGATTCGATATCCGACTCGGTCGCCTCCCGCACGCCCTCGTCAAGCGCTCGTACATCACCGGGCGAAGGGGACTGATACCCCATCAGGGAGAAGCTGTGCTCCTCTTCCCCGGCAATCCCACGTGGCTCGTGGAAGGGAGCGAGCGCCTCTCGCAGCTTTTCCTGAATCTCCTGAAACTCGTTCTCGGTGATCCAGACGCGTGACTCGACCATGGAGAGATGCCGCGTAAGCGGCGGGTCAGCCTCCTGCTCGCGCAGCCCTCTGCTCAGAACCGCCAGAAACTCCCGGGTGACTCTTTCCAGCAGCTCGCGTGCGATTGAAATGGGCTCGTCCGGTGGTAGTCCATGGAGAAGCGCGCCGGGCACTTCGAAGTCGCGCGCGACCGGCTGGTAGTACTTTTCGAGAATGCCGCCCTTCTCCCGTGTCTCCACCAGCCTGACCAGCCCAACCCGCTCGAGCTCCCGCACGTGATAATGGATCTTCGCCGGCGCCAGGCCCAGGTTCTCGCCCACCTGCGTCACTGTCATTGGCTTGTGCATCAGCGCTTGGATGATCTGCTGCCGCAGAGCGTCGGCCAGCGCCCGCAGTTGCTCGATGGAGTTCAGGCTGTATCGCTCGGGGAGATCATTCACTTGTTTTACTCGATCAATTAAACTTGATCGAGTAAATATTACCAAGGGAAGAAGGCGGAAAGCAAGCAATGGTCGGCTGAAACGTCGCGCGGCTACGTCCGTGACTCGACGCTGAGCCCAAGAAGATGGATGAAACTGTGGGCTAAGAGTCGGAGCCGCGCAACGAGGCCAGTCGGTCCACGATCTCGCGGCACAGGGAACCTACCCGCCTTGGATCATCGCTGAATTGCGAAGGCTTGACACAGAATGTTGAAAAACCCTGACTCACCTGCTCGGGGATGGACGCGAGAGCTTTCGAAGCGTCCGCCACCGACGACGTGTCTGGGAAGATTGCTCGCGTTCCACCCACCATCTCGAGCTCACTCATGCCGCGCCCGGCGCCGGACATCGCCGTCTCGAGCCGCTCGAGATCCTCAGGTTTTGGCCTTCCCAGTGGATTAAAGCCCTGGCCATGGCGCACGATGCGCCGCACGAGCTTGTCGTGGAGCGAGCTGCCGCCGAACCACAGAATTGGGCCGGCGGGCCGGTACGGCTTGGGTTCAAAGTACACATCGCGGAACTCGTAGTGGTGGCCGTGGAATGTTGACGGCGTTTCTCGCCAGAGCGCATGCCAGGCGTCGAGGTGCTCGTCGAGCAGCTCGCCTCGCTCGGCGAACGGCACCCCCAGCGCCTCGTATTCCGATCGCAGCCAGCTCACCGTCGGTTGCACCACGAGGCGCCCTTCCGAGAGCAAATCGAGCGTGGCAAGATCCTTCGCGAGGATCAGGGGGTGGCGCAAGGGGGCGATAATCGCGCCGGCGATCAACCGCAGCCGGCTGGTGGTCGCGGCGATCGCGCTCAACAACGTCAGCGACGCCGGCCAGGGTGTCCTCGGGTCCTGATTTCCGGGCAGGGCGTACTCGCGGGGATTTGCCGGTACGCCCCTGGCGTTGGCATCCGGACCCAGCACCACGTGCTCGCTGATCATGACCCCGTCGGCGCCCGCGTCCTCGGCCTCGACCGCCATTCGGACTAGCGACTTCAAATCGCGCGACGATGTCATCGTCCAGTTTTCACTGAGGACGACGATGAGCTTGAGGTCTCTCACGGCTTCCCTCGCGCGACTATCTGTACGGCACGGATTCTAGCACGCCGATCAAGAGACAGCTGTCGCCACGAGCCGCCGATAGGCTTGCAACGCGGCAAGCAGGCGGGTAAGTGCCTCGGAGGTGTTCGGATGGTACTGACACATCACGTGGGCAACTCCCGCCCGCTCGAAGTCGTGGAACGCTGCGGCCATGTCTTCCGCTGATCCCGCTACGTATTCGCCCTCGAAGAACGCCGGAATCTCCGCCAGATCCGGCCACCCCACCTTGACGAGGGCAGACGCTTCGATATCGCCCGGTGTCTCACCCGCACTGTCTCGGGCCGCCTCAAAACGGTGCAGCAAACCGGCGAACGTGTCCATCGTCCCGCAGTAACCGCCGTTCCACATACTCCCGTACCGCACGGCCAACTCGATCATCCGGGGGCCGAAGGCGCCGATCAAGATGGGCGGTCCTCCGGGTCGAGGCCCGTGTGGCAATAGCTCGCAGTCTCGCGCCTGGTGGAAGCGGCCGCCAAAATCCGTCTTCTTCCCCTCGAGAAGGGGTACGACAATGCGCAGTGCTTCCTCGAAGCGTTCGATCCGATGATCGTAGGGGATGCCGAAAGCCTCGAACTCCGCCTTGTTCCACCCGGCGCCGAGACCAAGAATCAAGCGTCCATTGCTGACCTCGTCGAGGGTCGTTGCCATCTTGGCCAGAAGGGCGGGGTTTCGAAAGTGAGCACACAGGACCAGCGCACCGATCTCGACCCGGTGAGTCACCGCGGCCAACGCGGACAGCATGGTCCAGCACTCCCATAGCCCACTTGCCGGCTCGCCTGGCTCTCGATACAGCAGGTGGTCGAACAGCCAGATAGAGTCAAAGCCGCCGTTCTCCATCCGCTCGGCCACTCCCCGGATCTCCTGGAACGAGGGGCACCGAGGCGTCTCCCCGGGCCGCTCGTCCTCGCCCAGTCGGACTATCGCACCAATCTTCAAGCCCTGCTCTCCATCAGATTACTGTTGTCCATCGACGTTCTGGAGGAGCGTCTCCAGGCGCGCCGGAGGATCGGATGTCGGTCGTAGCGGCAGCGGTTCCTGGAGCAACACCGGTAGCCACGAGCAGACAGGACAATTTGGCGCCATCCTCATCGCATTCTAGGTTGCCAGTATCACCCAGGGCGTAGCATCTGCTGCAACAAAGGGGTTTCGACCGACAAGAACTGAGAGACGGAAACGGAAGGTCTTTCAGACACGAGCCAACGAGCATACTATCCTGTCCTATGGCCGATGCCATCTTCGAGGAGCGACGGCTCGCCGACATCTACGATGCAGTGGACTCTAACCGGAGCGACCTCGACGCCTACCTGGCCCTGGTCGACGAGTTCGGCGCTCGCTCCGTGCTCGACATCGGGTGCGGAACGGGCACCTTTGCCTGCCTTCTCGTTAAAGGGGGAGCGGAGGTAACGGCGGTCGATCCGACTGTGGCCTCTCTGGACGTGGCTCGGCGCAAACCGCTCGCCGAACAGGTGCGGTGGGTCGCAGGGGATGCGACAACGCTGCCTCCGCTGCAGGTGGAACTTTCGACCATGACCGGGAATGTAGCTCAAGTCTTCCTGACCGGCGAGGAGTGGGACGCGACCCTCCGGGGAGCCCGTGCCGGCCTGCGAGCGAGTGGCGTACTGCTGTTCGAGGTCCGCGACACCGCGAGGGAAGGATGGCTGGAATGGGACCCCGAGCAGTCCTACCGGCGTCTCACTATTCCTGGGGTCGGTGCTGTCGAGACATGGGTCGAGCTCACCAACGTCAGTTCGCCCTTTGTCTCCTTCCGGATCACATTCGTCTTTAAGACAGACGGCGCCGTGATGACCTCATACTCGACGCTTCGATTCCGAAGCCGGGCGGAGATCAGCGACTCGCTCCAAGCTGCCGGCTTCGTCGTGGAGGACGTCCGAGAGGCTCCCGACCGACCCGGTCGCGAGTTTGTGTTCATTGCGAGGCGAACCTCTTAGTTCGAATGCTCCGAGGTGATCCCAGGATCGGCGAGCTTTCCGAGTATCGGTGCGCAGATCTCTACCGGTCTCCACGAGTCAACCGCTCGCCTCCATCGGCGAGGGCGCGAATCGGCACAAAGGGGATTGCGCGATGTGGTTAGATTAAACCAGCTCAGTCGACTGGTGCGCCATTGTGAGGGTGAGCCGGCGGCTCCCCCGATTCTTTCCTCCGGCGCCTCGTCTCAGCCCAGGCGTTCAATCTCATCGGCACGGCTACAACCGACAGGAGGAGGCAGAGATGGCCCAGCTCAGCTCGCGGCAAGGCGAACAACCACGTCTCGGGGAACAAAACCTCACGGTCATTCATGCGGTAGGCCAATCTCTTGCGATCGGGCCTATATTTTCGGCAGGCATCATCAGTGGACTGGTCGCCAGCGCGGCCGGCTACAGCACGCCACTGTCGGTGCTGCTGGGCAGCATCGGTGCTCTGGCGCTCGGGTACGTTATCGCGCTCTACGCGCAGCGATTCGCCGGCGCCGGCGCCATGTACGAATACCTGGCCAGAGCCACCGCGCCGGCGATCGGTATTTTTGGAGCCGGGCTCTACTTTCTCGGGTCGCTTTTTCTGGGAGCGGGAGGCATCTACATAGCTCTTGGCTACGTCAGCAACAACTTCTTCGTCAACCATCTGAGCTGGAATCCGCCGTGGTGGATCGGGAGTTTTATCGCGCTGGCCATCGTCTTTGCCCTCAATCATTTTGGCGTGCGTCTCGCCATCAGAGGCATTCTGGTCCTGGCGTTTCTGTCGTTCATTCCGTTCGTCGTGACCTCGATCGTGATCATTGCCAAGGGCGGCTTTTCCGGCAACGATCTCACGACCTTCGGAACCCACTACTCCTCCTGGAATGCGGTCTTCAACGGCGTCCTGTTTGCCGTCACCCTGTTCATTGGCTTTGAGGCGGCGGCCTCGATAGCGGAGGAATGCCGCGAGCCGCGACGCGCGATTCCCATCGCCGTCCTCACCGCCATCGCCCTGTGCGCGGTTTTCTACATCCTCGTGAACTACGCGGCTACCATCGGTTACGGACAGAAGGGAATCGGAAGCTGGGCGGCCTCGACCAGCCCCATCGCGGATCTGGGGAATAAGTATGTCGGCAAGTGGATGGGTTTTCTCATCGATCTGGCCATCATCTTCGACATGATGTCGCTCTCTCTTGCCATCATGGTGAGCACCGCCCGTGGCTTCTTCGCCCTCGGACGTGATGGCTTCCTGCCTCGCTGGACTACGGCCCTGTCACCCGCGGGAACACCCTTGGGCGGGAACGTCATCGTCGCCGCTTGGTCCCTGGTTCTCATTGTCTGGGCGATCATACAGAGCTGGGGCAAATCGTCTCCGCTCCCTTCCGAAGTCCAGACGTTCTTTGTCACAACCGCGGTCGGCAGCTATCTCGTGGAGCTGATCTACATTTTTCTCGCCCTGGGAGCGCTGTGGATTCTCTGGTCGAGTGGTCGCCGCCGCCTTCAGGATTTTTGGGCTTATCTCGTGGTGCTGGCCGGCCTGGCTACTCCCATCCTGGCGTTCAAGGGCTCGCTGTCGCCGTTCCCCGTCTATCCAAATAACCTTGGGGTCTGGATCGCGGTTGCCGCTTTGGTCATAGCCGCGCTGTGGACGATTGTCATCATGATGACGCGGCCGGAGCGAGTCAGCCAGGCCGCGCTCTATGCGGTCGGAGAGGATGCGGCGTTGCCGATCCGCGGTATGGAGCTCGCGCCCGATGCCCCGTTGGAATGAGCGTGGCAGCGCTGATCCGGTCCTGAAGACTGAAGCAAAGCCAACGCCAATTGCTGTCAGGATTACTCCTCCGACTAGTGAGGCAAACTTCTTCGCTCGCTCCCTGTGCACTGACTCGCTCATAAAGGTATGTCTTTCCAAGTGTTGTGCATATGCGGACTGGTTTATCACCTCGAATGCAGGGACGATCGCTCTGGCAGGAAACTCCAGCGCTATCCTTCTTTGATGTGCTGGATCGCTTCCAGAGCTTCACCGCTGACCGATCCGACGTTTTCAATCACCCCTGTATCTGCAGCAGCGAGCCTGCCCGGATGACGATGATGCCGGCGTGAGTTCCAGGCCGGAAGCCCAATATGTCTGCAAAGTCCTTATCAGCTATGACCAGGAGTGCATCCCGCGCTCGGGCGTATGCGAAGACGTCATCATCGCTGCACTCGCGTAGCCCGACATCACGCACGTCCTCGACGCTGTATCCCGCCGCACTCAAGGCAACTACTGTCAAGCGAGGCATGTCTTCGTCAATGAGAAATCGAGACAATCAGCGGGTTACCTGGACTTCTTCGCCGGCTAAGATGCTTGCTGCATAACCGAGTGCCGCCAGGACATCTCGCGGAACGATCTCATACTCCTCCGCCACCTCTTCTACGATCATACCGCCGGCTAGCTTGGCCACGACCAGCTGGGCACCCTCGCGCCCGTGATGACCGGTTTCCCGAAGCGGACGGTCGGGTCCACCGAAATCCGCGGGGCAATCTCCACTGACATCTCGTCCTCCCTCTCTCGATCATCACACAGCGCAGCATGGATCTGCTAGATAGTTTCTTTGTGGCGCGCTGCTCGGCTCGAGGCGTTTACCAGGCAGCGATCTCCCGGCGAAGCATGTCGAGCCGCGGCCGGAGAGCGCCTCGTCCTGAGCGGCGACACCCCGATCATCGTGCTGGCGAACCAGGGTGTTGACGTTCGGCACCTCCTGGCCGCGATCCAGGGTGCTCTTCCTCCTACCTAGAGCGTGGAGCGAGGAACCTGCCCGCCGCCGGGGAGGGACGGGAGTCCAATTACAGCTCCTGAGCCCTTCCGGACGGCATCCGCATCCCTCGTGATCCGCTCGCAGGCGTTTGCGGACACGACCTAGTGCTCTTCCAGCGCCCTCCTGATAGCGGCAAAGAATAGTACCGCCGACTCGGCCCAGGTCGGCCTCTCCTGCGCGCGCCTGGACGCCGCCTCTCCGAGCCGCCGACGCCAGGCTTCGTCCCTCGCCAGGAGTTCCAGCGCGGTGCCCAGTCCCGGCGCGTCGCCCGGGGTGATCAGCAGCCCCTCGCGCCCGTCCTCCGCGAGATAGGGAAGGTTTCCAGTATGCCAGCCAACGACCGGGAGGCCGGCGGCCATGGCCTCGCCGTAAACGGTTCCATACGGTTCCCGGAGGCTGGGCAGTACGAAGACATCCGCGGCCCGGTAGAGACCTGCGACCTGCTCACTGGGCAGCGGACCGTGGACGACCACTCGATCCACGAGATCAAGCTGCCCGATCCTGGCGTGGAGGAGGGCCGCGTAGCGCGAATCGACCTGATCGTCGCCCACGAGATGCAGCGTTCCCATGGCCTCGGGGATTCGAGCAAAGGCATCGAGCAAGCTGTGGATGCCCTTGCGCTCGACCCAGTTGCCTACACACAGAAAGGCCGCTCGGCGGCCCTGACGGAGATCACCGGCCGGACGCTGCGTGTCGCCTATCATGTCGCGCCCCGGCGGCACCACGTCTATCCGTTCGCGAGATACGCCTTGCGCGGCCAGCTCGTGCGCAAGAGACTCGCTTGCCACTATCAGCCGGCGGCAGCGTGCGTACGCCAGCCGATCGAGCCCTGTCTGAATCGAAGTTCTCATCCGACCGTGGTCGATCCCGCCGGGCGGCTGGTGAAGTATGGCGACGACGGGCACATCGGGCGAGGAGAGCAGTAGCTTTGGTCCGAGAAAGCCGGCGGCGATGCTATCGAGAACGATGACCCGCGCGCCGCTTCGTCGCGCCCGCCGGAGCACGTTCCGCGCGTTGAGCGCCGGCAAGAGGAAGGGACGATCGGGGAAGGATACGAACTCGATGCGTGCGTTATGAATCTCGGCCAGATTCGCCATGCGACGATGGTAGAGATAGCCGCCCGTCAGCCGGCCGGGATCACCCAGAGTCATTAGTGCGATGGAGAGTATGCGCGTCATTCACCTCTCTCCCACACCCTTCGGATCAGCGGGTCTCTTTGGTGGAGGCGAGCGCTATCCTCTGGAGCTGGCTCGAGCGCTCGCATCGCACGTCGAGTGTGAGCTGGTGACGTTCGGCCCACGACCGTACCAGAAACGAGAGCCGGCAGGGCTGCAGATTCGATGTCTGCGCTCAATCGCCTGCATTGGAGGACATCCGGCCCATCCGGTCGCTCCGCGGCTCCCCGCTGCACTGGCCGGGGCCGGCATTGTTCATACTCACCAGATGCGCAGCACACCCAGCCGGATCGCCGCCCTCGCCTCCCTCCCATCGAGGGGACGCCTGGTCGTGACCGACCACGGCCTGCAGGGCAATTGCTGGGGCGGCATTTTGCCGCGACTCTTCGATCAATTCCTGCCGGTTTCCGCATATTCAGCTCGCGAGCTGAAGGCGCCGCCGGAGCGCACGCGCGTTATCTATGGGGGAGCCGATCCCGAGCGGTTCAGACCGGATGCATCCGTCACGCGACGAGGCGTCCTCTTCGTGGGCCGGATCACCCCACACAAGGGTGTAGACCGCTTGATCTCCGCCCTGCCCGTTGGCGCCCATCTCGACATTGCCGGCTCCTCCGGCCACGATCCTCGTCCACCGGAGCGCGATTATCCGCTGCTCTTGCGGCAGATGTCCGCGGACCGCGATGTCGCGTTCCTTGGAGCCGTGCCTGACGAGCATCTCCCTGCCCTGCTGCGGCGCGTGGCCGTTCTGGTGCTGCCGTCGGTCCACCATACCTGCTACGGCCGATCCATCCGGGTGTCCGAGCTCCTCGGACTGGTCGTCCTGGAGGCAATGGCGAGCGGTACGCCGGTGATCTGCAGTAACCTTGGCGGACTTCCGGAGATCGTGCAGGATGGCGTTACGGGATATCTGGTCGAGCCCGGCAACGTCGAGGAGCTGCACGAGCGGCTCGCCGCTCTCCTCGGCGATACGGGGCTTGCCTTTCGCATGGGCAAGAATGCCCGCGAGCTGGTGATTGAACGCTTCACCTGGAAGGCCTGCGCCCAGCGCTGCCTGCAGGCCTACGAGGAGCTCGGCCGCAGAGCATCTTCGTAGCTCGCAAAGGCCTGCGGCGACTCCCACACCTGCACCGCCAGCGACGCAAGCGCCGCGGTCTCCAGGCGGGGCGCGAGGCTCTCGTGAAGGTAAATTGCCAGCCGCTCGGCGGTGGTGTTCTGGCCCTGGAACGCCTCCAGAGCGTCCAGATCCCGATAGTGAAGGGGCGTCACCACATCGTCAACTATCTTTTGCAACATTCCGATGTCGCAGAGCGTGCCATCATCCTTCAGAGATGGACCGGACACGCTGATCTCCACTCGGTACGTGTGGCCATGGACTCTGGTAGCGGGTCCAAAGTCGCCTCGCAATCGATGGGCGGCTTCGAACTGGGTAACGACGCCCGTCCTAAACATCGTTCTCTCCGTATGTCAAAATGACCTGCACCGTCTCTTCAGGATGCCGTTCGACGAGCACATAGGCGCCGGCGGCCCGGTTGAACGGGACACGATGCGTGATAAGGGGCGACAGGTGCAGTTGCGGCAGCAGGTTACACGCCACCGCGGCGCGGCGGTGTAGGGTCCAGCGAGGCTGCAGGCAGGGGTTGATCGACCCCACTTGCGAGCTCACGAGGCGGATTCGTCCGCGGTGAAATGCCCCTCCCAGTGCCAGTTCCACCGGCTTCGTGCCGTACCACGAGCAGACAACCACGGTACCCTGCGCGGCGACGCACTGCAGGGCCAGCGAAAGCGCCAGCGGATTGCCGCTCGCCTCGATGGCGAGGTCCGCCCCTGCTCCATCCGTCAGCTCCCGCACCGCATCCGACAGGTCGTCGCCGGGAGCGAGCACCGCATCCGCACCGGCCGCCCACGACATCATCTGGCGCTGTTTAGTAGGTTCAACCGCGATCACACTGTCGGCCCCTGCCCGGTGCGCCAGTTGTGTGAGGAGCAGGCCCACGACTCCCTGACCGAAGATGAGGATGCGTTCGCCCAGATGCGGGTGGGCGTCAAGCATGACGTTGAGGGCGGTCTCGACGTTGGCAAAGAATATCCCGATCTCGGGATCGAGATCCCGTGGAAGGCGCACCGGCAGCGACGACGGCACGACGTACTCCGTCTGGTGCGGATGGTGCACGAACACGAGGTCGCCCTCCTCCAGATCATCCACCTCTGTGCCCACCTCAACCACCCGGCCCACACTGGCGTACCCATATTTGATCGGGAAAGCAAAGGTCCCCCGCAGCGTCGGGAGATCCAGCTCGAGGTCTTCGGGAACCTGGCCGCGGTAGACAAGCATCTCGGTTCCATGACTGAGACCGGACACGATGGCCACGATCCGTACGTCAAGGGGTCGCGGTAGGGACAAGACCTCGTGTCGCAGCTCTACCGTCCGTTCCCGCGAGAACCAGACACTTGTGGCGCTAGACATGGGAGACGGGCTCGCATGCGAGCTGACCATCGAAGACGACATCCTGTCCGACCGCGGTAAAGCCCGCGTGGGAGAACTGGAGAGCGTCGTCCACACGCAGGATGTCGAGGTTGCCGACGGCCTCGACTCCCGCGCCCATAATCTTGGGCGCAATGCATACGACCAACCGGTCGATCAGACGCCGGCGCAGTGCCGAGGTGACGAGCCGCGAACCACCCTCGATCAGGACGGAGGAGATCCCGAGTTTGACGAGACGAAGCAGCAGCTCAGGCATGTCAACCAGTCCCTGAGTGTCCTGACTGACGATGATGACCTCCGCTCCCAGACCGGACACGGCGCGGCACCGCTCCGAGGGAGCACGCGGCGTTGTCGCCAGGATGGTCCGGGCAGCTCCATCGGTGAGCACATGAGCCTCGAGAGGCAGGCGAAGCGTACTGTCGCAGACGATGCGCAGCGGAGACGACCCCGGTACCATCCGCACCGTCAGGCGGGGGTTGTCCGCCAGTACTGTACCGACGCCGACCATCACCGCTTGGTGCTCAGCCCGGAGGCGGTGAGCCAGCTCCAGCGTCGCATTGCAGCTGATCCACTGGGATTGGCCGGTGCGCGTCGCAATCCTACCATCCAGGGTCTGAGCATAGTGGACCGTGACAAGTGGCCGGTCCGCGGCATTCATCACTGCGGGTCCGGCTCCGGCTCCGCCTGCTCATCTCCGCCTCTCGGCTGCATCAGGTGGCCCATTCGACTGACCTTGGTAGCAAGATAGCCGGCATTGTTCGGATTCGGCCGGATGGCGAGCGACACGAGCTCGATGACGTGCAATCCGTGTCTCTCCAGCGCGTCGGCTTTTGCGGGATTGTTCGTGAGCAAGCGGAGCTCGCTCACTCCCAGGAAGCGCAGAACGGCCGCCGCCGCCTTGTAATCCCGTCCATCGACGGGTAGGCCCAGGGCAATATTGGCATCGACGGTGTCCAACCCCCGGTCCTGAAGCGCATAGGCCCGCACCTTGTTGGCCAGACCGATGCCTCGCCCCTCCTGACGGAGGTAGAGGAGGATACCATGGCGTGTCTCCGCAACCAGCTGGAGAGCGGCGTCTAACTGTTCCCCGCAGTCGCACCGCAGGGAGCCGAAGGTGTCGCCGGTCAAACACTCGGAGTGCAGACGGACGAGGGGAGCTGCCTTGGTGCCTTCGTCGTGCAGGAGAGCCGCGATTTCCGTCGAGTGGCCGCGGACCCGAAACACCACGGTTCGGAATTGACCGAAGCGAGTGGGCAGCGCGGCCTCGGCCACACGTACCACATCGTCGGACGTGTTCGCACCATCGGACTGTACGTTCGCATCGAGGTTCATGGCGTTACGCGCGGTCACAGCTGCCCCTCTCCGAAGCCAATGTGGATCATTATCCCTTAGTGCGGATTCGGCTCCCTAGCCGCCCGTTTCAGGCGCCCTTCAACCATGGCGGTCAAGTCGCGGAGTGGCATCTCCGCGAGGGAAGAGAGGGGAAGATCCGCGTGACTGAGATCCAGCTCCCCCGTAAGCACGTTGGGCACGGCCACGCAGAAGAGTCCGGCTCGTTTGGCCGCCAGGATGCCGTTCGGCGAGTCCTCGAGGGCAATGGCC
>QHBP01000361.1 GCA_003244175.1 Chloroflexota bacterium | reverse complement strand
ATTGATCTCCGCCCGGCGCCGTCTGGTCCGGCTGCGGGTCCCACTCCCCTTCGCCCTGACCCGCTCGATGCGCACGTCCACCGCTTCGATGAGCGGGAAGCCTGATACCGGAAGCACGATGTCCAATCCAACCACGACAGGAGGTTTGACATGTCCCAAATGACCGTGCTCAAGAGTTTCGCCGAGCTCGCCGACGTGTTCAACCTGGAGGCCCTGACAGAAGAACCAATCCCCGATGAATCGGTCGATCCGGTGTTGCCGGAGCCGGAAGCTGATCTACCCTCTGACCTTGCATCGCTCCTGGAGGAGTTGCGCAGAGCCGCCGCTACCTTGACCGCGATCGCGCGTCGAGACCAGGAAGCGCAGACTGAGGCACTGCGCGACCTGGAATGGTATGACAGTCTCGTGGCACGAGAGCGTGAGGCAGAGCGAGCGCGAGACGAGGCCCAGCAGGTACGACACGAGGCCGAAGCACTCAGTGAGCAAGCCTTTGCTGAGGAGGCGAGGAGACAGGCAGTCCGGATCGTCGCCATCGCAATCCAGTCCGAGGTGGTCGCGGCCGATGCCGCCAACTACTGGCGAAAAGAGGTTGAGAGACTCGCGGCTCAGCTCGATCTGGAGCGGCTGTTGGCGGAACGGCGACGGCGGGAGGAGGCCGACAAAGCAAAAGCCGCCGAGGCCGAACGGGCCAGGCGACTTGCCGGAGCCCTCGCTCGTGCGCGAGCGGCGCTCGAAGCGGGGCGATTCGAGGAAGCGAAGGGACTATTGGGGCCTGTAGTCAACGAGAACCCCGGCAATCCTGAGATCACTACCCTCAAGACCATCATTGCGCAGCGGGAGCTGACTGTCAAGGTGGACGCAGTCGAGGAGGCACTCTGGGAGGCGCGCCGGCTGTATCGTCATGATCCAGCCACCGCCGTGGCGCAGCTGGAAGCGCTTAATGTCGATGGACTACCTGAACCTGTTGCCCGCCAGGTGTTTGGAGAATGGGCGCGAGCGTGCTCCCGACTCTGCCGGGAGCGCGGCATCGCCGAGCCACTTCGCTATGCCCCGGATCCCGGCCGGGGAGCAGTGATCACGCGCGAGTCGCCAGACGGTCCCTACATCGTCGTGACTGCTCTCGGCATGGGACCGGATTGGCAAACGGGGAGCACAGTTGGCGAGCGCCAGATTCGCCGAGCTCGTCCGCTGCGATAGCACGGAGAGACCGGTGCCTCCGGCACAAGTCCGGAGGCGCCTCTCGCCCGGCGCGCTCTTCAACCGGTCCTGGGATCCCAGGTCTGTGGAAGACCTAAGTCCGTACGACCGCGCTACGGTGCACCTGTGGGGCTCGGAGCTGCGCGGAACTGAGCGGGCATACGGACCATGGCCACCTGAATGAAGCAGCGGTCCATGCCGTCCTGGCCGGTTTGCGTCAGTACCACCAACCGGCATCACTCTTCGCCACGTACGAGACGGAGGCAGCCGCCGACCTTGCCCTGATCCGCAGTCTCTTGCCGAGTCAGATCTCCGACGAGATGCTGTGGAGAGCGCGCGACGCGGCCTTTCACCTCCGATGGGTCGAGGTCGCGGGATCCGCCTAGCGGAATGCTCGACCTCTCTCGGTTCAGCACCGAGCAACGTCAGGCCGTGCTGGCGCCCGACACGCCTCTGCTCATCATGGCTGGTCCCGGCTGCGGCAAGACTCTGGTCCTCGCGGCCAGGATTGCCTACCTGATCGGGTGGCGGCAGATCCCGCCCTCCAGCATCCTCGCCCTCACCTTCGCCACGAAGGCCTCACGGGAGCTCCGAGGGCGATTGTACTGCCTGATTGGGGAGGAGGGGAGCGGGGTGGACGTCAGCACCTTCCACGCCTTCGGTCTACGAATCGTGCGGCAGTGGAGCGAGGAGCTGGGGATGGGACCGAGTCCACCGGCGGTGTACGGGGAGAGCGAGGCGCGGGCCGTCGTTCGGGAGGTTGCAACAAACCTTCAGATCGACATCGAGCGATGCCCACTTCGTCAGCTGAGCACTCGGTTGGAGCGCCTGCGACTGGGAGGCAAGAGAGAAGTGCTGGAGCCAGATGCGCTCCAGCCGATAGCCGATGCCTACGAGGACATCCTGCGTCGTCGTGGCGCGGTCGACTATCCTTCCATGCTTGCGTTGCCGCTCCGACTGTTCAGTGAGCATCCGGGCGTGTTGCGCCTCTGCCAGGATAGCTACCGCGTGGTCCTGTGCGATGAGTTTCAGGACATCTGCGCCAGTCAGTACGCTCTGCTCCGCTCTCTCGCCGCGCGGCACCGTAACCTGGTCATGGTCGGCGATCCTCAGCAAACCATGTACTGCTGGCGTGGCGCCGACATCCGCTTTCTGGACGAGTTCCAGCGTGACTTCCCCGAGACGGGAATCATGAATCTCCACCAAAACTTCCGCTCCACGCGGCAGATCGTCGAGCTTGCCAATGCCCTGGCCGCCTCCCTACCGACCAGCCGGCCCCTCTGGACTGACAACCCGTTCGGTGAGGCGATACGTCTCCACATCGCGACGGATGAAGAAGCCGAGGCGGCATTCGTCGTGGACGAGATCGAGCGACTCGTAGCCACGTGCGTCATTGACCGGCTGGACGAGGTCGCGATCCTGTATCGGACGAACTGGCAGGCGCTGCCGTTCACGGTCGCGCTGTGGGAGCGGGGACTGCCGTACTGGTCCACCCCGCGGGACATTGCCGTACGAGACGACGGAGCTCTCAGTTCCGAGGGAGTACGGCTCAGCACCATCCATAGAGCCAAGGGCGGCGAGTGGAGGGTGGTGTTCGTGGTCGGCATGGAGGAAGGCCTCCTGCCACACGCGCGGGCACTCGCTAACGTCTCAGACGAGCGAGTCAGCATCGACGAGGAACGACGTGTGGCGTACGTCGCGGTAACGCGAGCCTGCGAGCGTCTGTACCTCACGCGGTGTCGGACCCGGCAGCGACGCGGCCGAATCGAGATGCGTTCCCCCTCGCGCTTTCTTCGCGGTCTCCCGCTCGATCATGTGAAGCGCACGGCGTGACCGCTCACGCGGAGGTGCATGATGAGACGGATCGACACGGACGCCTTGAAGAGAGATCATCCGGTCGAGGAGATCATCGAGGGGTATGGCATCGAGCTGCGCCCGAGCGGCCGCGCCCTCCTCGGCCGCTGTCCTTTTCACGATGATGGCGGGCGCCCGAACCTCTGCGTGTACCCGGATACGCAAAGTTGGTACTGCTACCGCTGCAGCGTCGGTGGAGACATCATCGACTTTGCGGAGCGCATCGAGGGTGTTGGGTTCCGCGATGCAGTGGCGCGAGTAACCGGCGAATCGCAGAGGGCGACGGAGGCAACGCATCGTCTGATGCGCGGGCCAAAGTCACGCGAAAGTCATCGCCCAGCATGGCGACCGGACGAGCGAGCCTGTCTTGCGGCTGCCGTCGAGCTGTACCACAATCACTT
>QHBP01000170.1 GCA_003244175.1 Chloroflexota bacterium | reverse complement strand
CTTGTATCCCCTGGCTATGTCGGCGGCCGTCGTCATTTCGGGGGAACACTGGTTCCTGGACGTTGTGGGCGCTTTGGTGACCGTCTTCGTGGCCGCAGCCGCGGTGATCGTGGCGGAACGGCTGCGTGGAACGATCCGCACCGTCGTGCATTCGGTTGGCGTTCGGTCCGCGGTCGCTACCCTCGATTCCCAATGACGTCCGTCCGAACCTTCGATCAGGCTCTGCTGGACGAGCTCGATGCACCGGGTGTGTCGGTCGTGATCCCTGTCACGGACGAGGAGGGCAGCGTGGCGGAGCTGCACGGCGAAATCACCGCTGTGCTGTCTGAACTGGAGGTCCGTGGCGAGGTCATTTTTGTCGACGACGGGAGTCGGGACGGCACGAACCGCATTCTCGAGGAGATCTATCGCGCGGACGATTGCGTTACGGTCGTTGCTTTGCGGCGTAACTTCGGAAAGACGGCTGCCCTTCTGGCCGGCTTCGAGGTCGCTCGCGGAGACGTCATTGTAACTATGGACGGCGACCTGCAGGACGATCCGGCAGAGGTGAGCAAGTTCTTACATGCTCTCGACTCGGGCTATGACCTGGTCTCCGGCTGGAAACGGGACCGTCACGATCCCTGGAGCAAGACGTTGCCGTCAAAAGTCTTCAACCTTGTCGTGAGCAAGACGACCCGAATCCCCCTGCACGACTTTAATTGCGGTTTCAAAGCCTACCGCCGTGAAGTCCTGACGGATCTGAAGCTCTATGGCGAGCTGCATCGCTTCATCCCCGTACTCGCGTATTGGCGAGGCTATCGAGTGGGCGAGATCGAGGTGAGGCACCGTGCGCGTCGATTCGGGCGTTCGAAGTTTGGCACGGGCCGATTTTTCAAGGGCCTCCTTGATTTCTTGAAGGTCCTGTTCTTGACCCGCTACATGCAGAGACCGCTGCAGCTCTTTGGCTTCTTGGGGCTGGGGCTCTTGTCACTTGGAGGAGCCGGCTTCCTCTATCTCTTGTTGCTCAAGATCCTCGGACACTCAATCTTCCGTGAGCACGGGCCACTTCTCTTTCTGTCGGGCATTCTCATCGTGTCCGGTATTCAACTCTTTATGCTCGGCCTGCTCGGCGAGATGCTTCGTCATTTCGCGTTCCGCCCGCATGACGAGTACAGCGTCAAGAAGCGCCTGACGCACCGCTGACGGGCACCCGGACTATGCAGGCCACATCTTGGGGACAAAGAGCTCCTGAAAGCGCTGGATAGCGTAGAAGTCGGTCATCCCGGCGATGTAATCCGCCACGCGTCGCCCCACGCCTTCGTTCCGCGGATCATCGCGAAACGCCTCCGGCAACGCCTCGGGTCGATCCATGAAGTAGCGGAAGAGCTCGGACACAACGTGGCGAGCCCGGTCCGCCTCGCGCTTGACCACCGCGTTTGTGTACACCTCGCGGAAGAGATACGAGCGCAGCTCGTTCATTGCGTTCCTCACAATCTCCGTCATGACTACCTTTTCGTGGTCTTCACTCACGGCCACGATGTCGCATACCACGCTATTGATGCGGGCAGAGCGCGACGTGCCGAGGACACGTAGAGGGTTTTCGGGCAGATCGCCGAGGCCAATGATGCCCGCACGGATTGCATCGTCAACGTCGTGATTGACGTATGCAACCGCATCCGAGAGCTTGACCACCTCCGCCTCCAGCGTGCCGGACGGCCCTACTGTTGTCCCCGTAAAGTCGTGACGAGGTTTACGGTGCGTACGGATTCCATCGATGACTTCACGAGTCAGATTAAGCCCGCGGCCATCGTTCTCTAGAAATCGGACGACCCGCAGGCTCTGTTCATCATGCCGGTATCCGCCGCCAAGCAGCTGGTCCAGGGCTTCTTGGCCGGCGTGTCCAAAGGGTGCGTGCCCTAAATCATGGGCGAGTGCGATGGCCTCCACAAGATCCTCGTTCAGACGCAAAGCGCGCGCGACAACGCGGGCGACCTGTGCTACCTCGAGCGCGTGGCTCAAGCGCGTCGCATAGTGATCGCCTGCCGGCGCAATAAAGACCTGCGTCTTCCCGCGTAACCGCTTGAAAGAATTTGCATGAACAATGCGGTCGCGATCGCGCTGATACGCGGTCCGTACCGGTGACGGGGCCTCAAAGTGTTCCCGGCCCGCGCTTTGTACGCTGCGCATGGCGAAGGGGCCGAGAGTCAGAGCTTCCGTCGCCTCCAGGTGCTCGCGCACCGACGTATCTTGCGGTTCCGGTGCCCCACTCACGGCCAAGTATAAAGGTCTCGCAAGGCCACCGAGTTAGAAGTCTGCGCTGCGCGGGGTTCGGGGAAAGGGGATGACATCGCGGATATTTTGCATTCCCGTCATGAAGTGGACCACGCGTTCCAGCCCCAGCCCAAAGCCGGAGTGTGGGACGCTGCCAAAACGCCGTAAATCCAGATACCACCAGTATTCCTCGGGATCGAGGCCGTGGGCGTGCATGCGCGTGAGCAAGACGTCGAGGCGCTCCTCGCGCTGGCTGCCCCCAATGATTTCACCGATTTTTGGAACGAGCACGTCCATGGCGGCGACGGTCCTGTCATCGTCGTTGAGGCGCATGTAAAACGCTTTGATCGAAGCGGGATAGTCGACAAGAATGACGGGCAGTTTGAAATGCTCCTCGGTGAGATAGCGCTCATGCTCGGCCTGCAGGTCGTGGCCCCACTCCACTGGGAACTCAAAATCACGACCGGAAACGCGCAGAATCTCGATAGCCTCCGTGTACGTCAGCCGCACAAAGTCACTCGTCACAACGTGCTCGAGGGTTTCGAGGACTGTGTTGTCGATTCGGTCGTTGAAGAAGCGCATGTCTTCCATGCAATTAGCAAGAACATCGGAAAACACGACCTTCAGGAAGTCCTCCGCGATATCCATGAGAAGCGCGAGATCGCAAAAGGCGACTTCCGGTTCTACCATCCAGAACTCCGCGAGATGGCGAGACGTGTTGGAGTTCTCGGCCCGGAAGGTGGGACCAAACGTGTAGACGTGCGACAGCGCGCTGGCCATGATTTCCGCTTCCAGCTGCCCGCTAACCGCGAGGTGCGTGGGCCTTCCGAACAGGTCCAGCGAGAAGTCGACCGCCGCATCTCTCAGGGGAGGATTGGTCAAATCCAGTGATGTGACCTGAAACATCTGACCTGCGCCTTCGGCGTCAATCCCGGTGATGATGGGTGTCTGTATGTAGAGATAATCCCGCTGCTGAAAGTATGCGTGGATGGACCGACAAACCTCGTTACGCACTCGTGCTATTGCTCCAAAAGTGTTGGTTCTCGGACGAAGGTGCGCCATCGACCGCAGATACTCGAACGAGTGTCTCTTCTTCGCGAGCGGATACTCGCCGGCGTGTCCCACCACATCGAGCCTCAACGCCCGAAGCTCGGTTTCTTGCCCGGGCGCCGGGGACTCGACGATGTCGCCCTCCACCGAGACACTCGCTCCCGTCGAGAGCGAGTTCACAACGGTCTCATAGTTCGCGAGCGATTGCGGGACTACCACCTGCAGATTGCGAAGACTGGATCCATCGTTGAGCTCCAGGAAGGTGCCTACCGCCTTGGATGACCTCTTGGTGCGCACCCACCCTTGAATTCTTGCCTGTTGGCCAACGGCACCGGCTTCGAGCGCCCGACGCACCGGCGTGGTAACACAATGCTGGACTTCTGAACCCGACACCCTGATCCCCCGCTCCCGACGTTTTTGTCCCTGCGCATTCTATGCGGACCGGGACCTTGGGAGGAGCGAGCGCCGATGCTAGTGATGCGCCACGAAGTACGTATGCACCACCGAGTCGAGAAGCTCCATGGTCATGCGAGGTGGCTCTTCTATATAGCGGGCAAGTGCGACGATCTGGTCCAGCAGGTCGCGCGGATGTACACCTCGGAAGGGGCGACCCGCCCGCGTATAGTGCTGGTCGATGAGATAGTCAAAGGCGTCATCGTCGTATACCACATCGTGACACGTGCACTCGCGCTGGAAGATAGCGCGAAACATTTCTCGGTCCGGATCGCGGGCCTGCACTTTGTACTTGATGCGTCGTAGAAACGCCTCGTCCATGAGATTCGAGGGATCGAGATTCGTAGAAAAGACCAGAAGCTCGTCGAAGGGCACTTCCAGTTTGCGGCCGCTTTGGAGCTTGAGGAAGTCGACCCGGAGCTCGAGAGGGACAATCCATCGGTTCAGAAGCTCCGCCGGTGTCATTTGCTGGCGGCCGAAATCGTCGATCAGAAACATCCCGGTGTTGGCTTTCATCTGGTACGGGGCCTCGTATGTCTTCCGCGTGGGATGGTACGACAGATCAAGGCTCTCGAGCCTCAGCTCGCCCCCAACCACGACGGTTGGCCGTCGAACCCGTACCCATCGAGAATCCAGCATGTCATCGGGCTCCCCGTTGACGACGTGGCAGACCGGGTCATAGAGCTCGATGATGCTGCCCTCCACCGCCAGCGCATAGGGCACATAGATGTCCGATCCGAGAGCTCGCGTTATGCGTGATGCGAGGGCGGTTTTCGCGGACTCCGAGCCGCCTATGAACAATCTTTTGAGTAGCAGGTCGTCAATCATCGAGCTCGAGAGGCCCGTCTCCTCCAAGGTGTGGGGCATGCGAGGCTCGAACAGGACGCAAGGCGCTTGTTGCAGCACCATCCGCAAAGTCCTCCTTGTCACGCGCTGGGCAGGAGTAGGATCACCCGGTACGGGTATCCTTCTCTAACGTCTCTGACTATATCGGCGGGGAGGCGCTGGGACCATTCTCCCAAAGTGCACTATTTGCCGAGAGAGGAGGAGACGCGCGGGCCGGCGCTATACTTAGG
>QHBP01000090.1 GCA_003244175.1 Chloroflexota bacterium | reverse complement strand
TGGGAGGGTTGAACAAGGGGAGTCGCCGTTTTGGTATTGCCGGAGTAACGCACCAGCTGATTCTTGTCGTCGAGAATCAGGGCAGTTCCGGGGGATGACGTGTCCGATGCAAGGTGGACGGGGTTGCCGACAGTCACATTGCTGACGATGTCCCCACTCCTGGTGATCTCGCTGGGCCCGGATGTCTGACCGCCGGATGTGGATATGGCGAAGACGCTATTACGCCCGCGATCCAGAACAAAGATCTGGCCGGGAAGGGCGGCAACCTCGGATGGATTCGCATGTAGAATCTGCGAGAAGTTGCCGATCATTGCCGGCGTCGCTTCGCGCGTTACCCGGTTCAGGACGTCACTGGTGGTCTGCAGCTCGACGCGCAGCTTGTGGAGGGTGGAGAGAGGAGCGCCAAAAGTATGGGCGGCGTTGATGTTATGCCGCGCCTTGGAGAGGTAGAAGTCCTGAGTCGCGGGATCTTTTGCCGACGATGCCAGGGCGATATCGCTTCGGGCGAGACGGGGGTACGGGTCCGCGGACACCACCCTATGACGATGGTGCAGAAGCAACAAGATGCCGCCAAATATGAGGACGATCATGGCAACGGCACTGAACCAGATAAGCGGGGAAGGCGTTGATCGTGACATGGGACGACGCAAATCGATGTCACTGTCGCCGGGCCGAATAACCCTGGGCCCCCCCATGAGGTTGGGTATGTGGCTTGCGCCCCCAAAACGTCGAGGTCGCCGCTTATTGACAGCTTCGATGTCTTTGCTCGTGGCGTAAATGCGGGAGGGTTCGACGGTGCTTGTGTCCGCGAATGCCTGCACGGGTGGCATAACCTCTCCGCTTAGGGCAGGATCGCTGTGAATCCGCGAGTTCACCGCATCCAGCTCAGACGGCCGCTCCCCCGACACCGCCCACGCCCCCTCCTCCTCTTCGGCTCGCGGACGCCCGATGGGTTGAGCCGGCCGCCTCCGTCCTCGGGCGCGTCTGCCGAGCAGGCCGTCCCGGGATCGCCCTTGCGTCCCTGGTGGCTCTGGATCAACCCCTGGAGAATTCGCTACCTCCCCATCGGTAGAAGTCGCGACGGGCCTCTCCGCTGGTTGTGCATCCATTGGCGTCAAAGGTACCTCCTCCGTCAAACCCTCCCGGACACCGACGCGCGTTGCGGACGGTTCCTCCGGATTCTGCTCCAATGGTTCGGCCGTAACAGCCGGCACTTCCATCGTCGGGTCGGCGATCTTGCGTCCACGCTCGACTCGAGTCTCTAGGGGGCTTTCAAATTCCGATATTTCGGCTCTGGACGATGCAGGGACGTCGATGTTCTCCGCTTCCCGCGGGGCTTGAGCGGCGCCGTTCGGCTGGTGGGCCGGCGGTGAGGGCGTCGTTCGTAGCTCATCCCAGATCATCTTGCCCACGTCGGTAAGCGCCTGCACAGCCGTGTCGACCTGCTCCACGAGAGAGGGAGCGGCGTCTATCCCTGTTTGCGCCTCCAGCTCTCGCGACGGTACCGCTTCGATCACAATTGCCGTTGCATCGCGCGAGTCATTTGCTTTTGCAAGATCGAGCAAGCTCTCCGCAATGTCGTCGGAGGAGCCGGCGGCGAAGCACTCGCGAAGTGCGTCCGCATCCGCACCGCCGCGAAACCAGCTGCTCCCAAGAGCCAAGACGTCGCCAGGCCCGATTTCGTCACGAAAGACGGAGATACGCGGTCCAGAGCGTGCTCCCAGTGATCGAGCGAACGGCGATGTGCCGTCGGTGCCGGCGGATATGGAGTGAAGGCTGCCCTCGTGGAGCACGTAGACCTGCGCCGGAGCAACCTGACCAAGGTAGACTTTCTCGCCCTCAATCGCGATCACGCTCATGCCCACCGTGACGTGTCCGTCGAATTCGTGTTTTACGGTCTCGTGAGCGGCTCGGAAGGCGGCCTTGAGGCGTGTTGGCGGCGACTCGTCGGTGTGTGTGGCGTACTCCCACGCCACGGTGTCCGCGGCGACTCGCCTCGCCCGTGGGCCCATGTGCCCACTCGCCGACCCTTCCGTGACAACGTAGAGCGCGGCCGTACCATCCGGCGACGTGCTGGAGGACACGGAGGGATCCACTCTGAAAGTGTCGGCCGAGTCCTGCCGGCGCCCATCCGCCAGATTGAAGTAGGAGGTGAGGAGAACGAGCTCGTCGTCCATAGCCATAGAAGGCGTCACTGACGGGCAAAGTATAGCCCGCGCCCAAAAATCATGCCAAACGGGCCGGGTCGTCACTGATCGGCGCATGAGATGCGCCGCCTCCTCGACCACACGCCGATCGGCCGGGAGGGCGAGTAGCTGCCGGGCGAGCTGTTGCTCCTCGGCGGGCAGAGCGAACGGTTCCAGGCCCTGCCCCGCTCGCGCGGGAGACCAGAGGAACGCTTGCAGGTTGCCGTTGTGGTAGCCCCGGAGCCGGGCGAGTACCTCGTCCAGTGCGCCCAGCTCGTCGGGCTCGATCCACTCTCCACTCGCGTCTACCCACCCCTCGCTCATTGTCTGCCGCCTCGTGCCTCGAGACGATCGCGGGTACTAGCCACAGCCAAAAGGCGGCGGCAGCGGACACCAACCCGAAACGGCATCGTTGCCCGTCTTGGCGCTGTACACGCTGTAGAAGACAGACTCGAGGATACCCGTTGACGCCCCTCCCGTGTGCGGCCTCCTGGTAAGGAGAGCGCGCATGTTGTTTTTTCCGCATTCGTTTTGTCCGTCTGTCCGCGCCTGGACGCTCTTGGCGAGCGACTGCGTCGCGGTTGTGGGCTGCTGGTCCGCGCTGCTACCCGCCTTAGCCGGGTCTTCTCTGCCGGTAAGCTTGAAATTCCAGCGGAATTTGCCCGGGTTTACCAGCCACATTTCGACTAAACCGCACACTCGCAATGTCCGGCCCAATCCTAGGCGTCCACCCGATGCACCCTCTACCCTTAGTCCCCGGGGCGCGTCCTCCCCTCCATCTCTTTCCGGTGAAGGCGTACGCGTTCCGCAAGTACCAACCACTCCGCCCCGTCGGCCCCTTTCCGCATTGCGATGTCCTCATTCGTGAGCGTCGGGAGCGGCAGAATGACTCTGAGGGTGTAGTGGTGGTGGTCGCTGCAGTCAGCGCCTCCGCCCCCATGGAACGTGAGGTCCAGCCAGGCTGCGTCGGGCGCCGGCAGCGGATATATGTCTAGCCCTCCTTCGGTCTTACTACCGTCAGGCGATGGTCCGAATGATCCGCTTGGCGCCTCGTACCCGGTTCCTGCGTCGTCACGCCCTGTGAGCCCCCAGTCGTTTCGCTCCTCCCACGCCGCCCAAGCGTCAGGGCTCGCTTCCCCTGGAGGATGCGGTTCGGTCGCCGGAGTAATCTCGTACTGCAGACGAAACACCTCGACTTCCACCCAGATGTACATGGAGCAGACCGTCAGCACCCGACCTGGCATCAGAGAGTCGATGCTAATGGCTTCCTCGTTACTAGGCTCCCAGGCCGCATCGATTGCGGTCACGTTCTGTCTCCCTTTTTTGACTTACGACTCCCTAAATCCTGGTATCGAGCTAGGCGCAAACGCCGAGACGTTCCTACAAGGGTGTTGGCCGGTTGCGCCGGCTCTCCGCCTTTCCACCGGTCGCTCGCGTGTCAGTGAGCCACTTGCGCAGGCATGCACCTGCGAGAGGAAGCTGCTAATTGACGGTACAAGTAACCTCAAATGACCCACTCTCGACCCCCACTTCGTCGCCGATGCGGACCAGTGTCTCCCAATTCCAACGCAAATAGAGCACATCTCCACGCTTTAAGTTCCCCCCGCCTTTGCGTCCTATGTATCCGTAGGGACCCAAACTAGAATGGAAATTGTAGCCAAGTCGCTGGACGTGACCGGGAGGGTAAGGCGAAGCCACACTCCTGCCGTTCACCTTGGCCCTCGAGATCCAGACGGAAATTTGGGTCGCATTCCGAAGCCGCAATTTCCCTTGCATAGAGGGTGTGAATTCGAAGTACCAAGCAAACTTGCCCCGCGGAGTATTTCCATATTTCATTTTGCGCGTGAAAGTGACTACCGCGGTGCCATGTTCGCCAACAAACGAGGTCCCTTTACACGGAGGAGGTTTTAGACGAGAGCTTGCTTGGCCACACAAGCCGCTCGGGTCGCTCCAGTTGCTGGGGTTGTCTCCAACGTACACGTACGGCTGCCCAGTCTCTGCCGTCAACGGATCAACGGTCAGAAATTGCTGGGTGCCGGGGTCGTAGTAGCGCGCCCGCAGTACTGGAGCCCGGACTCCGCGTCCGTGTACTGTCCCGCGTACTTGAAGGGGTTCGCGACGCTACCAGTACTGCTCGAGAGGTTCCCGTACGGATTGTACGCATATGTGTCGACCGTGTTCCCCGAGCCATCGAGCAGGGCACGCGTGCTCCCGAGCTGATCCTGGTAGTAGTAGTACACCGTGGAATTGGCGCCGATCTGCTCCAGCGGTACGCCGCCCACACCCGTCACGTAGGAGGTCGAGCCGTCCTGGACAAGCAGGGGCAGCCCCTCGGCGACGTCCCACGTCTCGCCGGTCGTGGCCGTCCCGGCCGTC
>QHBP01000089.1 GCA_003244175.1 Chloroflexota bacterium | reverse complement strand
CGGCCTACGTCGGCACCTGACCGGGGCCCTCCTCATGACCGCAGCTCAGACCGTGAAGAAAACATGGACATCTCGGTGTCACAATGGCCTTTCCTCCGGGCTGCTATATCAGACCCGCGTCCAGCAATCGCGCGCAAAGACCCAGTGTTGGTGGAGCTCATCGAGGACAGTATTGATCGAGCCGCGAGGTTGGTTTCCGTTGATCGGAGTCATCATTGTCTGAACCGTCACATTATCGTCCGCGACATCGATGCGCGCGACGGTCCACGCGTATGGCCACTCGACCACGGCGGGTACGCCAATCTGCAGAACAGGTCCTTGTGCCTCGACCACGGCGGTGTGTAGGTGGCCATGCAGGACGAGCGCGGGTCCGATGAAATGCTCGAGCGAGGCCCAGGCTTCGGGGAGGTTGAGTAAGTCCCCCGGGTACCGCATGCCCTGCCCCGTCAGCTGTGACTCCTGGCTGAACAGCGGGTAGTGCCCGGCCCACACCAGCAGCCGGGCGCCCGGTCTTGCATCGGGCAGGGCGGTGGCAGTGCACGTCTGGCCGCCGTCGGTGCTGCGCAGGCCGTGGCCGCAGATGACGATGTCGGGAGCCGGCATTTGATGGGAGTTTTGCAGCGCTAAGACGCCACTCGCCGCATGAACCGCATGCGTGAACGCCTCCTCGGATGATGCGACGTCGTGGTTGCCGGGTACGACCCAGGCTGCCGGCAATGCGTCGGAGACTATCTGCAGGGCGGTGCTCAGTGAGTCGCCATCGCCGTGATGGGAGAGGTCGCCCAGCAGCAGGACGTTGGTGTGCCCGGAGGCAACGATGTCGGCCAGGGCGGCATCGAGGAGTTGGCGGGACTCCGAGAGACGAACAATGTTGTTCCACTGGCTGTCCGGTGTCCCGTCAGGAGCGAGGTGGATGTCGGACAGGATCGCGATCTGCGTGGAACTCAAGAATATCTCCTCACACAATAGCCCGAGACGAGCGTACCAAGATGAGCCTTGATCACAGCGTGAACAGCACACTGCAGCAGGTGACGCCGGCTTCGGCCTTTTGCAGCTCGCTGACGGAGACCGGCAGGACGTTGAAGTCGTGCTCTTCCAGGCGTTCTAGAGTAAGCGGAAAATTCGCAGGCATGAGGAGGGTATCACCCACCAGCAAGACGTTCCCCGCCATCTCCTCATCGGCTGCCACCGCCAAGATCTGCAGATGAGGAAACTGGCCGGCGTCTACCCACTCCGTGTTCGCCAGAATAGTATCCCTTCCTATATATGTGCATGCCGACTTAAGATGCAGACAGCCGGCAAACGCGATGCCGGTCACTCGATAGCCAAACGGCTGCAGATGCGCGCGGAGCTGTCGTACGCCCTCCTCGTTTGTCCGGCGCGACAGCCCAACATACATCTCGTGTCCCACGCGCAGCACGTCTCCACCCTCCAAGGTGGCATCGCCCGTCAGTCGTCGGATCGGGCGGAAGGATGTCAACGCCTCGGCCACGCTATCCACTTCGACTCGACGTGACGGCAGAGCAGGGGCGGTGAGGATGGCTATCTCGTCGGTCACGACCGCCGTGTCCTCGACAAAGACCGCATCCGGCATGTGGGGCTGCTTCGGCAATGACAGCACCTCGATGCCGAGGCCGCGCAGGGCATCTTCATACCCCGCGTGTTGCCGGTGAGCCAGCGAGACGTCGATCGGTTCTCGGTCGACGTACGACAACGCATGGTCCACAATCGCGGGGCTCACGGAGCGTGTCAGAGCTACCAGGCGGGTCATGCACGCATTCTACTCGTCAAGGCAGTACGTGCATTCTCTGCCACATTCGCTGGCTTGGTACCCTCCCACACGGTATGCGTGCCTTCATTTGGTTGCAGGAGAGGACCTCAATAGAGACGCTTGGCGAGCCAGACGACGTCGTCGAGTCCACTGTGGTGCGGTCTGATCTCTGGAGTTTCTCGCCAAACTCGGCGAACGCCTCGATGGCGATGCGATGCACAAGCCGTGCTTTCTGCGCGGCAGCGCACCGGATCGAGATTGTCTTCTGACTTCTCGGCCCCTGATGCCAGTATCGACATCGCCGGACGGCGCGATCAGGCCGTGCCGTCTTGGGCTAGCGCATGCGAAGTGAGGCGAAGAGTTCCTCCACGGTCAGTCCGAAATCGGGCAGCAGCTCACTCAGGTCGATACGATCCTTTCCATGGCACACGGCAGGTGTCCCTCCCGGTCTGAAAGCGAGCACCGATTCATCTTTGGGATCGATCAACAGCGCGACGTTGACCCCGTGGTCGATGTACCAGAGGCAGCGCCGAACGAGCGCGTTGACGCTCTGCTCCGGTGACACAATCTCCACGGCGATGTCTGGTGGCACTCGAAACTCGTTGGCCACATGACCACTTTCGTCGGTGGGGATACGATCCCAGCGGTAGACCGAAATGTCTGGAACATAGGAAGAGTCCGCGAAGGTCGTGCGCAACTCAGTGATGGCGCGAGCCACCTTGTGCGGGCGAGCCGCCCTGTTGAGGTACTCGACAAGCTCAGCCTGAACCGACCCGTGTTTCCCCTTCGGTGACACTTTCTGTGTAACCACCCCGTCTTCGAATTCTAGTGCAGGCTTCTCCTCCTCCAGCTCTAAGAACCTGTCGAGGGTAAATC
>QHBP01000357.1 GCA_003244175.1 Chloroflexota bacterium | reverse complement strand
TTGTCAAGGCGCTGAAGTGCGACTTGATTGTGACTGGCCCGCAGGGGAACAGGACTGTGGCGGCAGATGACTTTTTCGCCGACATCTGGACTACGGTGCTGGACCTGGACGAAATCCTCGTGGAGATTCGCGTACCGAATCCAACGAGTCCACATGTCGGTGCGTACAAAAAGTTCCGCCAGAGAGCGTCTGACTGGGCCATGGTAGGAGTCGCGATTGACCTGGAAACCGTTGATGGGACCTTTGGCAACGCTTCCGTTGTCATGACAAACATGGGAAATGTGCCCATACGAGCGTCCCAGGTCGAACGGGTATTGGCTGGCCAGACTATAACAAGGGATGTTGTCCATAGCGCTGCCGAGCGAGCAGGTGAGGGCACTGACCCTTCATCTGACCTGAAGGCGAGCCGGGAGTATAAGCTTCATCTCGCACGTGTTCTCACTCGGCGCGCACTTGAAACCGCGCTTGATCTCGCATGAGGACTCGCTGGGAGGAGTCCGGTGGACATAGTTAGCGATTTCGGGGTGGCAGCCCCCTTCGAGGATGTATGGAGAATATTGACCAATGTCCCAGAGGTGGCGCAGTGCGTTCCAGGCGCCGAAATCACTGAGATGATTGACGATAGGCACTTCAAGGGAACAGTCAAGATCAAACTTGGTGCCATACAGGTCGGTTACCGTGGCGAAGTTGAGATTGATGTTGCCGAGTCGGAGCATGCGATTGTCCTTCACGCCAAGGGACAGGAAGTCAGAGGCTCCGGCGGCGCGTCCGCAACGGTGACGACCAAAATCTCCAACCCAGAAACGGACGTCACGCGCGTCGACATCGTGTCGGATGTCGACGTCAGCGGAAGAGTCGCGCAGTTCGGACGCGGCATTATGCAGGACGTCGCCAACCGGCAGGTAAGGCAGTTCGCAGCTTGTTTGGAGGAGAAGCTAGCGCCGGACCGGAAGAGGCTCCCATGGTGGACATCTCCAACGAAGACTCGGGGCCATCCGAATTGATCGATGTCTCGGATGGCTCTCCGATGCGCCGCGGCGGCCAACGGGAAGCACCGGGAGAAAGCTCATCAAGGGCGAACGAGCTGTCGATCCGTCAGATCATTGTTGATATTGTCCGCTCTCGATTGGCCGAGGCCCTCCGTGTGCTGGCTGCCCGAGTTGAGCCAGACTAGGCGGACCTTGGCTGACGGCGCGCGCAACGGCTTCCTACCAACGAACCTGCTACGTCAGGCTCAGCTCCGACTTGAGAAGAGAGCCTCTCGGGCGATCTGTCTCCCGTCCTCGAGCTTCCAGAGGAAAGTGTCGACTCTCCTGCGCCAGCTGAAGCCATACTCGTATCAGATCTTCTTGCTCCTCCTCATTCCTGTTGCCTTTTGGCTGGATGTCCACACAAAGACCCTGCTGCTGCAGCATCTATTAGGACTTGCTGCATGGGTGGTTCTCTTCGTTGCGACTCGCTTTTCCCCGCCAAGCGAAAGGCGGCAGATATGGGTCATGGTTGGAGTTGCTACCTGCGTGGAGATCTGGGGCTCTCTCATCTGGGGTATCTACCGGTACCGCCTTGGCAACGTCCCCATGTTTGTGCCGCCCGGGCACGGACTTGTGTACCTCTTCGCCCTGCGCTCGGCACGGACTCCGGTCATGCTCAGGCACAAAACCCTCATCAAGAACGGCGCTCTCGCGGGTGCGACGGCTTGGGCGCTCTTTGGGTTGACACTTGAGCCGTTGCTCTTCCACCGACTGGACGTGACGGGGGCGTTGTTCTGGCCCATCTTCCTCTGGTTCATGCGCAAGCCGTCTGCATCTGTGTACGCCGCAGCTTTCCTTGTCACATCTTTTCTCGAGTTGTGGGGAACGAGTCTAGGCAATTGGGCCTGGCAGGTGTCTGCTCCCGTGACCCAGATCCCAACTGGCAACCCGCCGTCGGTCATCGCGGCGGGGTACTGCGTCATGGATTTTATCGCTCTCCAAATTGCGGCGATGCTGCCTCCCGCGGGCATCTTGACGCGAGTACTCGCTCACACCCGCCTCCGTCCGGCCCCAGTCGAAGCACGGCCCGTTTCAGAGGAGGCGCTTGCCTAGAGGCGTCTGCCTACCCGTTGTTCTGTTATCTGGGGTGCCCCGAGAGCAAACTTCCGATGTAGGCGGAAAACATACGCCGCTTTGTGTTTGGCTACCCGAGCATGTCGGGAGCCATCAGCGGAGCATTGCTCAAACGGGCAAGCTCGAGAGCCGCTTGAGCTTCCTCGAGCAGTTCACCCGCGGAGACGGCATTCTCCGGAAAGGTGGCAATGCCGCATCGGAGCGGACGAGTTGCCCTCCCATCTGCCGCTCGGCGTAGCTTTTCGGCCGCAATCGCTGCTCCGCCGGCATCAGTCGCCGGCAAGATCCCCGCGAAAGTAGCTGACGCGATCCTCACGCCCCGATCCGTGGCGCGCAGTGTCTCGCCTAAGACAGCACCAATGATCCCAGCCTCGTCCTCTTCATCCACGGTAACTGCGACTGGATCGTCTTCAGCCGGGGCATCGAGTGCGAGCAGCACCAGGCTTAAGAATGTGTTCGTGCGCCGCGCTCTGAGGACCTCGTCCTCTAGCGCTTGGAGTCCATACCGCTGCTTGAGCAACGCACTTGACGCGTCGTAGATCGTCAGATCGTCCATCATGTTCCTCGACTGGATCTCCCTTTGCCGAGACTGAGTCGTCGCACTCTCTAAGAAACGGACCGCAGCGACCGTGGCCGCGAAGGTGAGGGTAGCTGCGACTAGGGCGGAGGTGCTGCCAACGGCCCACGGCAGTTCCAGAAAGGCGTAGCAGGTAGTCCCGAGCAGTGCGGTACCAATGTCGGCATGGTAACCAATTGCGGAAAGTCGAGCAGTGGCTATCAGCAGCAGGAAAACCAATCCAACTGGAAGGCTTTCCGAATCGGTTTTCGCCATGGCAGCGCTTCCCACCGCAACGAGGGCAAAGGTCACCAGAATGCCGACCTTGACTCGGGCCAGTGGCCACGCCATTAAGGCGCCGATCCGTTGTTACGCCGCCCTTTGATAGCTGCGAGGACGACCACGAAGATGCCGGCAATGACACCGGCGATGGCGACCGCGCCTATTGGACGCGCGGCCGGGCCCGCCGCTGCCGGATTTGGCTGACGCGTTTCAAATGAGCGGATCCGGCCATTCGGATAAACGAGAGC
>QHBP01000106.1 GCA_003244175.1 Chloroflexota bacterium | reverse complement strand
GGCAGCCCCGCCATGAACTTGATGCCCGGCACACTCGATCAGAACGGCGGGGCCGTGAAGTTCACGGCGCCCGGCATCAACGTTCCACTGCCGGACGCAATCGCGGCCCCGGCCCGTCAGCAAAATGGGGCGAAGGTGATCCTGGGAGTGCGGCCGGAACACATCCATCCGGCGAGTTTGGTCAATGGGGGACAGCAAGGAAACCATATGCAGGCCTCCGTCGAGGTGGTCGAGAACCTGGGCAAGGAGCTGCTGGTGTACCTGGGCCACGAGGGGGCAACGATGACCGCTCAGTTCCCGCCGGAGGCCGACGTGCAGCCGGGTCAGAACATCGATCTGATCTTCGACAACGAGAACCTTCACCTCTTCGATGAGACCTCCGGCAATGCGATCGGACACAGCCACTCGGCCGTCAACTGACGCGATTCCTCTCTCCATCCCGGCTTCTATAGCGGTCGCCGGCGCGGGCGCCTTTGGGCTCTTCTGCGTCGACGCCTATCGAAAAACAGATGACATCCATGTCACCACCATCGTCGATCCCGTGGAGCGTGCTCCCATTCCGGGGGTGCGCTGGGAACCCGATATAAGCGGTGTGCTGGATGACCCGGACATCGAGATCGTGCACCTCGCCACCCCGCCGCATGTGCGGGCCGCGATAGCCATACCGGCGCTCGAGGCGGGAATGAGCGTCTTCTGCGAGAAACCCCTGGCACTCTCTCTGAACGAGGCGGATGCCATGATTGACGCCGCGAGACACTCCGGGACGGCGATCGGAACCGACTACGTGATGCGTCACCATCCGGCGTTCCGGTTGCTGGACGCATTGGCATCATCCTCGGCCTTCGGTGCCCCGCGCACATTCTCCCTGCAAAACTTCGCGCAACGCCTACCCCGCGATCACTGGATGTGGGACACGACCAAGAGCGGCGGGATCTTCGTCGAGCACGGCGTCCATTTCTTCGATGCCTATGGGCGTCTGGCGGGCCAGCCGCTTCACCTTTGGGCGACGGCTCCGCGGAAACACGCGGTCGAAGCCACCGTTCTATACGATCGGGACGTCGTGGGCCGGTTCTATCACGAGTTTGGCTTCCCAGCGGCAGTCGAGCGCACCACGGGGATCGTATTCTTCGAGCGAGGATACGTCGAGATTGACGGATGGATCCCGGAGCGACTGCACGGCAAGATTCAAGGAGGCCACGCCGCGGTTCTAGCCGCCGCGCTGCCATCCGGCGTGCCGCTGTCGATCGACGAAGGAGCCCCCATCGAGTTTGAGGCCCGTTTTGGAGACCGAAAGGATGAGTATGCGGCAGCGGTGGTCGCCGGCATGCGGGATCTTGCGCGACGGCATCGCGACCCGGATCACGAAATGGTGGTGACGGCGCAGGACGCGCGCGCGAGCCTTGCGCTGGCCCTGGCGGCGGGGAGGCAAGCAGCCGGGACCAGGTCGTGCGGGATCGATACAGCGCCTGTTGCACCACTGGAGCGATAATCGTTTACGAGAGCGGGAGCAAAGGCTCTCCACGACTGACGTTGAGGCGCGTTCATCGGCAGCGCGGAAAGGAGACAGTCGAGAGGGCAAGACGTTCCCTCAACCCTGCGGCCGCCAGTCGCGGTCAACACAGCACCCTGCGGATCCATTGGAGGAGTAGTAGATGAAGAAGATTTGGGTTGCGTTTCTAGGCGCAACCTTGCTGGTGTCGTCCTGGGGCGGCGCGAGCCTGGCCGCAACATCCCGGGCGCATTCGAGTGCGGTCCTGAACTCGCTCGATGCCAAGATCAAGGGATGCAACGCCAAGGGTAGCGTGACGTTCTTTCATTGGGGTGACAAGAACGTCGACAATGCGGACAAGATCGCCATCCGAGCCGCCGAGAAGGCCTGTCCCGGCCTGCACGTAACCGACGCCTGGGATCAGGGCAGCTACGATACCGACATCAAGACGAAAATCGGCTCCGGTAACGCCCCCGACCTGTTCCAGCTGGACGGCGCCAAGCGCGTCGCACAGTTCGCGAGCCAGGGTGCTTTGGCGTCGATGGACAGCTTCGTCAAGAAAGACAAGCTGAACCTGAAGAAGACGTTTGTTGCAAAGTGTCTGCCGGAGATGAGCTACAAAGGCCACACCTACGGCCTCATGCTGGCCTGCAGCAATCAGGACCTCCTGTTCTACAACAAGGACATGTTCAACGCGAAGAAAGTATCGTACCCGACGAACAGCTGGACGTACAAGGATTTCCGGACAGCGGCCATGAAGCTAAGCGGCAACTACGCAACGGCGAGCGACTCCAAGGCCAAGCTGCGGTTCGGCTACGTGGGCTCGACCGACGACTTCGCGGTTCAGCAGTACATCTGGGAGTGGGGCGGCGACTGGGTGAGCAAGGACTCGCACACGTGCACGCTGGACAGCAGCAAAGCCGCTGCCGGTCTGCAATGGTGGACCGACCTGAAGTACAAGGATCATGGAGCCCCAACCGCTCAGCAAGGCAACGCCCTGGGCGACAAGGTCAGCGGTTTCCGCGACCAAAGCTTTGCCA
>QHBP01000367.1 GCA_003244175.1 Chloroflexota bacterium | reverse complement strand
TGCCGGGATCGACCGGTACGTCGACGGTAGAGCCGGGAGCGATGGAGCCAACGACTTTACCGTCGAGGACGATCGCGAAATCCTTATTGCCTTCCACAATTAAGCGGCCCGCGGAGGGGACCGAATTCATAACGCCCGACTTCCTCGACACTCTCAGCGTCGCTGCCATTCGAATTCGCCTCCCTCAGTTCTTCCCCAGGCTGCCTGGCATACTCCGACCAGCGTTGCCTCTATTTCGCTGTCCATCGGAACCAGCGAACACCTATGACCGCAAATACAACGGTGTAGCCGACGCTGGCAAAGACCGCCCCCCACGTCTGACCATTCCAGCCGGTGACGCCCATTGCCGACGAGAGGAGCGTTTCCAGGCATCCGCCAGGCGACCAACGTGAGACCATCTCGAACGGGGTCCCGAGGACATCTGACTGGCCAAAAATACTCAGGCCGATCAGCGGAAGGTAGAGAAAGCGTCCGGCCGCGTTGAGTGTTTCAAAGGAGGGAATCAGGCCCACGATGGCCTGACCGATGCTGAGGAATACCGCCGTGCCCAGCAGCGCAGCGACGACAGTGAGCACGTAGCCGCTTGCCGAGAGGGTCACGTTCTCGACGAAGCGGGCCACAACCAGCACCTCGATGGACATAACGAGAACGGCCGCGACCTGAACGATCGCGCGACTGGCCATGATGGTCCATGTGGGGGCGGGCGTTACTCGGAGCCGTTGAAGCACACCCCTGTCACGGTCTTGAGCGACCGACATCGAATAGGCGATGCAGCCGATGGACACCAGTCCCACGGTAAGTGCCAGTTCCACAATGACGTCGGGCCCGCCAAGCTTCCTGACCTTCGTTTGCGACTTGCCCAGTGAGACGGCGACCAGCAGGATAGTGGGGAGTGCGAAGTTCAGGATCAGGGACATGTAGTTGCGCAGCTGCGCCGTCACGTCGGCGCGCAGCAACGATGTGAGCGAATTCCACCACGACGTCTCGGTCGTCGCTGTTTCCAAGACTGGAGCCACTTTGTCAGTCACGAATTGTCCTTCCAGTCAGCCCGATGAAGACATCCTCGAGGGTCACCTCGCCATGCGCGACCTCGCGAACGCGCGGATCGTCTTTGTGCGCAGCGATCAGACCAACCGGCGTGTCAACCGTGAGGATCTTTCCGTGATCCATGATGGCGACACGATCACAGACTGCTTGCGCCTCCTCCATTGAATGCGTCGTCAAGAGGATGCTATGTCCGGCTTTGCGGAGTACCTCGATGCGATCCCACAACTGGCGGCGCGCTTGAGGATCGAGTCCGGCCGTCGGTTCATCGAGAAGCACGAGAGGTGGCCTGTGAATGGTGGCAATGAGCAACGACAGGCGTTGCTGCTGGCCGCCGGAAAGCTCCTTGAACCTCTTCGATGCCGCTTCGTGAAGTTTGAATCTCCTCGAGGCGACTGCGTATGTCACCCGGCGAGATCTTGAGGCCGTACAAGCCAGCGTAACGCCTGTCGCGTCTATATGAAGAAGTCCGAGTAGCCGTGTCCATCAGAGTCGCGAGCCAGGTCAACGTCCGGGAGATCGAATGCGTCCATGACTTGGACAGTACGTCTTGGTACGCGATCACGGGTATGACCGAGTCCCCATGAACACTTCATGGACAAAAGTTCGAACAACGAAGTCTGGGTTGTATTTGGAGCGGGAGACGAGACTCGAACCCTAGACCTCCATCTCGGGAGGGTCGCGCTCTTCCAGGGGCTCAGCGACTCCGCGACCACCAGGGCGTCTCGCGATACCCTCGAGGAACGGCCCTACGAAACCGTCGGCCATCGATGCTTGCTACGTCGCAGCCCTCAAGTTCTTGCATCTGTTGCGTGGAAGGTGATCGATCCCATGGCGGCACTGGCCGCGGAGGAGGTGGCCTGATGCTCCGGTGCCTTCTCGGCTAGCAAGACGTCACGCTGAACGATCCAGCGATTTGGCGCTTGCGTAAATCGCACATCGCCGAGGGGATTATCGAAGACGATCGTGTCTCCTTCCGTGAATTCGCCTGCTCTTCCACATCGGCCCGCAATGTTCTTAAAAAGTAGCGTCGATACAGGGGTCAGTCCGGCACTCGTCCACATGAGCCAGTCGACGAGCACGGTGAAGCGGAAGGGACGGTCGACCCCTTCTGCTAGCGTAGTGGTCGAAGCGACCACTCTCAGTTCACGTTCCTTAACCGCGTCCTCGATGAGTACCCCAATGTCAGTTGGAACGGCAGAGTTATGAAAGGCGACACCATGCCGCAGATGAAGCGCCAACGACATGAGGTATCTGTGGCCCGCCTCAATACGGTGAATGGCCTTGGACACATGTCGACCAGGTAGCTCCATCGGCGGCAATCGGCCAGTCAAGGCGGAAGCGACAGCGCGAGTATTTTCCTTCGTGGCGCACACGCATAACAGCGGCCCTCCGAATTCTTCCAGGAGATAGTCAACAAGGAAGGCTACGTTTGCGAAGGCAACGGGACGCTGCTTCCGTATCTGCCCGTACTTTCCGGTTGGATAGATTTTCGGGTCAGGCCACGGTAGAGTTCTAGGACCAAGAAGAGAGTCTCGTCGTGTTCCAGGCGAGCGGAGCGGATCATCACCGAGATACCAATTGAGAGAGCCCTCCTGTTTACACCCCACCACACGCCTACGCGTCTCGCGGTGGGCCTCCATGAGTCTGAAACGATGTCGTCCGCACCCACGTCCAGCCATTTTCCCAACCTGCCGTACCCCTGACAAGACGGCGGAAAGCAACATCATGCGCACAGGGTGACCTGCTCTAACCGCTCTGGGGTCGCAACTACTATTTCCATGCGCGCGGTGGGCGCTAGACCCTCCGGTTCTGCGAATCCGCCGAGCATCGCATGGATTCGGGACTCCGACGGCCAGTGGCGTCTAAACGCCTGAACGACCTGGCGACCGGTAGCAACGTACGGGGTAACAAAGCAGACAACTCCTGGAGCTGCGCCCATCGCATGAACGGCGAACAGTTCTCCTAGTAGCGTCTTCCCCGTGCTCGTGGGTAGAGATACGATCACGTTACCGGGTCGATGGAGGAGGTCTCAGTCGATCAGCGCGCGCCGCTGTGGCGGCAACAGCAATGGCACTTGAGAGATGAGTCGCAGAACGTGTGTTTCCGGAAACTCCAGGTCTGCCTGCCGGAAGATTATTGCGGTGGAGAGATTCAGGATGTGCTGAAGCACCAATCTGCAAGGGCGCAGCAAGGCTCCTTCAAAGGGCGGCTGCTCTGCAAAGAGTGTCTGATCGTACAGTTGCCGAACTTCTTGTATTGCTCTATCGTCGCCGGTTTGAAGAAGGCGAGATAACGTCTCAAGATACTTTCTCTGTGGAGAGGGATGCTCTGTGCGCCTTAACATCGCCCCGAGCAAACGGGGCGCGCATGTAGCAAGGATGACTGCTGTTCCCGGCGATATAGGTAACATCTCTAGGACTGATCTAGAAAGAACCGCGCTCGCAGATGGGAGATTCCCATACATCGCATAGCTGACAGCGCTGACGAGAGCGAGATCCGCGAGTTGATCAGCTGGCAGCCCAGATCGAGGGCGAGAGGCCGCGTCCAATATCCGGCTCGCGGCAATCAGCGGCAGAGCGTTTTGTTCATCGTACAGCGCACGTGCCTCATCTTCGCCGAATGAGTCTTGAAAGTACCCCATGATCGTCTGAGAGAATGACACGAGTTCTCCCCAGTCTGCTGACCGGCCCGGCAGCCCGCGATACATGGCTGCGGCCGCACTCTCATCCGAAGCGAAGTCGAGCCAGCCAGGTAAGTGCACCACTCAGTCGCTCCCGATTGCGAGTCGCATCAGGCGCTGGGCTAGATCGGACAGACTGATGGACCAAGGAACGATGACTTCGGAGGACCAGCCCTCGCTCACCAGAGTGGTCTTCACTGCCAGTAGTTTCGTCGACGGATCACCGGCTCCGCGCTCATGGACCAAGGTAGGAATCAGCATCACGCGCAGGGAAGTCTCGGCGGACGCGCGAGCTGGAAACGGTGCGGATCGAGGTGTAAGGAACCGAACCAGCGTCCCTCATCGACTCTTTCCAGGATGCTACCAACGCTTCAATACCTGGCTACCCGAATTCGGTCAGCCCCGACAGTTGTCGGCCGGGCTGAAAAGAGGCCTTATGGACGAAAGTTAGAAAGAGCATCCACAGAATCCCGCCGTAGGAGGCATCGAGTGGCCAAAAGTCAAAGCGCAATCGAGCAAATAACGGTCTCACTTGATGAAGAACACTTCTCGCCTTCGGATGCAGACGGGCTGCTGAACGTTTTGCGCTCCCGCGGGCTGAGGTCCAGCGCTCGGGTAATGAGCCGGAAGTCGGAGATCTCTACCGTCGGCCTCATCTGGCTGGGGGTGAAGATTGCCGGTGAATTCAGCCTCGTCAAGTTCGCAGATTTATTTATCCAGCAGATCTACGACGCAGTGCTACGCGACCCACTCGACGCACTGTTCGCTCGGCTCAAGAAGGAGAAGCGGGAGGCCGGGCTAGTCGTGGCAGAAGGACAGAGGATGTTGTCGATCTATCCGATTGACGCGAGCGACTTGAGGGAGGCCATGGACCAGTTGCACGCTGTCCTCCCCTTGCTGGAGTCTGGGGTCGACCTCCCATTCAATCCAGACAAGGTCACTCTGATGGGATATACAAACGGCAAGTGGGGCGTCGCGGGGTCCGACCTTGAAGGGCGCTTCGAGTTTGACGTTTCAGTGGCGGCTTTCCGGCCGTACACGAATCCTCAAATGTCACCGGAAGATGAGAAGGAGTGGTTTCTGAAGAAATTTGGCGTTGAACTCAAGGATGGGGACATACGTTCGGGCTGATTGCAGGAGTGCGGCCGGACGGGTCTGATATCCGACATTTTCCGATGAGGGTGAGTGCAACTCTCTAGCCGACTAGCGGCCCTCCTCGTCCCGTCCTTTTCTTTGAGTCAGTAACTACGTTGCTCGCATCAGCCTCCTCTTGTCGCATGAGTGGTTTGTGTAAATGAGGTGGACGGCGCTCCTCCCCCTTCTTAGGAGCAATAGCGCCATCACTGTCTACTGTCCACTCTACAGCCACACGACGGGTTCGAATCGTCGGCAAACCGCGTGAGTGTGGGAGCCTCTTACATCGACACGAGCGCTGACCGCTGACTAGGATGTTGACACCGGCTTGCACCGCCGCATCGAGGAACTGCGCGGCAGACCGCGGCAGGGTGCCGAGGGCCACCAGCTGATCCAGGGAGTGGGCGCGGAGGATGAACTTTCGGATGGTGAGGCTGCACCAGCGAGTCGTCGCGGGCGGGATGGCGGCGTTGAGCCGCGAGCCATCCGGCAGCCGTGCGTCCACCATGGGCGAGGACTCGTCCAAACGCCGACCGAGCGGCCCGACGAGGCGTTTGATCAGCTGGAGCAGCTCCTCATCATCATCGAAGTAGAGATCGGGGACGAGGCGCTTCTGTCCATCCTCGATCACGAAAATCCGGCTCGGTCCGTTGCAGATGATTTCCTCCACGGCTGGCGCTTCCATGAAGGGCTGGAGGATGCCGAGCCGCAGGAGACCGTCGAAGAGGCGACGCTCCGTCCCTTCTGGGTCAGTGAGAAGTGCAGCGTTGGTCGCGGCAGCGCGGCGCTGGTGGGCGGCCACCTGCTCGTGGATCAGGGCGCGGATGCGCTCCTCATCCTCGGGCCCGGGCATGAGCAACTCACGCTCGCCGAGCAGCCGGCTCACTGCCGTACGGATCTCCTCGCGCAGTGCTGCTTCGGGGCCGTGATCTCCCATTGCCGATGCGGTTGACTTAAGAGACCGGGGTAACGTACTCACCATCGCCTAATCCTTGGTCTCCGGGCCTTGTCGAAGGTGTCCGTTCTACGGAGCGACGTCGCGGCCACCGCTGCTGGCATCCTCGCCTCTCCGTCTTGACCTCGGCTGGTAGGAGGATGCTGCCGCCATGGACCCGTTCGGAAAAGTCGACCAGAGCGCGGCCGGCCCGGCTGCGTCCTTCGAGGATAAGAGGGTGCTGCGCGGCTAGGGCGCGCTGGACACTCCGGTGGTCGTTCGGGACGATGGCCGCGAGTGGAAGCCCCAGTGCCCACTCGATCTCGGCGCGATCGTGATGGTAGCGGCGGTCGTGGCGATTGACAAGCAGCGCGAGCCGGTCCGGGCCGAGTGCGAGCTGGTTGTGCAACAGTCCCAGCGTGACGCGCGTGTGCCAGAGCCCGATCAGGTCGGCCGAGGCGACCAGCAGAATCTGCTGCGCCAGTGTCAGAGCCGTTCGATGCAGGGCCGCGTCCGCCCCCAAGAAATCCGCCCCCGTGTCCAGAATGACGTAGCGTAGCTTGCCACAGGGATGTTCTGGCTCATTCTGCCTTGCCTGTTCCCGCCAAATGGACAAAGTCCAGACTAGTGGGTGGTCACCACAGAAGGTGTGCAGAGTAAAGTTGTGTTCACGCGCTGTGTCATGGGATGTCGCGCTGGGTATCCTGAGCGCCCTTCGGACAGCTACTCGCCCCTGGTGCTGTCCAGCATCTCTCGTACGGCGTCGGCGTGGCCGGCGTGGCGGGCGGCCTCGTTGATGAGGTGGAGCAAGACCCAGCGGAGATCGGTCCCCTTCTCGGAGCGGCGAGCCGCCCGGGTTTCGAGCGACGGGATCGACCTCGCGGCGGCCTCGGTGGAGGCGGCCCTCTCGAGGTAGGCCGCCCGCGCCATGGCCACCGTCAGCCCGGGGCCGGGGTCGAACTCCTCCTCGCGCCGGCTGACCGGCGCGCCCCAGAAGCCACCATCGATCCAGCGCCACTCGACGTGGGTCAGGTGGTTCATGATGCCCAGCAGCGAGATCAGCTCGCCGTCCGGCCGCCAGCGGGCCTGTTCGTCGCTCAGACCATCGAGCTTGCGGAGCACCGCGCCGCGCAGATACGCGAGCCACGCCAGGAGCATCTCGCGCTCGTCATCGACGACCGCCGGCAGGTCGACCCCCGAGGCACCTGGCGTATCCACACCCTACGCTGGGACGCGGTCCACGTGTCCTTGTCTATAGGGATGGTGGAGATGGAAGGGATGGGCGTCTTGCCGGCGACGGACCTGGCCTCGGCGGGGCTCAGCGGAACTCATCGATGCCCCATCCGTCGTCCCGCTCCCATCCATAGGTGGCGAGGTAGCCCCAGCAGTCCGGCCGGCTCCCATCGGTGTCGGTGACGCCGTAGGCATCGGCGAGCTGGCGAGCGCTGATGATGGTGCCCGCCCATCGGGAGACATCGGCCGCCCTGGCGAGTGCGGCGATGCCCCGGGCGACGTAGGTGGGTGTCTCGGAGATCCCGAACCCCGGAGTCTTGGCGCAGGCATCGCGCCAATTCTCCTCGCTGACCCCGAAGTTCTCCAGCATCCGCTCGGACCGCAACCAGCCTGGCGTGACGCCCACGGCGGTCACGGGCAGATCCTCCAGCTCCGCGCTGAGCCCTTTCACAATCCGCTCGACGTTGGCCTTGACGAGGTCGTAGTAGAACCCCACGTTCCGGCGGAACTCGGCGTTCGCCGCGGAGGTGCCGTCGGTCACCTCCACCACGAGCCCTCGGGTGCCTTCTGCCTGGGCGGTGCGCAGCATCAGTGGGATGGCGGCTTGGCAGGTGATGAGATGCGTGTGCACGCCCATCTGCAACATCCGCAACCCACC
>QHBP01000052.1 GCA_003244175.1 Chloroflexota bacterium | reverse complement strand
AAATAAGTCTGGCGTGATCGGTTGCCACACTCCAGCGGCTTGCCATAGCTGTCGGGGAACATCCGGTAAAGATGACTTTCGTGTTCCACATGCGCCGCTTCATGAGCAATACACGCCCGCGCCACCCGTTGCATCTCCGCGTCCGGGGAGAAGGTCATCACCCCGAGGCCCGGACGCAACACAATATGAAAACGCAATTCGCCGTCCCGACGGACTGCAGCCGTCCGTGCCATCTCCATCACCTCGGGCTGGGGATTCATCTCCAGCGGAACTTGGCCCTCTGGCAGGTTTTGCAACGCGCACGCTGCCGCACGGCAGTCCGGTGCGACCGTTACTCCGTCCAGCGCATAAAGTTCAATCCCGTCCAACGCGATGACATAGAGTGTCTCTTCGATAGCGATGGCCAGTGCCTCCTGTACCTCCGGCTCCTCAAAGCAGGAGACATCGAGGCTGCACCGGTCAGGCAGTGGCGGATGCCCTTCGCCCTTGGGCCGGAAATCCAATTCGCGAATGGTGCTCATCGCAGACACCCCTTCGCTCTCACAAATGAAAGTTCCAGGCAGACGAATCCATGCCTTCGTTCCGCTCGGAAGGCATGGCAAACCCGCGTCGTTTAAACATCGGCAAGTGCCGTTCACGGGAGATAGTACGACGGATCAGCATAACTCCTCAGCCGGGAGGGAGGAAAATATCTGCGGTGCGCCCCCGCAAATTTGCCCATAAACCCGAGGTCGGGGAGTTGGAAAGCCGTTGATACGCGGCTCCGTGGACCTTTAGCTTTGGGGCCTGGACATACGTCCACAGCGCCCCGACGCACAAAGTCGTAGGGAATCCTTGCATCACGCCTCGCGACGTGATTCGTATCAAAGGGGTTTCCAAACCCCAGGACGGTGCGTACCCGTCCCACTTACATCTTCGGACATCGCCCTGAAGTTGGCAATCTCCAATTCACAATAGACTCCGACATTTGGTCCATCTCTGTTTCGGGGTTGGGTAAGGGAACGGCATCGCTGCCGCTCCCTCCCCTAAGAACCGGACTTGATGGTTTCCCATCATCCGGCTCAAGCCGTGTGTAAGCCCTGCATCCGCAGAGCCGGTAAAACACATCGCACAACGGTCTACGATGAGCGCTGGCTCATCTGAACCTCTTTCGAGACTCGAAGTAGCCGCGCCAGTGCAGATCGAACGGGTTAGCGTCTGACTTCACCTTGACGTACCGCTTGATGGGGATTTGGGTGGGATCAACCAACCGAACCGCATCCGAGCGTTGCGCGTTAGAGCCGGCCATTACCGCGAAGCACCATGACCGCCCTCCAAGCTGATGCCAGTATCGATCTACGATCCAGGCACCGTACTTGTTCGGGTGACGGCGCTTCGCCCATCGCCAGAGCGAGTGCCAGAGGACCATTCCCACTTTCCGATACGCCGAACCCGCTTCGATGTGACGGTGATAGTATGCCCAACCACGGATGATCGGGTTGAGCCTCCTAATCAGGTACTCCTGTTTCGTGGCGCGATTCGAACGAATCTCACCACGCACCTTTTCCAAGAAGGCGTGCATGTTCTTCTTGGATGGTGTAATCAGGAGCTTGCCGCCATACTTGCGCAGGTTCTGCCCGAGGAAGTCGAAGCCCTGTTCGATATGCGTGATGCAAGTCTTCTCAGGTGAGAGCTGCAAGCCCCGTTCGAACATGAAGCGTTCGACCAGAGGCTTGACTTCATTCTCCAGCAGCTCTTTCGAGCAGCCGGTGATGATGAAGTCATCGGCATAGCGCACGAAGTTCACCTTCGGGTTGTGCACCTTCCCTTGGGTCTGCCGTATACGGAAGGTACCCTTGAGAAGCCGCTCCAACCCATCCAGTGTCAGGTTCGCCAGCGTGGGCGAGATGATTCCGCCCTGCGGTGTACCGGCCTCCGTTGGAAACAGAGTTCGATTTTCCATGAAGCCCGCCTTCAGCCATTTCCTCAGCACCTCTTTATCTGTGGGGATGTGGTCGAGCATCCATGCGTGACTGATGTTGTCGAAACAGCCACGGATGTCGCCCTCAAGAACCCACTGCGGACTGGTCTTGCGAGCCAGCGCGCAGAAGCACTGCTCGATGGCGTCAGCGGTCGAGCGTTTCGGTCGAAAACCATAGGAGTTGGGATCGGCAGTCGTCTCCGCGACAGGGAGCAGCGCGAGCAGGTAGAGTGCCTGCATCGCGCGATCAGCCATCACGGGAATGTCGAGGGGGCGGGTCCGGGTATGGTCCCCCGCTTTCGGGATGTACACGCGCCGGAGCGGGTGGGGGCGGTAGCCCCGTTGCCGCAGCGCATGTAGCGCCGCCGCTTTCTGTTCAGGGGTCGACCAAGTCGCTCCGTCGACCCCTGGTGTCCGTTTGCCGTGGTTCTCTGTCACCCGCTTGACGGCCAAAGCCTTGCCGCTGAACGAGTGGGTCAGGAGGTGTTGTAGAGCTTTGACCTTGCCCCACCGCCCGTCCTGCGTCGCCTGCACGATACGCGCCTGGAGTCGGCGCACGGTCTTGGTCGCGTGATACCAGTCGATCTGGTACCAGTCCCCCGTCCCGTGGGAGGGCGCACCAGTGTCCGTGTCGCCCGCTGCCGCTGTGACAGAAGCAATCGTCTCCACCGCCATCTGCTTTCCCTCCTGTGCCTGTTTGCCACGCTCTTTCGTGATGAAAGGCCAGATGGAAGTCAGCGCGCTTGCGCGTGAGGGACTGTTGACCTACGAGGGTCGCACCCTCTGTCCGCCCGATTACAGAGCGGCCTTCGCTTCCTCCATCCTCCTGTACCCGCCATCCCATCGGCGCTGCCTCGCGGCCCGCCTACCCAGGGGGAGGATGATGGGCTTACCACGTTCCATGTCTGTACCAACGGATGGGGTAGGTCCTGCCTGTTCGCCGGTGGCCGTATCTATCTGCGCTGGGCGAAGGGGAAACACCCAGGCCGGGCCACATGCCTTTTGGCTCAAGCCTGTCAGCATCTTTGGCTTGCTGGTTCTCACGGCGTTTATCAGCAGTTCACATGTGTTGACC
>QHBP01000164.1 GCA_003244175.1 Chloroflexota bacterium | reverse complement strand
CAGAACCCCACGACCCCGCTCCGAGACGCGTTGACACTTCAACGAGCCGCCGGACGGAACACCACTCTCTGGATCGCGCCTCGCGGTGGACACGCGGGCGCTCTCGCCGCTCAGCCTGTCGTCTACAGCCGTCGCGTGGTCGTCTTCCTGCGCCACTATCTCCACTAGCCTCCGTTCCGTGGTGCATAAAAATCCTGAACTAGACACGAACGGATGTGAAGCCAGGAATGATTTATGTCGGCCAGTCCATGGACGCGAACGATCGACGCAACACACAATACTGCCGTTGCAGTTTCCAACCCTTCCATTTTCACTTGTCGGAGCGGGGTCTCCACGAGTAGAGTCGGCCATGTGGGGCAAGGGATCGTGATGCGCACCGGATGGTCGGCCGGATGCCGCCTTCTGACGGCCGCCGTCGTAGCCGCGTGTGGTCTTGCGTCTGCATCTCAGCGGTCGGAAGCACGTGATGCGGCAACATACGCGGCGTCACGACTGACGGCGAACTCACCCGTTGGCAGCGTCTCCGCAAGTGCAACCTCGGACTGGTTGCGCGGGTGACCGATGGACGGCCACGATCCTCAGCGCACGAGCCGGAGTCCGGTGGCGGGCCCCATGCATCCGCACATCCTCTTCTCCGTAGCGCACTTTGGACTCGATCTGATCGGCCCCGACGGCCGTCTTTACGGTTCCATCTTCCGCAACAATCAGGCGCAGGACGTAGCACTCGACTCTCAAGGACATGTGAAGACTACCTTCCCGCTTTCACCCGGTCTTCGCAGTCTCCTGCCCAATGGCACTCTCCTGGCGGCGGGTGGTGACGAAGGGCGCATTCATGGCTTTGGATCCGATGGAGCGCCTTTGTGGACTGACGCGAACGTCGGCCTCTTCAAGTCCGCCGTCCCCCTCGCCGCGAACGACAACACCTTCTACGCCCCGTTCGTGGGGCACGCTTTCGACCACACGTCCGGCCTCGATATGGTCGCCGCCTCGGGTAGCATCATCCGCCGGATCGAGCCGGGTATCCCCACTTTTGCCGTGTCGCTGGCGTCAAACGGAACAATATATGCAATCCTGCAAACGTCCACTTCAAACCAGGACTCCCTCCAAGCATTCACTCCAGAGGGAAGCCGGCTCTGGAAACGACATCTCGGGTTCCTGCCTTTCCAGTACGGAGGTTGCAAGTGTCCGATTGTCGGGGAGAGCAGCGAGGTCTACGTATCCGACGGCCAACGCGTTTTGGCATACCGCCCCAATGGACATCTGGCGTGGCGCTATGGTGTCGCCGGGGGTGCTGCCTCCATGGCCCTGCGTTCCGACGGCGTGCTGCTTGTCGCCGGATCCCATGACCTCAATGCCCTGTCGCGAGAGGAGAAAATGCTCTGGCGCTTGCGGTTGAGCAAACGAGCGGACGAGTGGGCGGCGGCCCTCATCGTTGATCGCCGGGGGACTGCTTATGTCGAGGGCTCCGACGGCCAGGTGCGAGTGGTATCCAACACGGGCAAGATCCTCGTCCGGTTGAAAACCGGCGGCAGTCACATCGGACCAGTCCCGAAACTTGGCCTCAGCCCCAACGGTGATCTCGTCGTAGCCGGAACCGACGGCACAACCCGCGTGTACGGCTAGGCTCCATCGATCAGAACCGTAGGTCAGGGCCTTCAGGCCGTCAAGTCTCCCATTGAAACGCTCGCAACGCGTAACGTGCATCCGTGGTTCACGTCATCATTAGCCCATCTCTTCGCCCTCCACCGGAGACTCCACCGGAGGGGAGCGATTCCGGAGGGGAGCGATTCCGGAGGGGAGCGAAGCTCTGTCAAAATATCGTCGCAACCACGGACACTCTGGTTGGTCTTAGGCAGGCGGGTCGCGTTCTTCGGCCGCTTACGTGCTGGTCGGAGACTTGACGGCCTGAAGGCCTGAACTACGGAACCGACGGCCTGAACTACGGCCTTTGCTCTGAAACGCCATCAGCTCTGCCCTGGAGCCTGCTGCGTCTTCATTCTTCGTGGTGCGCCCAGGGCGCGTGTTGGGCTGACCTCCGTCACTACTCACCTACGGCTCCATCGATGCGCTGTCGCAGGAGATCCGCGTGCCCGTTGTGCCGGGCATACTCCTCGATCATGTGCACGAGTATCCAGCGCAACGAGATCTCCTCCCCATCGCGCTTCCGGCCAACGACGGCGAACGACGGCGCGGCCGCCACCAGAGATCGGGCCCGCTCGCATTCGGCGCTCCACGTCGCAAAGGCTTCGTCGACGCCGGCCGTGTCAACTCCGTCGAAGTCCCCATCCGGATCGGCATCCGTACAGTAGATGTCTTCCGCCTTTTCGCCCTTGAGAGTGCGTACAAACCACCCGCGTTCCACTTCGGACATGTGTCGAATCAGCCCGAGCAACGACAGGGTCGACGGTGGGACCGCGCGCTCTCGCAGCTGGTCAGCCGGCAACCCCTGGCACTTGAGTGCTAGTGTGGCGCGTTCGTAGTCGAGCCAGGACGTCAGTGACGTGCGTTCATCCGCAATCTTCGGCGGGTCGGTCCGTGTGATCTGGGTCATCCTTCTTCCCTTTCTGAGCGAGTGCTCCGCCCCCTTCTATTGCGCTGTCCCGCCTCCATAGGTTACCGACTCGTAGCGGGAATGGGAATCACCCTGAAGTGGGGCCACTTGGCCGGACGATGCGTACAACGCGGTGGTGGGCCGGTGCCGACGAGGAATGGGACCGCAGAGGTGCGGTCACGGATATGATAGGCCGTATGCAGCCAGCCAAATCCGTACGTGTTGCCGGTAACAACGGACCCGGTGAGCTTGGCGGGACATGTGAGAAGGCGCGTGTCATGGAGACGGCTATCCCATGATTCGAGCCTTGATCTTCGATTTTGACGGACTCATGCTCGATACCGAGGGACCGGACTATCGAGCCTGGCAGGAAGTCTTCGAAGAATATGGCCACACCCTGCCCTTATCCACCTGGAGTGACTGCATCGGCCGCTCCGCGGACTGGTTCGATCCGCTCGACGAGCTGGAGCGCCATCTCGGTGCCCCCCTCCAGCGAGACGAGATCCTTGAGCGTCGCGCGCTGCGACATCAGGAGCTGGTGCAGGCCGAACGCGTGCTTCCCGGCGTCGAAGCGTGTCTTTCGGAAGGCGTGCGGCTCGGCCTCCGGCTAGGCGTGGCATCCAGCTCCTCCCACGAATGGGTAGCCGGACACCTTCAACGGCTCGAATTAGCCCGGTACTTTGACTGCGTCTGTTGCCGGGGGGATGTGGAACAGGCGAAGCCGGCTCCGGATGTATATCTCGCGGCCCTTGACGATCTCGGGGTGGCGGGGCGGGAGGCCATTGCCCTCGAGGACTCGCCGAACGGCATCCTGGCGGCCAAACGAGCCGGACTCTTCTGCGTGGCCGTGCCCAACGTGCTTACGGGGGAGCTGGAT
>QHBP01000311.1 GCA_003244175.1 Chloroflexota bacterium | reverse complement strand
GTGCTCGACGGCGCGATCGCGCTGTTTGACTCGGTCGCCGGGGTAGAGCCCCAGTCAGAGACCGTGTGGCGCCAGGCGGACAAATACAGAGTCCCTCGTTTCGTCTTCATCAATAAGATGGACCGAATCGGCGCGGACTTCAATCGGTGCGTCGAGATGCTGGAAGATCGCCTCGGCGCCCATCCCGTCGTGGTGCAGCTTCCTATTGGATCGCAAAGCGAGTTTCGAGGAATCGTCGATCTGATTGAGTTAAACGCGACTATTTATGCGGATGACCTGGGAACCCAGATCACCGAGACGGATATTCCGGCGGATATGCAAGGGGAAGCCGAGGTGGCGCGTGAGCGACTGTTCGAACAGCTCTCTCTGGTCGATGATGAGTTTGAGCTGGCGTATCTGGCGCATATGGAGGGCGAGGATATCACGCCCGAAATGATCAAGGCAGCGATTCGGAGAGCCACCATCGCCAACAAGATGAACGCGGTTCTTTGCGGCTCCTCTCTCCGCAACAAGGGTGTACAACCGATGCTCGACGGCATCGTCGACTTTCTGCCGTCACCTCTGGACATTCCGCCGGTTGCCGGAATCAACCCGAAGACGGATCAGGAGGAGGTTCGACATGCGAGCTCCAGCGAGCCGTTCTCCGGTCTGGCTTTCAAGATCGTCGCCGACCCCTACGTTGGTCGTCTGGCCTATTGCCGCATTTACTCCGGCAAAATGACATCCGGGTCGTACATATTGAATAGCACGAAAGACAACCGAGAGCGCGTTGGCCGTCTCCTTCGAATGCATGCCAACCACCGGGAAGACGTGACCGAGGCCTCCGCCGGAGACATCATCGCACTGGTGGGCCTCAAGAACACGTTCACCGGTGACACGTTGTGCGCACCGGATGCACCTATCGTGCTCGAGAACATCACGTTCCCTGAGCCGGTCATCTCGGTCGCTGTGGAGCCCAAGACTCGCGCCGACACCGACAAGATGGGCGAGGCACTTTCCCGGCTGGCGGAAGAGGATCCAACCTTCCACTTGCGCCAGGACCAGGAAACCGGCCAGACGATCATCTCCGGTATGGGCGAGCTACACCTCGAGATCATCGTCGATCGCATGCTTCGAGAGTTCAAGGTCCAGGCCAATGTGGGACGGCCGCAGGTCGCCTACAAGGAAACGATCACGCGCGAAGCCAAGGCTGAGGGCAGATTCGTGCGCCAGACCGGCGGCAAGGGCCAGTTCGGCGATGTCTGGCTCGCACTCGAGCCGATGGAACCGGGCCAGGGATTCGAGTTCGTCAACAAGATCGTGGGCGGCACTATTCCGAGGGAGTATCACAACGCGGTGCAAGCGGGCGTGAAGGAAGCCATGGAGACCGGTGTGCTGGCCGGATATCCGGTGCTGGACGTACGCGCCACCATGTACGACGGATCGTACCACGAGGTCGACTCGTCTGAAATGGCGTTCAAGATCGCGGGATCGATGGCATTCAAACAGGCGGCTCGTAAGGCGGATCCCGTCATCCTCGAGCCGTACATGAAAGTCGAGGCCACGACCCCCGAGGCCTACGTCGGCGACGTTATTGGCGACCTGAATTCCCGCCGGGGACGGGTCGAACACATGGAACCGCGAGGCAATGTGCAGGCAGTGACCGCCTTCGTTCCGCTGGCCGAGATGTTTGGATACGCGACCACGCTCCGGTCCATGACATCGGGTCGGGCCGCGTACAGTATGGAGCCCTCGCACTACGAGCCGGTTCCACGTTCTATTGCGGAAGAAATTCAAAAGAAGAAAGAGTTGAGCTAGCGCGGTAGCGCAGCTCGAATGGTAGACGGAGAGAGAAATGGCTAAGGCAAAGTTTGAGCGAAACAAGCCGCATATCAATGTGGGGACGATTGGGCACATCGACCACGGCAAGACGACGCTGACGGCGGCGATCACCAAGGTGCTGAGCGAGCGCGGCGGCGGTGAGTACCGCGCCTTCGACTCGATCGACAATGCGCCCGAGGAGCGTGCTCGGGGCATCACCATCGCCATTACGCATGTCGAGTACGAGACCGCGAACCGGCATTACGCCCACGTGGACTGCCCCGGTCACGCCGACTACATCAAGAACATGATCACCGGTGCCGCCCAGATGGATGGCGCCATCCTGGTGGTCTCGGCCGCCGACGGCCCCATGCCTCAGACCCGCGAGCACGTCCTCCTGGCCCGTCAGGTCGAGGTGCCGAACATCGTGGTCTTCCTGAACAAGGTCGACATGGTGGACGACGAGGAGCTGCTCGATCTGGTGGAGCTGGAGGTGCGTGAGCTCCTGAGCAAATACGAGTTCCCCGGCGACGAGGTCCCGGTCATTCGTGGCTCCGCGCTCAAGGCGCTGGAGGGCGATCAGGGCGGCATCCAGAGCATCCTGGATCTCATGGAGGCCGTGGACTCCTATATCCCGACCCCGCCGCGCGCCATCGATCAGCCCTTCCTGATGCCGGTCGAGGATGTGTTCAACATCAAGGGTCGTGGCACCGTCACCACCGGACGCATCGAGCGTGGATTGGTCAAGGTGGGGGAGACCATCGAGATCGTGGGTATCCGTCCCACCCGCAGCACCGTCGTCACCGGTGTCGAGATGTTCAAGAAGCTGCTGGACCAGGGACAGGCGGGCGACAACGTGGGCACGCTGCTGCGTGGCATCGAGCGCACGGATGTGGAACGCGGCATGGTGCTGGCCAAGCCGAGCAGCATCAAGCCCCACACCGACTTCAGCGCCCAGGTCTACGTCCTGACCCGCGACGAAGGTGGCCGCCACACCCCCTTCTTCAACGGGTATCGCCCTCAGTTCTACCTGCGAACCACCGATGTGACCGGCGAGATCCAGCTGCCCGAAGGGGTGGAGATGGTGATGCCGGGGGACAACATCGAGATGCAGGTCAAGCTGATCACCCCCATCGCCATCGAGCCGGGACTGCGTTTTGCCATCCGTGAGGGTGGACGCACCGTTGGCGCCGGCGCCGTCAGCACCATCAAGGAGTAACACCGGATGGCAACAAAGACCAAAGATGTCCGGACCCACGTCACGCTGGCGTGCACCGACTGCAAAGAGAGGAACTACTCGACCGAGAA
>QHBP01000011.1 GCA_003244175.1 Chloroflexota bacterium | reverse complement strand
TCGCCCATGCCCATGAACACCACGTTTGTCACGCGCCGTCTCCTGGCCGCCAGACGAGGAACGAAGTACATAACCTGGTCTACGATCTCCGTCCCGCTCAGATTCCTGCTGAAGCCCTGGACCCCAGTCGCGCAGAACGTACACGCCGCGGGGCATCCCACCTGGGACGATACGCAAATGGTACTTCGCCTCCACCCCTCCGCCGTTCCCGAGGGGATGCTGACGGCCTCCACCATCGCTCCGTCCGCCAGCTCGAGAAGCACCTTCTCCGATCCATCTCGCTTCGATACCAGGTGCACTCGCTCGCGTACCGTACGCGTGGGAGCCCGAGCCGCCAGCTCCCGACGCAGCGACGCCGGAAACTCGTGCATCTCGCCGACGTCCGCTATGCCTCTGCGTTGGATCGCCTCGAATAACTGACGGCCACGGTATCGCGGCTGACCTCGTTCCGTTGCCCAGCGCTCCGCCCCGGCAGAATCAAGGTCGCTCCAGGCGGCCGGCTCGGGAAGTGCGATCTCCCGCTCGACCATTGGCTGCTCACGTCCCTTTGCGTCGAATACATAGTCTCACGCAGTAAGACTCTACCATTAGAGGGAAAGGATCCAGATGAACGTCGATTGCCATGTTGGAGTTGACCGAGAGCGCTTCCCGGTAGAGCGAGCCCTGGAAATCCTAGCTCGCTCGGGCGTTCAAAGAGCCGTTATCTTCACGGACGCCCACTCCACTGAGCCCGACAAGCAGAACGAGTATGTACTGCAACAAGCGAAAGAACGGGATCTCTACCCTTTCTTCTACATTGGTGGCAATCCATACACGGACACGCGTCCCGACGCGCTCACGCTCCCGGACAACCTCCCAGACTTCGCGGGCATCCGCTGGCATCGATGGATCGGCGAGGGAATAGATCGGGAAGGCCGTATGGATCGGGACGAGCTTGATTGGGCGATCAATCTTATGGAATCCGCGGACTTTGAAGCCGTCGTCTCGGCCGCCGCCCACTATGCGATGCCGATCATGGTCGAGGAGAGTCTTGCCGTCACGGTGGAATTCGCGCTGCGGTATCCCTCGCTGGACATCATCGTGCCGCATATGGGTGCACGGAGTGGAGGGGAGGCCAACGTTCTGCGCGCTCTCTGGGATGCCCCCAACGTGTACTTCGACACGAGCCTGAGCCATCTCGACGAAACCGCTCTGGCTCGGCTCGGCACCGAACGCATTTTCTACGGTTCGGGCTTCCCCGAAGGTGACCCGGAACATGAGCTCGGCAAAATAGACAGGCTCCCCGTTCCCGAGGACGTGAAGGAGGGAATCTACGGCGACAATGTCGTTTCTCTTCTCGCCGGATACGCGTTAGTGGAAGGATAAGGGCGATCAAATACCGGGGGTCGCCACGAACTTGAGCATCGGGAACATGTCCAAGGGCATGTTCCGGCACCATCTGGCGCTCAAAGCTGGGAAGGCGGCTGCCGTGGCGACGCGTCTCTCTCGACGGGGAGGAGGCACCGCGCTACCGGGCCTCATCGCGCTCTCAGTCGCGCCAGATGTGGTGGCGCGCCTTAGCCGGCAGCTGAAGGGCGGATTGATCGTGGTCAGCGGGACAAACGGCAAGACGACCACGTGCCGGATCCTCGACACTTTGTTGTCTCGGGCAGGCTGGCTGCCTATCAGAAATACGGCCGGATCCAACATGATGCGAGGGATCACCAGCAGCTTGATCGCCCGCACTGGTTTTTTGGGCCGAATGCCGCCGGGAGAGTCCTTGGTGGGTCTCTTCGAGGTCGACGAGGCTGCCCTGCCGGGCGTGCTCGAGGCCGTCGACGCGCGCCAGGTGCTCTTGCTCGATCTCTTCCGGGACCAGCTGGACAGGTACGGCGAAGTTGCAACCGTAGCCCGTCTGTGGAGAGACGCTCTGAAGAGGCTGGGTCCGACAACCCTCCTGGTGGCTAATGCCGACGATCCCCTGGTTGCGAATGTGGCGCTCGAGTCCGGCTTACCCACCTGCTTTTTCGGGATCGAGGTTGCTCCGCTCCCGGGCGTACCGGGGCACGCCGGGGACGTCAAAGCCTGCCCCAGATGTGGCTCTGAGATTTCGTACATGTCCGTCGTCTTTGGCCATCTCGGAGCGTACGCTTGCACGAAATGCGATTTTAGCCGGCCGGCCCTGGAGGTGTGTGCACGGAACATCGACGACGCGGGCATGTCCGGAAGCTCGTTCACCCTTCGCGCCGGAAAGACGGAGAGCAATGTCTCCTTGCCCCTTCCCGGATTGTACAACGTGTACAACGCGTTGGGCGCCGCCGCCATCGCTGCCGCGCGGGGTATGCCGGCCGACGGAATCGCACGAAGTCTCGAAATGGTCACTCCGGCATTCGGACGCATGGAGTGTCTTGATATTCGCGGCAGGAGCGTGTATCTCGCGCTCGCGAAGAACCCCGCGGGCTTGAATGAGGTCCTGCGTACCGTGCTTCACGGAGGCGAGCCGTTGCACCTTCTTGCGATGCTGAATGACAAGACGGCGGACGGCCACGATGTCTCGTGGATATGGGACAGCGACGTGGAAATGCTCGCGCAGCACGTCGAAAGCGTTGTCTTCTCGGGGACGCGCGCGGAGGACATAGCGCTGCGCTTCAAATATGCCCTCGCGCTTCCCGCGGACGATTCTTGGTGGATCGATCGCGACTCCCGAAAGGCGTTCGAGATCGCCCTGTCGAGCACCCCACATGGAGGCACTCTCTACATCGTCCCCACATACACGGCGATGCTCGACGTGCGAGGCGTCCTCGCGCGTCTCGGTCACGTCAAAACATATTGGGAGGGCTGACGGATGACGCTCACGTTGGTGCATCTGTACCCCAGCTTGCTGAATCTCTATGGTGATCGCGGAAACATCATTGCGTTGCGTCAGCGGTGCGCTTGGCGCGGCATCGATCTTCGTGTCGTCGAGGTTGGGTTAAGAGAGAATGTCCCCCGGACAGAGATCGACTTGATCTTTATGGGGGGCGATCAGGACCGTGAACAAGGGGTTGTCGTCGCGGATTTGCGGCAGCGGCACATTGGTACAATTTCCCGCCTCGTCGAGGAGGGTGTTCCGTTTCTAGCCGTGTGCGGCAGCTTTCAGCTACTTCAGAACTATTACCGGACCGCGGACGGATCGGAGCTGCGAGGCCTGGGAATTTTCGACGCACACACGATACACCCCGGACACCACGTCCCCCGGTGTGTCGGCAATATCGTGGTGCGGTTGAAGGACACGACCATAGTTGGATTCGAGAATCACGGAGGCCGCACGTACCTCAGCGCGGGAGTGGAACCTCTGGGCGAGGTCGAGAGCGGGTTTGGCAACAACGGGAAGGACGGGACGGAAGGAGCTCGGGTCCGCAACGCTTTCGGCACGTACATCCACGGCTCGCTGCTGCCAAAGAACCCTGAGTTTGCCGACCATCTGCTCTTTCTGGCTATGCAGCGGACGGCTGGTCAGGTACAACTAGCGACTATCGACGATCGTCTGGAACAGCGAGCTCATGATGCGGCTGTTGGCCAGGCCCGCTCGCAGTCCCGGCCTCGTTGAGACGATCGCATGGTCAAGGTGGTGGTTCAGAGAGTGCTGTCGGCTTCGGTCGCCGTCGATGGCGCGACAATCGCGCATATCGGGAAGGGGCTGGCGCTTCTCGTCGCGATTCACCGGGACGACGGCGAGCAAGCCGTCGACCGCGGGGTGGAGAAGGTGGCGTCCATGCGCATTTTCGAGGACGCCGGCGGAAAGATGAATCTGTCCGCGCGCGATGTTGGGGGAGAGATGCTCGTCGTCTCTCAGTTC
>QHBP01000388.1:4674-5115 GCA_003244175.1 Chloroflexota bacterium | reverse complement strand
AGGTCGGAGGGAACGTTGGGGTTATCGCGCACGAAGTGTGTGTTATCGAACTGAACGTAGATCACGTGTCGCATGGCGTTGTTTGCCGAGTCCAGCCGGCAGCCGTTGTCCAGGCTGGCAACCGAGACGACCTGTGCCAGGGCCGTGGGAGAGCCTCCAGTCCTCTCCTCCCCGGTCACGGCGGCGGCCAACATCGCCGCTGTTGCGAGTCGGACCGTGATATGTCGGACGCCGCGTTGTTGCATGCGCATGGAATTCTTCCTCCCTTTCCTGAACGTTCACTCCACGCTTTCAGGATAGTGTTTCGATTGCGTTACCAGATTGCTATCGTCCCTGAATTGCCATTCTCCAACCACATGTGTGAAGTGCGCAGAAACCGAGCAGCCGTAGGTCAGGGGTTCACCCCGTCCATTTCGGCGCCGACACGTGTGAAGTCCGTAG
>QHBP01000388.1:0-4538 GCA_003244175.1 Chloroflexota bacterium | reverse complement strand
GTGCACCCGCCGAGACAGCGGATTCCGGGATCAGGAGGAGGAAGCGTACCTACTATGGTGTGGTTACGGCTCCGGATGAAGTGGGACTGACTGCGGCGGGAACGCTGCAGGCCGCCATTCCCTTCGGGCCATGCTGGCCCCCATGGCCCTTCCCGCCCTTGCCACCGCCGCCCGGACCTCCGCATCCGGCGCCCTTCCCGTGGCCGCCCTGCTGCTTGGCGCCCGACGTGGAGGTAGCGGTCGTGGCGGGAGTAGCGGATGTTGTTCCCGATGTCGTGCAAGCGCCGGGACCCTTTCCGCCCTTGCCACCACCTTTGCCGCCGCCATGACCACCACCTGCGCCCGAGGCGCCTAGCAGGCCCTTGACAGGGTTCGCCGCCAGAGTGTTACCCTCGGGTCCGAAGCTACGAGCCGTCGCCGAGTAGCTACCGGACTGGTTCACGAGGACCGGAAATTGGTCCGTTCCGCTCTGTCCTTTGGCGTCGGTGACCGTCACGAGGATCGTGTGGGCTCCGGCCGGCACATTCGAGGAGCTCCACGAGGCCGCCCACAAATTGCCGCCCTGACCCTTCATGGAGACCTTGGATCCACCATCAACTTGATAGCTCGCACTGGCGATCGCAGCGTCACTGAAGGCCTTGGCGTGAATCGACACCGTGCCTTTTACCACCTGATCCTGATTGATGATGAGCGCCTGGTCGGCCGGTGAGGTGATCTCGACAAACGGCCACTGGCCAAGCGGCTGAAACTTCCAGGACACAATCCCATGGTCGAGACTGTTGATGGAGAAGCCTACGGGCCCCTCGGTTGCTTGTCCCGTTGAACGCGTGGCCGCGTAGATCGTATGCCCATCGTTGGCCAGGACGTTGGTGTGCGTGTGACCGGTATCGACCAGGATAACCTTGTCATTCTGGATGAGTGTTTGCAGGCTGCTGCCGAGCTGGTTGACGTCGAAGTCATGGAACATCAGCACCGATTGCTTACCGGCGTCCTTGGCAGTGGTCAGGTCAGACGTAAGAAACGAGAGTTGGTTCTGCAGGTCGAAGCTATTGAGCAGCACGAAGTGGTAGCTCCCGATGTCGAAGGAGTCTGGGTTCTTCGGGTAGATGTACCGGATAAACGGCCCGGTACCGCCGGCCTTGAGATCATGATCGCCCGGCACCGCCTTCAACGGTACTTTCAGGTTCTGGATCACACTATGGACGAGCTGATATTCGGACACCGTCCCGTCGTTGGCGTTGTCGCCCGGCAAGTACGCGAAGTTGACCCCATCTTTCATATAGATGTTGATTTCGTTGACGATGGTCTTGAGGTCGCTGTAGTTGGAAAGGGTCGTATCCACCATGTGGAGGTCCCCGATGTGGACCCACGTCACGACCTGGCCCGAGGAGCTCTGCGCCTGGGTGCTTCTCACAGGCGCTATCAGCGCCAGGATGAGAACGACGGCCGCTCCGACTGAAGCCGTACGGAGGCCCATGTGGCGGAAAGCGGTCGTTCGGAACAATGAGCGTGCTTGCATGTCTTTCTCCTCGTGGGTTGTTCTATCTCTCTCACCCTAGAGACCAGTTCTCACAGCACCCTCTCCCAATCCTGAACACTTTCTAACCGTCAATGCATAAGCCCTTGTTAATGTCCATGTCGGACCCATAGCCTGGACTATGGGTGCAGCCAAAGTCCTGGTGGTTGATGACGAGCCGGGCATGGTGCGCCTCGTTACCTTGTATCTGCACGGGGCGGGATACACCGTCATCTCCGAGACGACGGGCGCCGGAGCGCTGCAGGCCGTCGATCACCACCGTCCGGACCTTGTGGTCCTGGACGTCGGCCTCCCGGATATTGACGGCTATGCCGTCTGCCGGCAAGTGCGCGCAGGCGTCGATATCCCAATCATCATGCTCACCGCTCGCGGTGAGCCGCGCGACCGCGTCGCCGGCCTCGAGGGAGGCGCCGACGACTACATATCCAAACCGTTCCAGCCGGACGAGCTGGTGGCCCGCGTGCGAGCGGTTCTGCGGCGCGCCCGTCCGCAGAAGCAACGGGTGGAGCACTACGCGATTGAGGGCCTCACGGTGGACACGGTGCAACGCGACGTCAATCTGGATGGCGAGCGAATCGATCTCCGGCCCAAGGAGTTCGACCTGCTGGTCGAGCTCATCAGCCACCCGGGGCAAGTCTTCACCCGCGAACAGCTCGTAGAACGCGTGTGGGGCTATGAGTATTTAGGTGACGGCGCGACGCTTGACGTTCATGTCTGGCGCTTGCGCGGCAAGCTGGGTGAGACCGGGAAACAGGCGCGCTATATCCAAACGGTCTGGGGAGTGGGGTACCGTCTGAAAGCGGTAAGTCATGGCGCCTGACCTGCAGCTTCGCCTGATCCTGACCCACCTCTCGGTGCTCCTTGCCGCGCTGCTGCTGCTGGGAGTGGCCTTCACCGTCATCCTCACGGATAGGGTTACCGCGGCGCATCAGAGTGATCTCCGATATGAGACGTCGTCCCTTGCCACGCAGCTCGACCGTATGCTTGCGCGCAACGCCCGCTCGACGACCATCCAGCGTCTCATCCGCCACGACAGCGAGCTGATGGGGAAGCGGATCATCCTGCTCGACCGGCGAGGCCGGGTACGCTACGATTCCAGCCGCTGGACCGCCTTTTCACGCGGTACCTGGCGCCTGGTCGATCTTAGCGCGCTGCATCGAGGCCGGCCGGCTCACATGGACAACTCCGATCGCTTCGGTTGGCAGCTGCCGCTCACTGTGCACGGCGCCGCCGCCGGGGCCGTCGCGCTGCTCATCACCTCGTCCACGGGAGCGCCCCCTTGGCAGCGAATCCTCCCGGCCGTCCTGGCCGTTTTCGGGCTTGTCCTCCTCGCATGGATCGCCATCGGCGCGTACCTGGTTCGCTCGCTCATCCGCCCTCTTCGGCAGGTGTCGGACGCCCTTGTTCGCGCGCGAGGTGGCCAGTACGACCATCCCGTGCCGGAACAGGGGTGGAGCGAGGCGCGCGACCTCGCTCGCCGATACAACGAGATGGTGGCGGAAGTGGCTCGAAGCCAACAGCTCCGGCGCGACTTCATGGCGAACGCGGCGCACGAGCTCAAGACACCGGTAGCCCTCGTCGCCGGGTTCTCTCGCTCTCTTACCGACGGAACCGCGGAGCGCGGCGATGCCGTGCACGATGCCGTGAGGTGCATCCAGACGGAGAGCGAACACCTCGCGCACGTCGTCGACCAGCTCTTTGCCCTGGCTAGTCTCGACGCGGATGTGGATGCGCTCGTGCTTTCACACTGCCAGCCTGTCGATCTGCTCCATCAAGCCGTCGAACGCTTCCGTTCCCGAGCCGTCGAGGAAGGCAAGACACTTTACTGTGAAGGCAGTGGTAAGATCCCGGACTGCCTGTGGGATGTCCAGCGGGTGATGTCCGCGCTTGCCAACCTCGTGTCCAACGCCCTCGATTACACATCGCATGGCGCCAAGGTCGTTGCTCGGGTGCATGTCCAGGGGAGCGAGTCGGTATTTCAGGTGTGGGATACCGGCCATGGAATCGCGGCCAATGATCTGGCGCACGTCTTCGACCGCTTCTACCGGGGTCGGGGCAGCAGCCGAAGCGGCGGTCACTCCGGGCTGGGATTGGCAATGGTGCAGGAGGTTGCGCGGCGCCATGGGGGCGCGATTACGGTTGAGAGCCACGTGGACAAGGGCAGCATCTTCACCCTCTCGTTACCGTTCGACGTACACGAGACGGAGAAGGCGGACGTGGAAGGCGTCATCACCCGCATACCCGGGTTGACTGCATGAAACTCGCCGCTGCGCTCTTCGTCGTATGGCTCCTGGTCCCAGCCGGCGCTCTCGCGCAGCATCCAGGACATCCGCCCCCACCCCCATGCGGAGATCGTCCCCACCAGCAAAAGGGCAAGCACTCCCAGCCTCAATGCATTTCGGGAAGCGTCCTTGCGATATCCGCAACCGGCATGCGGCTGCACGCGCCCCACGGTCATCCAGTGAGTATCAGGTTCACGGCCAAGACGGTCTTTCAGACGGACAGTGGACCAGGAACTCTGGAAGGAATCATGCCCGGAGACTTTGCCTGCGTCACGGGAACGGTCCGCAAGCACGATCTCACCGCGCAGCTGGTCGTATTCGACCTGATGCCATTCCCGTGCCCGGTCAAGAAGCCCCACCACCCTCCGAAGGACGAGTCTCCTGCTCCGTCTAGCCCTCACTGAGATCTTGTCCAACCCGGGCCGGATTTCTTCGGGTCGAAAGTCTGCGAGAACTCCTATAGGTTTCTCTATTCAGCAACTTGCAACCTTGAGGAAACCCATTGCTAGGAAATTCTTCCTACACTCGAAGACAGGCCCAGCGCGGCCCGTCTTACTAACGAGGAAGGATTCGTTTCATGAGGAAGATCCGAGTAGCGGTCATTGGTGTGGCCGCCGCTGTCCTGGCTCTCGGCGCAAGCTTTGCAAGCATGACCCGATCCCAGGCGACGAACAGCGCCGCCGACGGCATCCACAAGATCAAACATGTGGTCGTCATCA
>QHBP01000013.1:2966-3435 GCA_003244175.1 Chloroflexota bacterium | reverse complement strand
AAGTGATTGTGGTACAGCTCGACAGCAGCCGCAAGACAGGCTCGCTCGTCCGGTTCCCATGCTGGGCGATGACTTTCGCGTGACTTTGGCCCGCGCATCGGACGTTGCGTTGCCTCCGTCGCTCTCTGCGATTCGCCGGTTAGTCGCGCTACTGCATCGCGAAATCCGACACCCTCGATGCGCTCCACAAAGCTGATGACGTCGCCGCCGACGCTGCAGCGGTAGCAGTACCAGCTTTTCGTACTAGGGTAGACGTAGAGGTTTGGGCGACCACCATCATCGTGGAAAGGACAGCGACCAAGCAGGGCGCGGCCACCCGCCCGCAGCTCTATGCCGTACCTCTCGATGATCTCCTCGACCCGATGATCGCGCTTCAGCGCTTCCACGTCGATCCGTCTCATCATTCACCTCCGTCTGAGCGATCACGCCGTCCGCTTCACATGATGGAGCGGGAGACCGCGAAGAAAGC
>QHBP01000013.1:0-2885 GCA_003244175.1 Chloroflexota bacterium | reverse complement strand
CGCGCGTGTGGCAGGAGGCCTTCTTCCATGCCGACCACGAACACCGCCCTCCACTCCCCGCCCTTGGCTCGATGGATGGTGCTGAGTCGTACTCCCGCGGTCTCGTCCGTTTCACAGGCCACCTCCTCATCACGCTGCGGCCCGGCGCGCGAGGAGCAGAGATCTCCGTCGTCTCGTTTGGCAATGTCCCGCAGCGTGGACGAGTACGGCAGTCCTCGCGCTCGCAGCGCGACCGCGAACGGCGACGCCTGCCAGTTAGTCCGATACAGGATCGCGACCTCGTCCAGCCGGTCAATGATGCGCCCGGTCACGAGTCGCTCGATCTCGTCCACGACGAACGCAGCCTCGGCTCCCTCATCTGTCGCGACATGGACACGGATTGCCGCACCGAAAGGGTTGTCGGTCCAGAGCGCCCTGCTGTCCGGAAGGGCGGCGCTTATGGCATTGGCACAATCGACGATCTGCCGCGTTGAGCGGAAGTTTTGGTGGAGATTCATGACTCGCGTTTCGGGAAAGTCGAACCGGAGCTCGTCCAGAAAGCGGGTGTCGGCACCACGCCAGCCGTACATGGTTTGCTGAGGATCGCCGACCACAACCAGGTTACGGTGCCGCGCGGCGAGAGAGCGGAGCAGCGCGTACTGGCTGGCACAGATGTCCTGAAACTCATCGCACAGGACGACCCGGTAGCTATCCTGGCAGAGGCGCTGCACATCCGGATGCGCGATGAAGAGTTGGAGCGGCAACGCAAGCATGGAGGGACAGTCGACCGCGCTACGGCGAAGCAGGATGTCCTCGTAGGCATCGGCTATCGGCTGCAGATCATCTCGCTCCAACACCGGTCTCTTGCCTCCCAGCCGCAGGCGCTCCAACCGGGTGCTCAACTCGGTCAGCTCGTGCCGATCGAGGTCGATCTGAAGGTTCGTCGCGACCTCGCGAAGGACGGCGTTCACCTCTCTCTGCCCGTACACATCGGGCGGCCCCGACCCCATCCCCAGCTCGTCGCTCCATTGCCGAGCGATTCGGAGCCCAAAGGCGTGGAAGGTGCTAACGTCCACCCTGCTCCCCTCGTCCCCAAGCAGGCAGTACAATCGCCCTCGCAGCTCCCGGGCGGCCTTCGTGGCGAAGGTGAGGGCAAGGATCTTTGTCGGCGGAATCTGCCGCCAAGTGACCTGGTAGGCGATCTTCGCCGCGAGGACTAGAGTCTTGCCGCAGCCGGGACCAGCCACGATGAGCAGAGGCCCGTCCGGCGCCAGCACGGCCTGACGTTGCTCAGGGCTGACCCGAGAGAGGTCGAGCATTCTGCTAAGCGGACCCCGCGACCTCGACCCATCGGAGGTGGAAGGCCGCGTCGCGCGTCCTCCACAGCATCTCGTCGGAGATCTGACTCGGCAAGAGATTGCGGATCAGGGCAAGGTCGACGGCCGCCTCCGTCTCGTAACCGGCAAAGAGTGATGCCCGTTGGTGGTACTGACGCAGACCGACCAGGACTGCATGGACCGCTGCTTCAAACAGGTGGCCATGGTCCGTATGCCGGCTCAGTTCCGCGTAGCTCCGAGCCCACAGGTTCACCGTGGCGCGATCGTACGGGCCTAGGTCGTCCACTGAACCGAGATTCCAGGATCGGTTGAAGAGCGCGCCGAGGGATAGGCCCCCTCCGGACGTGTGCCGGAGGCCGCGGTCCCAACGTGCTATCGCAGCGGACGAGCTCGGCGAACCTGGCGCTCGCCAACGGTGCTCCCCGTTTGCCAATCCGGTCCCATGCCGAGGGCGGTCACGACGATGTAGGGACCGTCTGGTGACTCACGCGTGATCACTGCTCCCCGGCCGAGATCCGGGGCATAGCGAAGCGGCTCGGTGATGCCTCGCTCCTGACAGAGTCGGGAGCACGCTCGCGCCCATTCTCCAAACACCTGGCGGGCGACAGGTTCGGGTAGTCCATCGAGATTGAGCGCTTCCAAGTGCGCCACCGCGGCAGCGGAATCATGACGATACAGCCGGCGCGCCTCCCAGAGTGCTTCCTCGACTGCGTCCACCCTGACCGTCAGCTCCCGCTGAGCAATGATGGTTTTGAGGGTAGTGATCTCAGGATTGCACGGGTTCTCGCTCGTGACGGCCCCCAGCAGTCCTTTCGCCTCCTCGAATCGACCCGCTTCGAGCGCCGAACGCGCGCGAGCGAGGGCTCCGGCAAGCCGCCTGGCCCGTTCGGCCTCGGCGGCTTTTGCTTTGTCGACCTCCTCGCGCCGGCACCGCTCGGCCAGCAGCCGCTCCAGATCGAGCTGGGCTGCCAACCTCTCGACCTCCTCTTGCCAGTAGACGACGGCATCGGTGGCTGCCACCTCGGCCTGGACTGTGATGCTCACGATCCGGGTCGCCTCTTTCCGCGCCTCGTCAGAAAAGGCCTGCTTGCCGAGTGCCTCGGCCTCGCGTCGTACCTGCTTGGCTTGGTCTCGAGCTCGTTCCGCCTCACGCAGTCGGGCCAGGAGCGCGTCATGCCGCTCCAGGTCGCGAAATGCCTCGGCCCGCGCCTCCTCGTCTCGCCGGGCAATTGCGGTCAGGGTAGCCCCGGCCCTCTGCAACTCCTCCAAGAGCGCGGCAAGGTGGGATGGTGGAATGGCGGCCGGCTCCGGCAATACCCGATCGACCGATTCATCGGGGATTGGTTCTGCCGACAGTGCGTCGAGATCGAGCGCGTTGGCGAGCTCGGCGAAACTCTTGAACACGGTCATTTGGGACATGTCAAACCTCCTGTTGTGGTTGGATAGGACATCGTGCTTCCGGTATCAGGCTCCCCGCTCATCCAAGCGGTGGACGCGCGGATCGAGCGGGTCAGGCCAAAGGGGAGTGGGACCTGGAGTCGGCCCGGACGGCGCCGGGCGGAGATCAAT
>QHBP01000183.1 GCA_003244175.1 Chloroflexota bacterium | reverse complement strand
TGGAGTATCCGGGCCAGATCAAGGTCATGGTCATTCGTGAGACCCGGGTCGTCGACTACGCGAAGTAGTGCGCATCCTCTTCATCGGAGACATCGTCGGGAAGCCGGGCCGTAAAGCGGTCCGGCGTCTTCTTCCCCGCCTCCGCGAGACGTATCAACCCGACGTCGTGCTGGCTAACGGAGAAAACATGGCGGGAGGAGCCGGCATCACCCGCGATACCGCTCGGGAGATGTTCGATCTGGGCATCGCCCTCTTGACGACGGGGAATCACGTCTGGGATCAGCGCGAGGCACTCGAGTATCTCGCCGAGGATGTACCTATCGTGCGCCCGATCAACTATCCGCCGGGAGCGCCGGGACTCGGTGTTCGCGAGGTAGCGGTGGGGGCCGTCAACCTTGTGGTCGTCAACGTGCAAGGACGCGTCTTCATGCGTCCCCTCGATGATCCGTTTCGCGCCATGGACACCGCGCTGACGGAGCTCAAGGGGAAGAGCCACGTCTTGGTCGACCTGCATGCGGAGGCGACCGGAGAGAAACAAGCTCTGGGCTTTTACCTGGACGGACGCGTGAGCGCCATCGTGGGGACACACACGCATGTCCCGACAGCGGACGCGAGAGTGCTGCCCAAGGGCACCGCTTACATCACCGACGTGGGGATGGTGGGCCCGCGGGAGTCTGTCATTGGAGTGGAGCCTGCAGCCGTCATCCAGCGCCACCTCACGCAGATGTACCATCGGTTCGAGGTTGGGAGCGGGCCTGTCCTTTTCTGCGCGGTGTTGATCGATCTCAACGATGAGACGGGACGCGCGTTGGGGATCCATCCGATTCAGGAGATTGTGGCCAACTAACATTGACTGATGGCGAGTGCGACCACGCATGAGCTTCGCCATTCCGGTGGGAAATACGCGGGGCTAAGTCCGACCGAAGAGCCCTGTCCGTCCTTCGTTCTTCACACCGAGGCCCGGTCTATCGCACTGCTGAATGCTTTACCAGTTTCCAAAGGCGGGTGTAGAATGACCTCGTATTGGGAAAGAGTAGAGGTTCGGGAACATGCTGATTCCAGTTGTGGTCGAGAGCGTCCGAATGAACCTGACCAATGGCCAACGAGTGGTCATCTTGAAGGACGAAAAGCTCGAACGGTACCTCCTCATTTGGGTGGGGCTTCCCGAGTCGACCGCTATCGCCATGGAACTGCAGAGTGAGAAGGCTCCCCGGCCCTTGACCGCAGACCTCTTGAAGTCGGTTATAGATGAGCTGGGTGCACACGTGGCGGATATCAGCATCACCGACCTCACCGACGAAGTTTTTTATGCACGCGTAGGGTTGCTGAACTCGCAGAACGAACGGGTGGAGATTGACGCACGTCCCAGTGACGCGATTGGACTCGCCGTTCGCGCCGAGATCCCGGTCTTCGTCGAGGATTCCATACTGGATCAGGCTGCCATCACCCTTCCCACGGAAGAGGACGACCGTCTCGAGGTCTACCGGGACTTCGTCAACCAGCTGTTCACCCAGGAAGAGGGTGAACGCCGGCCGGACGCCTAGCATGGCAGAGTTTCCGGCGGGCCAGGAGCGGCTCCTCAAAAAGCTGATCAGCGCTCGCCGCTGTCGTGTCTGCCGGCAGACGTTTGATCGCAATCACGTCCGTTTAGCCGCCAAAGATCAAGAACTGTGGATCATCAGTGCTCGCTGCACCAGCTGCCGCCACCAACAGCTCTTTTGGGTCACGATGAGGTCCGCAAATGCCGGCTCACTCTTGAAAGATGTCTCCGACGAGGAGGAAGAGTTGTTCGGCGCCATGGACCCCGTCGGCACGGACGATGTCCTCGACATGCATCTCTTCTTACAGATTTTCGACGGCGACTTTCAGAAGCTTTTCGAGGTTTAGCTCTCCCGTCGCGGTGCACTGCGCTCCGGCTTGACCTGAGGCTCGTACGTCGAATCCCAGTGGAAATCGACATCCCCGATCCGCACTCGGGTTCCTTCGGTGATGCCGGCCTTCTCCAGCGCCGAGAACACGCCTATTCGCCGCAGACGCTTCTGCAGCCGGTACACCGCTTCATCCGACTCCATGTCCGTCATTACCGCCAGGCGCTCCACCGTTTCCCCATGCACGTAGAACGTCTTGCGCTTGCGCTCAACCTCGAAGTAGTCGGGAGGAGGGGGCACGGTGATGCGTGGAGATTCGCGAACCTGCTCGTCGGACAGGATTTCGACCTCCGTGCGCAGAAGGTCCGAGATACGGTACACCAGTTTTGACAGTCCCTCGCGCGTGGCGGCTGAGATCAGCATCGGGTGAAAGCCCTTGTCTCGAAAGGTTCTGTCCAACTCCGGCCAATGCTCGAGCGTCTCGGGCAGATCCATCTTGTTGACGGCGACGATCTGCGGCTTCTCGAAAAGGCGTTCATCATACTGGCGCAGCTCGGCGTTTACCTGGTCGAGAGCGACCGTGGGATCGGGCCCGCTGCCATCCACGACGTGAACGAGAACGAGCGTCCTCTCGATGTGCCGCAGGAACTCGTGACCCAGTCCCACGCCCAGATGCGCGCCTTCGATCAACCCCGGGATGTCCGCCGCCACGAACGAATAGTCGTCAGCCTCAACAACTCCCAGATTCGGGGACAGAGTGGTAAACGGATAATCCGCGATTTTGGGACGGGCGGCACTGATCACCGACAGCAAGGTCGACTTGCCGGCGTTTGGCAGGCCAATGATTCCAACGTCCGCCAGGACCTTCAACTCCAGCTCGAGCCAACGCTCCTGTCCGGGCTCTCCCTTTTCCGCGAATCGTGGCGCCTGATTGGTCGACGACTTGAAGTGGACGTTTCCCAAGCCTCCCTTGCCGCCCTTGGCAATGTCAAGCATCCGGCCATTCTCAGTCAGATCACCCAGTAGCTCGCCGGTCTGCTGGTCGCGAACCACGGTTCCGACAGGGACCTGGATCACGAGGGCCGGGCCACTTCTGCCGTGCATCCGGGCGGGACCTCCGGGGCTACCCGATTCGGCGACGAAGCGGCGCCTGCGCTTAAAGGCGAACAGCGTGTTGAGGCCCCGATCGGCATGCAGCACAACGCTTCCCCCATGTCCACCGTCGCCCCCATCCGGGCCACCCAGAGGAACGTACTTTTCCCGGCGGAAGTGCATGGCTCCATCGCCGCCGCTACCCGCTTGAACGAACACGGCGGCCTCGTCAAGGAACGTATGCACGAGCCCCCCCTACGAAAACCCCTACGAAGGGAGTGTGACTGGCCAGAGCCATCCCCGCCATTTCCGTGTTCAACACGGTCAGGAGGTTGTCGACGCCGATTGGCTGCTCGTCGGGAAAGCCCACCTTTTCGTGGAGCAGCTCTCGATCCATGCTGAGCGTCCGCACCTGCACCATCTGGACCTCTACGCGCCTGAGAAACTCGACGAGCGCCTGCACTTCGGACCGGCAGTCCGTGAAGCCGGGATAGGTCAGTAAGTTGACCGACGTATGAAGTCCCTGGTGGCGCGCCGCTCGCAGGCAATCCACCATGTCCTCAAGCCCATAGTTGCGCGGACCGTAGTAGGCAATGTGCTGAGCCTCGCGCGCCGAGAACATGCTGACGCGGACACTGTCGAGCCCGGCGTCGATGAGAAGCTGCAGAGCGCCAGGGCTGCTCCCGTTGGTGTTGATGTGAATCTGCCCGCGATCCGTCTCGCGTCGAAGACGCTCGATGGCGCGAGCAATCAGCGGTGCCCGCAGCAGCGGCTCGCCTTCACATCCCTGGCCGAAGCTTACGATCGCGTTTGGGGCCTCGATCAAATGCGGAAGTGCCAATGAGACGATTTCGTCGACGGTCGGGGTGAAGGCGATGCGGTCGTGCGGCGCCGTTATGTCGTCGAGCTGCTCCGAGATACATCCAACACAGGAGGCGTTGCATGCGACAGACACCGCAATCGCCATCTCATCACGGTGGTAGAACAGGTTCTGCGCCGTGTAACATCCGTATTCCGTGGCGCAGTGCCCGTGATGGGCGAGGAGTCGATTGTTCGGCTCCTCCTCGATCCGGTCGTGCACGAGTTGCGGTAGGTCAGGGGTGTTGTAGTCGGTGGGATTCCAGGAAGCGCCGGGATCCAGGGGCAGTGCGGAGGCGAACAGGCGACCGTGCAAGCCACCCACCGCCGTGTACCCGAAAAGCGGGACGTGCGGCGCGTTCGGCTCCTTCTCGTACGCAGGAGTCAGCAGACGCGTGTAGCCGGTGGGCAGCAGTGCCGCCACCGGCCGGGCACCGTCACCCATCGGTCTCGAAATCTCTCCGGTCGACGCGCGGCCCAAAGGTACGCAACCGGGAAGAAACGCCAGCGTGGCGCCGTCGGGGAGGGGAATCATGCGACCCAGAGGGACCGAGCGAAGACCGCTGGCTCCCAACGCGAGAAGCGAACGGTCTTCTCGCAGTTCCCCATCATCGGTGGCATAGACCATCCGCCACCGGGCACCAGAAGACATAATGTAATTCTATCAGTGCCATGAGAACGCTCACGGAAATAGCACACAGCCCTGTCTCTTCCTCGACTTCACGCAGCGCTGCCACGTGGGGGAGCTCGTCTCGCTCGATGTGTACCGATCTGCAATGACTTTTGACACAGAGCTACCACACGGTTACGGTGAAAAGGTGCCCGATAAGAGGCGCGGCACGTGCAATTTGATGTGGCGACGTGAGGCGTGTATCTGGTAAGAAACCAGGTAACCGGTGTCGACGCCCTCAATAAATACCCCGCCCGTTCCACACAATCAACGCAACCGTGAGCATGCACCATGGACGACAATCCTATCCCCGATGCCTTCTGGGAGGCATTGCGTGACCTCTCCGTGGACGGGTTGCCTGACGGCCCGGACGTTATCATCTGGCGGCCGGCGCTTCCCGACGGCGTAACCGATGTCCTCGAGGTGGCCGAGTCGGACGTGAGCTTCGGACGCATGGTTCACCTCGTGGGAGAACCCACCTCCGCCAGCGTTGCTTACACGCACGTCATCCTGCAGCACGGCCTACTCGGAATGCGCGTCTATTTCCCGGCGCGTGCCGTGCCCGGATCGGTCGGCATTCCGGCGTATCTCGTGGGGTTCCGCGACCTGCCACAGGTGCGGCGCATGTACGAGGTGCAGCGCGTGCTGAACCGGCTGCAGCCGGCGCCGGACGCGCGTACCGCCTACGGACAAGCGGTATCAGCCGCGACGGTTCAGCAGGCTATGCGTGCGCTCGCCGGTCTGGCGCCCTACGAGACGCTTCCCTTCACGTTGGTTCCTCTGCATGCCGCCTAAACCCGCTTTGGCTACAATCGTGGGCACGCACCTGTAGCTCAGCGGATAGAGCACCAGTCTTCGGAACTGGGTGTCGGGGGTTCGAATCCCTCCAGGTGCGCCACTGTTCGCTCGTGTCCGCCCACGACCGGAAAATGCATCCACCGACACTCAGTCACCCGAACTGGGTGTCGGGACCTCCAACCTCGGGGCCAAGCTTGCGCTTGCGCGAGCCAAAACTCGACGCTTGCTTGATGACTTTTTCCAGACATCCAGTCGGCTTGACCACGATTTGACCAGAATTACGACAGAACACTGATCATCAGAAGGCGGCGATCTAGTACGGGCGCCGTTCGAAAGTCCGTCCCGCTACCGCCCAATTCCGCTTCCAGTGGCCGATTTCTCTCTCGCACCTAAGAGGCCTGCGGTTGGATCAGATCGCTGAACAATGACCGGCGCTCTGCAACCAGTGCATAAAACTGGTTGCCGCCTGCTAGAGTGCACGGGGGGGGGTACTAGCTGTGCATCAGCGAGTGAACCGGCAGGTCAGACTGAAGTCCAGGCCGTCTGGCATTCCCCAGGCGGAGCACTTCGAGATCGTCGAGGCGCCTGTGCCGGAACCGTCGAGTGGTCAGGTTCTGGTGCGCAATATCTACCTGTCGGTGGATCCCGCGATGCGCGGTTGGGTCAGCGCGGTCGCCAACTATTCCGAGCCTGTGGCGCTTGGTGCGGTCATGCGCTCGCTAGCCGTCGGGCGCGTCGAAGAGTCGCGAAGTTCTGATTTCCACCCAGGCGAGTACGTGACTGGCATGTTCGGCTGGCAGGAGTACGCTGTGGTGGACGCCGAGGCGATCGAGCGCAAGGTCGGCGGCTCAGGCTTGCCCATCTCGACATCGCTTGGCATCCTCGGCCTCAATGGTCTGACCGCCTATTTCGCCCTCCTGGAGATTGGCCAGCCCAAGGCGGGCGAAACCGCGGTCGTGTCGACGGCAGCGGGAGCGGTCGGGTCATGCGTCGGTCAAATCGCCAAGATCAAGGGGTGCCGTACCGTCGGCATTGCTGGCGGGCCTGACAAGGTGCGTGTGTGTCGCGAGGAGTTCCGCTACGACTCCGCCGTCGATTACGGGGCTGACGATTTTGAGTCAGCACTCGATGCTGCCTGCCTGAGGGCGTCGATGTCTATTTCGACAACACGGCCGGCCCTATCAGCGATTCCGTCATGCGGCGTCTCGCGGTCGGGGCACGGGTGGTCATCTGCGGCACGGCGTCCATCGCGAGCTGGGATCCGCCACCCCAGGGACCACGGGTCGAGCGTCATCTTCTCGTCAAACGCGCGCGAATGCAGGGGTTTCTCATCTTTGACCATGTTCAGCGCGGTCCCGAGGCGCTGCGGGACCTCGAGAGCTGGGTGCGCAACGGACAGATCCGCTATCGAGAGGACATCCTCGACGGAATCGAGCAGGCACCGGGTTCGATCGCAGGGCTGTACCGCGGCGAGAATCTCGGCAAGCGTCTGATTCGGATCGCCCCGGATGTCCTGCCTAGAGTCCCCTTCCCTACGCAAACCTAGACTGGACACCCGGCGATCCGGTCATAAGCGCCGCACTGGCCCCTCTGGCCCGGCGCTAGAAGCTCAAGGGACGTTCCCGCACACTCGAGCAGCCGACGCGTTTGGCCCGCCGTCAGTTGAGGAGCTTCAGGTACCTGACGCCGGGCAGCGCCGTATTGCCCAGCGATTCGTAGAGACCGCGAGCGGGTCTGTGCCCCTCGTCGCCGCCAGTTCCGACGGCTGCGATGTCCATTCCGTGAGTGCGCATATGCTCGGCCGACGGTTGCCTCAGCCGCGTCGCGATGCCGCGATGTTGGTAATCAGGGTCGACGGCAATGATGTCCACGACACCCATTCGCTCGTGGAACGCGTTGAGCGCAACGGCGGCAAACCCCACCGGACGCCCTTCGGCAACCGCGACGAAGACATCCCGGTCATTGCTCGTACAGGTCGACCGCACCGCTTCCGCGTGAACGGCACTCGACTCTGGCCGGTGGAGGCGCGCGAAGATCGCCCAATCGGTAACCCGCGTCAGTTTGGCCGCGAGACGCTGAGCAACCTTCAGGCGTCTTCGAACTGCTTACGGACAGGTCAGAGTCTTGTTGAGGTTTGCCGCGACCTCTTGAAGGTTGATGCTGCTGAAGAAGGGATGCCAAGGGCCAGGAGCTCTGAATGCCATCCTCCCACCACCAGCATCCCAAACCGGTACCACCGTCCCGGCGAGACCCGCGCTCGCAGCGCATGGTTGGAGGTACGATACCGTCCGCTCTTGGTCAACGTCTGTCTGCCATCCGAAATTGCTCTCGAGCGGGACGATGATCATGTCCTGTCCCTGCTCGCGGAGATGCGCAATCTGATACACGGACGTCCCACCCCTCGTGTCGTTGCCTTCTTGACAATCCCCCGGCCAGACCAAGGTAGAGTCCGCGAGTGCGACGCGCCTTGCCCCTGCAACCCGCATGGGTACCATCCAGCGGATAGAGAATATCCGCCAGACGCGCCGGTCTCACGCGGCCATCTTCTGCCTTTTTTTCTTCGTCCCTCAGCATGATAACGGTCAGTTCCAGCGGACGCGACGCCACTCCCAGGGCACGGTCCAAACGGGGCCTGTGGGCAATCGCCAGATGCCGACCCATTGACCACAATTTGACCACAAAAATCGATGTTCGCCGGCAACCGCGCCTATTCGCCGCTGTCGGACAGGCCAAAACAATCGGCTTGGAGAAGCGGCAGCGAACAGGGACGGATCATCGTGAACGTGAGCGAAAATGCGTGGTACCAAACTTCGGAACTGGGGGGCGGGGGTTCGAATCCCTCCAGGTGCGCCA
>QHBP01000318.1 GCA_003244175.1 Chloroflexota bacterium | reverse complement strand
AGGTGCTGACCGCGCCCGCGGTCTGGCGCTCGCCCGACGGCCGCGCCTGGGACTTCGTCGCAAACGACTCGGGAGTTGCCGGCTATCGAGTGGTGACCGAAGCCGGCGGCAGGTTTCGACTGGACCGTGTCTGGCTGGATGGATCCGGCGGCTCGACGCCGGTGATCAAGGAGGGCGTGCTGTACGTCGCACGCGGCGGGGAGATGCGCGCTTTGAACCCATCGACTGGGTCGCTACTGTGGCGTTCTACCGACATCGGCGACATCCACTGGCAGTACCCGATGGTGGCCGATCACCGGCTCTTCATCACGGATCAGAGTGGGCGGCTGTTTGCCTATAGTCTGCCAAAGTGATCGGACTCATGCGCGCCTTCTCCGCAGCTTTGGCCTTTAGGCCAGGTCAAGGGCAGATACGTATGTATGGCGCAGAATACGCACGAGCACCGGACCGTTGTTCGCAGCGGCGTCGGAAATCTCGGCCTAAAGGTCGAAGCTACGAAACGGGAGCATTGGTACGTCATAGCTAGCTAGCTAGCGCAATTGCGGGATTTATCTCGCGGACCGCTGCTGTACATAGTGCTGTTGCGTCCTTTCGAGCTTTGGAGGAGGGCGACGTCAGACCCAAGTTGAGGGGATGGGGGGCAGCCGCGACAGCGCGTGTAGTCGACAATCCGATTAACATGCCGGACGAATCCGCGAGCGCGAGAAGTCGAAAGAGATTCGTACAGCTTTACGCTCCGGCGGTGGGTCAGCTGGCCGGCAATCTGCTGATGCTCCAGGATGTGAGTTCCTTGAAGCCGGGCGTGTGGTTCGATCCGTTCGGAGGCAACGCGCCACTCTGGTCCCTGTCCTACGAATGGTGGTTTTACATGATGTTCTTCGTCCTCGCCACGCGCCTCCAACGCTCTGCTTCGTCCCAGAAGTATGTGGTCTTCGCGCTGTCGCTCACGGGCTGCGCCATCTATCAGCGCTTTCCAAATCAGCTGTGCCTCTTCCTTGGCTACTTTCTCACCTGGTGGGCGGGCGCGGAGTGCGCGCGGGAGTACGTCGATCGCGGCGCCGTCACGTGGCGGCGCCAGAGCCCGACCGTCCTCATGCTCGGTCTGCTGTGTGTCGCCTGGACGACGGGGATCGTGGTGGCGCATCACCACGGCGTGCATCTACGGTGGGGAACCGCTCCGATCTTGCAGGTGCGGCACGTCGGCGCCGCGTTGCTCTTGCTGACCGCGGGAATCACCTGGTACAAGCTGCGTTTTCCTGGATTCCGATTCACTTTCGGGCCGCTGGCGGCACTTGGACCCGTATCATACGCGCTGTACGTCTTGCACTACCCCGTTCTCGCGTACCTCTCTGCCGTGACGCACGTATCGAGCATAGCTCGCCTGCTACTCGCCATGGCGCTCGTACTCCCGTTGGCCTACCTTCTGGAGGTCCGCGCCCAGCCGCGCATCAACGCGTGGTTTAGTGGCCTGTCATCCGGGCGGACGCGACGAGTGCAGCCACCGCAGGGGGAGCCGCTGACCGCCGTCATGGATAGCGGGACGCCGTAGGCGTTCCCGCGCGTGCGTGAAAGAGACAAGCGTGCTGAGGATTTCTTCGGCCACGGGTGCCGGCCAGTGACACTGGCCCAGCGGCTAAATCACACAAATGAGGGATGCTTGCGCCCTGGCTCCCGCGCTACATCTACCGTGTAGCTTTGTTCGCGTCCGACGCGGGCGCTGCGGGTAGCTGAGGCCGGCTCTACTGTGATGTGGCGCACCGGCAGCGGGGAGAGAGGGATGTCCGGACAGGGCGTTGTGGTCACTGGCGCCGGCGGCTTCATCGGCGGGCATCTGGTGGCAGACCTCCGGACTCGGGGCTACGGCCATGTTCGAGCCGTCGATATCAAGCCGTTTCCCCAGTGGCATCAACTGCATACCGGCGTCGAAAATCTTCAGCTCGATTTGCGAGAGAGTTGCGCGTGTTACGACGCCGTCCAATGCACGGACCATGTGTACAATCTCGCCGCCGACATGGGTGGCATGGGCTTCATCGAAAGCAACAAAGCACTCTGCATGCTGTCGGTGCTCATTAACACGCACATGCTGAAGGCCTCTCGTGACGTTGGCGTTCAGCGCTACTTTTACTCGTCTTCCGCCTGTGTCTACGCCGCGGACAAGCAAACCGATCCCGATGTGACGGCACTTCGCGAGTGCGATGCCTACCCTGCCATGCCGGAGGACGGCTACGGATGGGAGAAGCTCTTCAGCGAGCGTCTGTGCCGGCACTTTCGCGAGGACTTCGCGCTCACCACACGCGTGGCCCGCTACCACAACGTATACGGCCCGTACGGGACATATAAAGGCGGACGTGAGAAGGCCCCGTCCGCGATCTGCCGCAAGGTGATCGAGGCGAAACTGTCGGGTCGACGCGAGATCACGATCTGGGGCGACGGCAATCAGACGCGTAGCTTCATGTACATTGACGATTGTCTCCATGGCACGCAGGCCATTCTGCACAGCGACATCGAGGAGCCCGTCAACCTCGGTAGCCGCGAGCTGGTGACGATCAATCAGCTCGTCGATATCGTCGAGGACATCGCGGGGGTCAGGCTGCGCCGCGTCTACGATCTCACCGCGCCTCAGGGCGTGCGAGGGCGCAACAGCGACAACGCGATGATCGAGGAGCGACTGGGGTGGGAGCCATCCGTCTCGCTGCGCGCAGGACTCGAACGAACCTATCGCTGGATCTACGAGCAGGAGCGCGTACCCACAGCCGCCGCCGTGTGATGCGCGGAGCGCGCGGACGGCCCACTCGCCTCTCTGAGGGCCACGCAAAATGAGGGAGGTCGTGTTCGTCTGTCTGGACTTCTATCCCGACGACCAGGCGGCCAGTCAGCTGTTCACGGACCTGATGGTCCGTCTTGCGCAACGCGGCACGAAAATCACAGTTCTCTGTGGTTTTCCCATGGGAGTACCAAGGAATTCGGGTGCGGACATCCGACGACACGAAACACTGGCCGGCATCTCCATTCACCGCTGTGGTTTCCACATCAAGAACAAGCATCGATTGGCCGGAAGGGCGGTTCTGTATGGGTCTTTCTTGGTCCATGCCGCTTGGAAGCTTTTGGGTGTGAACCGAGAAACCTTCGTGTTTGGGGTCACAAGTCCGCCATTTTGTGCTCACCTGCTTTGGGCGACGTCTCGACTTGCCGGCTTTCGCTACGGTTACATGTTCCTCGACCTTTTTCCCGAGGCCCTGATCGCCCTGGGGAAACTGTCGCCGCGCTCGCCTTTGACACGGGCCTGGAAGCATCTCAATGGCGTGAGTTATAGATCCGCGGCGAGACTTGGCGTTTTGGGGCGAGACATGATTCCAGTCCTGCGGAGCGCTTACGGTATCGACGCATGGCGAGTGAGGTACATCCCCCATTGGAGCGCTGCCGAGGTATCACGTCCCGTCTCGTTTCGAGAGAACGATCTGGCAAGGAGGCTCGGTCTTGACGATAAGTTCGTCGTGCAGTATTCGGGCAACATGGGATTGCTTCACGACATCGACGCCCTGGTCCGTGCCGCCGACCAGCTCCGTGATGACGCTAGGATCCACTTTTTGTTTATAGGAAAAGGCCGGCGCCGGCAGGCAGCCGAAGAGCTGACGCGCGAGCTTGGACTTCGAAACGTCACATGGCTCACGTTCGTGCCAAGAGATCAGCTGAACGAGACTTTGTCATGTTGTCACGCTGCTCTTGTGTCCTTGCGCGCGAGCATGGAGGGGGTCGCCGTGCCCAGTAAGCTCTACGGCATCCTGGCCTTTGGCCGGCCCGTCGTCGCCCAGGTCCCGGCTGCTTCCGAAATCGCGATGGTGATCCGGGAAGAGGGATGCGGCCTCGTCGCGGTGCCCGGCGATGTCGAAGAGCTGGCTTCCGCCATACGAACTTTGTCATCGAGCCCAATGCTGGCAGAGGAGATGGGAGCGCGCGCGTTTGCGGCCTACCAGCGTGCGTACACGGTGGAGCACGCCGTCTCCGCATTTCAGAATCTACTTCCTGACGAAGAAGGAACGGGCCCCGGCATCGCTGCGAACTAGGTGCACAGCCACGCCAGGGACGCGTCCGAATCGCTCAATTGGGGGATAGAAGCAGGGTCCCATTGACGTATTCTGCTGGAGTAATGCGGAACGAATGCCACACATCCGAAGCTGCAGCCGCATGCGCTCGGCCGGGCGTCTAGACGTCTGGAGGCGCGCTCGTGACCGATGACGTCACCCTGCTCCTCCTCTTCAGCGCGGCGACGACAGCGTCGTGGCTGGCTGTCGGTTTGATTCGTCGCGTTGCGCTGACGTGCAATGTCGTCGATGTGCCAAATGAGCGAAGTTCACATACCATCCCCATCCCAAGCTGCGGGGGACTCGCTCTGGTCGGCATCAATCTCGTTGCCTGGCTACTCTACGGACTCGGTGATTCGGCGATGCCCCAGCGACACGTGCTCGCCTTCGTCGGAGGCTCACTCATTCTCGCCGGCGTGAGCCTTGCGGACGATCTCGGCCACGTGCCCTATCCGATTCGCTTGGGCATCCAAGCTCTGGCGGCCATAGTCTTCATGTTCGGCTTCACCTATTGGCAGGTTTTGACGGTGCCGCTGTTGGGCACTGTTTCGTTAGGCAAAGCAGGCATCGTTCTGTCGCTTCTGTGGATTGTGGGATTGACCAACGCCTTTAACTTCATGGATGGGATCGACGGTCTCGCCGCCGGCCAGGCGGTGGCCGCGGGCTTTGGCTGGTTTGTGCTGGGAGCAATCATGGGCCACTCGCATCTGATGATTTTGGGCGTGGTCCTGGCGGCCACCAGTCTGGGATTTCTGAAACACAACTGGCATCCCGCGACAATTTTCATGGGGGATGTTGGAAGCACCTTCCTCGGGTACAGCTTCGCCGCTCTGGCAATCTTTGAGACGCAGACGGATCGCCGGGTGGCGGTTGCCGGGGTGCTGCTCGTGTGGCCTATCATCTTTGACGCAAGCTTCACCGTTCTCCGCCGCGTTCTCCGCCGGGAGACTATCTTTGCGGGTCACCGAACCTTCCTCTTTCACCGCCTTGTCGCCGCGGGCTGGACGCATCGTGAAGCCGCTTCGTTCTACTTTGTGCTCCCCATCCTGGGAGCGCTGCTCGCATTTACCTGGGCGCGCGGCAGTCCGGTCTTGCATGCGAGCGTCGGACTCTTCACCCTGGCGGCCTGCGGGGCGCTCTGG